>CAIUCV010000016.1 GCA_903897805.1 Candidatus Yanofskyibacteriota bacterium | reverse complement strand
TTGTGTTATTTCCTGAGTACCCATGGAGCAGACTATCCGTGGCGAATCCGGGCCTACTACGGTCCAAGGCTAAATACTTTTGGTGATCGATAGTGAACCAGTACCGTGAGGGAAAGGTGAAAAGAACCCCGGTGAGGGGAGTGAAATAGAACTGAAACCATATGCCTACAAAGAGCCGGAGCCAGAGCACGTAAGCAATTATGTGCTCGGTGACGGTGTGCCTATTGAAGAATGATCCAACGAGTTTTTACAAGCGGTATGGGTAAGCCTGAGAGGGCGGACCCACAGGGAAACCGAGTGTTAAAAGCGCGCATTACCCGCTCAATTTTTTGGACTTAATAAAAAAGAGCCTAAAAATTTGAGCGGGTAAATCGCTTGTAAAAGACCCGAAGCCAGGTGAGCTACCCATGGCCAGGATGAAGGTCCGAGAAATCGGACTGGAGGTCCGAACTGGTTGATAGCGCAATATCATCGGATGAGCTGTGGGTCGGAGTGAAAAGCTTATCGAACCTGGTAATAGCTGGTTCTCCCCGAAATGCCTTTAGGGGCAGCGCCGGTAAGTAGTCGCGGGGGTAGAGCTCTGGATGGTTTGCCGTGCCAGCAATGGTAGGCTTACCAACCAAACTACGAATACCGCGGCGTAATTGCCGGTAGTGAGACCGTGGGGGCAAAGCTTCACGGTCGCGACGGGATTAGCCGTTTGACCACCGCTTAAGGTCCCTAAATCTATGCTAAGTGTTTTAAGGAAGTTCTCTGCCTTAGACAGGTAGGATGTTGGCTTAGAAGCAGCCATCATTTAAAAAGTGCGTAATAGCTTACTACTCAATTCTGTGCCTTCGGGCACAGCGAGGTAGGGTGCGCCGAAGATTCTCGGGGCTAAGCATAGTACCGAATGCGTGGGTACGGAGATTTCATTGAGGGTAGATAGTCAAAAGCAAGACGGTGGCCTCTCAAGCCACAGTCCGGAATTAGCGATCCGGTCTATCCTCTCAATTTTTACATTGGGACCCTCAATGAAATTTCCGTACGGTAGGGGAGCACTTTAAACGCAGCGAAGGTGTGTCGCGAGGCATGCTGGAGCGTTTAGAGGAGAGAATGTTGGAATGAGTAACCGCAAGTCAGGTGAAAACCCTGACCGCCGAAAGCCTAAGGTTTCCTCCGCGATGTCAATCATCGGAGGGTTAGGCGCTACTAAGCGTAACCGTGCCTGCGGGCGCGGGATCGCGATGTACAGCCGGTTAATATTCCGGCCCTTCTGCGCGAATTGACGAAGTGACAGAGGAAAAATGTCGGAGCGTGTTATTGGATTTGCGTCTTTGGGTTCAAGAATTGTCCCGAAAGAAAATCTGCGGGGCTGGCTTTAATGCCAGAATTCGGAACTTGAAGAAATCTCGGGTAACCGGGGAATTCCGACGAAGAGCCTCTCTAGAAAAACTTCTAAAATTATTCGCGCTGAAAGCGTACCTAAAACCGAAACAGGTAGGCTGGTGTAAGTGCACCAAGGCGAACGGGTGATTATTGGCTAAGGAACTCGGCAAAAAAGTGGCCGTACCTTCGGTATAAGGCCTGCCCCGCCCATGGCGGGGCTGCAACTAACGACCCCTGGCGACTGTTTATCAAAAACACAACTCTGTGCTAAGCCGAAAGGCGCTGTATACAGGGTGACGCTTGTCCGGTGCTGGAACGTTAACGGTGGAGGTGGTATGCAGCAATGTGTACTGCTGACGCCCGAAGCGCCAGTGAACGACGGCGATAACTATAATCGTCCAAAGGTAGCGAAATTCCTTGTCTGGTAAGTTCAGACGCGCATGAATAGCGGAACGACTGGGGGACTGTCTCAGCCAATAGCCCGGTGAAAATGCAATGTCAGTAAAGATGCTGACTACCCGCACCAAGACGGAAAGACCCCGGAAGCTTTACTATAGCTTGGTATTGGGTTACGAGTCTTGATACGTAGCGTAGTGGGGAGGCTTTGAAGCCCCGATTTCGGTCGGAGTGGAGCCGCCAATGAAACACCCATTTTCAAGATTTGTAATTCTAACTGGCGATACCCTAAAAGGGTAAAAAATAGTAATCTTTCAGGTGGAGAGAGTTTTTTATTTTTTTAGGGTATCGTCAAGACAGTGCCTGGTGGGTAGTTTAACTGGGGCTGTTGCCTCCTAAAGAGTAACGGAGGCGTTCATTAAGGTTGGCTAGCTCCGGATGGAAATCGGAGCGATAGTGTAAAGGCATAAGCCAGCTTGACTGCGAGACGGATGTGTCGAGCAGGTGCGAAAGCAGGACTTAGTGAACCGACCGTTGGTCGTAGGACCGCGGAAGATCATCAGATAAAAGCTACTCCGGGGATAACAGGCTAGTACTGCCCGAGCGTCCATAGCGACGGCAGTGTTCGGCACCTCGATGTCGGCTCGGCTTATCCTGGCGGTGAAGAAGCTGCCAAGGGTTTGGCTGTTCGCCAATTAAAAAGCTACGCGAGCTGGGTTCAAACCGTCGTGAGACAGGTTGGTCCTTATCTGGTGCGGGCGTTGAAGTTTGAGGGGGGTTGTCCCTAGTACGAGAGGACCGGGATGAACGAACCTCTGGTCTACCAATTGTTTTGCCAAAAGCAGCGTTGGGTAGCTATGTTCGGTTCCGATAAGCGCTGAAAGCATATAAGCGCGAAACGGGCCCCAAGATTAGACTTCTTAGATCCGTGGGAGATTACCACGTTGATAGGGCGCAGGTGTAAGCGTCGCAAGGCGTTGAGCCGAGCGCTACTAATAGATCGTCGATTCCTTACAAGATTAAGTCCTTAAAATATTTTTCCGCTCACTGTTAAAAGCAGTGATTTGGTGGCTATACCGGTGTTGCTCCACCTGTTCCCATTCCGAACACAGAAGTGAAATACACCAAGGCCCATGATAGTATCGTGCACAGCATGATGCGAAAGTAGGTCGCCGCCAATTCACTGCTTTTAATTTTGCTTCATCAATGCCCGTGGTTTCTCATTTGGCATGCGAAAATTCTTGACGGAAAATTATATAAAATTTTCCTAAATTTCCGGTTGGAGACAAGCAGTTGTCTCCAACGCCGAACTCAGAAGTGAAATCCTTCAAGGCCCATGATAGTAGTCGGCATAGCCGTCTGCGAAAGTAGGTAGTCGCCAGATTAATGGTTTTTTGATTACATTAACACAGGCCCGTTCCTAATTGGGCTTTTTTTGTTGCTTTGTTCGGGATATAATTATCTTTATGGAAGAAGGACAGAGAAAAAGAAAGCAAATGCTTGCCGCCGTCATTTTTTTTCTGATTGTCGGCGGACTTGGCTTTTTGATTTATAGAGGAGTCCGCTCGCCATCGCCCACGCCAACTCCCAATCCGACAATAAATCTCGCGCCTATACAAGTTGTTGACCACTGGCTGTCAAATGTTGAGAGTAATGACTATGATTTTTTGGCAAAAATTACTAATTCAAATACCGACTACGGTTCTCCCGACGTTGAGTACGAAATCTCATTTTTCAATGCGAGCGGGGCAAAGATTTCCCAAAAGGTCGGCAGCTTTTATATCCTCCCCGGGCAGACAAAATACGTAATTGATTCGCCGCTGAAATTTCAGGAGCGAATCGACCACGCCGATTTTGCCATCAAAAGCGCGGATTGGCAGAAGCTTAGCTCCTTGGCGATAACGGGCGTGAATTTGGTGGTTAAGAACTCTTCTTATACTCAAATCTTGCAACCCGGCGCTTTCGGCAAAGTCGGGGGCGAAGTTTTGAATAATTCAGATTTTGATTTGAATAAAGTCGATGTTTCGGTGGTTCTGTTTGATTCGGGAAATAATCCCTTGGCGATTGGCCAAACAGAAATTAATACTTTTCTGGCCAAGACGAGCCGGGGTTTTGAAGTAACATGGTACGTACCATTTGTCGGAAATGTGACTAGCGTTGATGCCGAAGCGAATACGGATGTTTTTGAAAATTCAAACTTTTTGCGTCAGTATGGCGGGCAGGAAAGGTTCAAGCAGATGTATTGAAATAGTTTCTAGTTCTCGGCTTCTAGTTTTAAAAATGAAAACCGCTGTTGGGCGGTTACACATTTTGCGCACGTTCTTTCTAGTTTTTTAAACCGGGGACGGTAATAATTTTCTCGGCCTTCCCATCTTTTCCTATGATTGCAAGATTTTTTTCTGTTTTCGCCAATTCACTTACGATACAACTGTACGTTGTTATTGCCAATCTTACTACTTCACACTTGTCAATTCCGAGTTGTCTGGCGAGACGATTTAGCTCTTTGCTGGCTTTTCTATTGAATTCCATCGCTGTCTTAGCCATAAATCCCCCCCCTTCAAAGAACCAACTTAATACTAGTGAAATATGTTTATTTAGTCAATTCGTCATTGCCCACGAAATTTTTAACCTCGGCTGTGTAATTTTATGCTCTGCACGATGCCCAAGCCTACCATCAGCATCGTCAAATGACTCCCGCCATAACTTAGGAATGAGAAGGGGATTCCGGTAATAGGCAGTATCCCCAAATTCATGCCCGCGTTGATAAAAATGTGAGCGAAAATTATAACCAGAAAGCCAAGCGAAAAAAGTTTGGCGAAATTATTATCCGTTCTCGCCGCAATGGAACCGATGCGGAACATAAGCGCCAAAAGCAAAGAAAACAAAACCATTACTCCTGCGAAGCCGAACTTTCTTGCAAAAGTGGAGAAAGCAAAATCGTTATACGGCTCTGGCACGAGCACTGGAGAAGAGGCCCTCTGTTTATCTAAAACGGTTCCCGCCAGCTGGCCGGAGCCAAAAGTGATTCTTGACTGCAAGGTATTATAACCGCTCCCGCGCGGGTCAAGGTAGGGATTGATAAATGAAACAATACGGTCTTTTTGATACGGTTTAAGCGCAAAAAACCAGGCAAGAGAGCTAAGCACCAAACCCGCCATCAAAATAATCAGCAGGTGTTTGCGTTTGATTCCGGCAAGCAGCAGCATGGCTATCCACAAGACGATGAATATTATAGTTGAACCCAGCGCCGGTTGCAGGAAAGTCAGCACTGCCGGGATCAGAGCATAAAAACCCGATGCCAAAATATGGGGAGCGTGATAAATTTCCACATGTTTTTGGGAAAAATATTTCGCAAGCAATATGAGCACCGCCAGTTTGGCAAGCTCCGACGGTTCCAATGTAAGGTTTTTAAAGATTATCCAGGAACTTACGCCTCTGATCTCTTTTGATGCCAGGGCGAGAGAGAGCAAGACGATTGTTATCAGGTATATGGTGATTGAGGCGGAAGAGAAATTTTTGAAAATGCGATAGTCAAAAAATGAGACGGCGATCATAATTATTATCCCGATAGCCAGAAATATTATTTGCCGTTGTACAAAATCGTGGGACTTTGCCCCGATGCCCCAAAAAGTGGCAATACCTAAAACAACAATGGCCACGATAATTCCCAGCAGAACCCAGTCAAATTTTCTGAAAAAAGAGGGGAAAGGCATGCTGGGATTTTATAACAGATTTTGGGGCAATACAAATTACCGCGACCCCTCCCAATTTTTCTCTCCGTATCATGCCTTCCTGCAAATTTTCCTCGTTGAGCTATTGTTCCTAGCAATTTGCGGTTATCCATTCCTGCTTCGCGACCCGCAAATTGCAGCTGAACAATGACGCTCAACTCGTCAATTTGCTAGTCGGCAGATAATAGAGAAAAATTAGGGAGGGGTCGCGGCTTGCCTGCCCCTTGCATTTTGTTAGGAGGCGTGTTATCATAAAAACGGAGGCAAATTATGGAGCTGGTTGGTTCAATTGCCGGATTGGGCAAGGACGCACCTTCTGTTTTTACGGTAAAAGCAGCGATTCGGCCACCTAGCGGCAGCCCGTACGAAGAGTACTCACAGTTTATTCATCGCTGGAGAAGGAGCGAGTCAGGCTGGATTATTGTCTGCGATAAAGCGGAATACGATGATGTAGCTTTGATGGAACAGGGATGCCTTGGAATAATCACTGAAACGGGGGGGATTTTGGGCCACGGCTCTATTCTACTGCGCGAGCAAGTAATGTGGGCCATGAAGAAAGAGCGTCAATATAATAAGGTAGTTGTCGTGGGAGTGACGGACGCCACAAAGCTTTTGAAGGATGGATCAACCATCCAAATAAGCATAAGCATTGACGACCTCAAAGCCACGATTGCCACAGTCTAATGGAGCCCTGAAAAAGCTCCTTTTTGTTTAAGGAAAACAAAAATCCAGAGCGAGCCAATCCCCCTCCCGAAATTATCGAGGAAGAATCTGGTAACAAATGGGTATCCTCTGCCTTCGGCAGAGGTGAATAGCGAGTAGCGGAAAGCGGAGTCCCGCAGACCCGAAGCCCTGAAAGGGACAACCCCGAGTCAATTGACTCGGGGTTGTGGTTGAGGGAAAGCTCCGAAGGATTCCGCGTTACGAGCTATCCCATTTGTCAGATTCTGGATCAATATTGAGGGAGAGGGATTGGCGAAGCGCCTATTCTTCAGGTGGACTCCCCACCTTTGCCACTACCTGGTATCCCGTCCCCGCCGGAATCAGCCGGCCGATGATGACATTTTCTTTGAGTCCGCGCAAAGTATCATCTTTGCCGCCTATTGCCGCGTCAATCAGGACTCGCGCGGTTTCTTGGAACGAAGCAGCCGAAAGGAAGCTCTCAGTTGAAAGCGCTACTTTGGTGATACCAAGCAGCAGCTGACTAAAGGTTGCAGGTTTGCCGCCCCCGTTTTTAATCTTCTCATTAGTTTCAAGAGCGGTGCGTTTTTCCACAATATCGCCGGGCAGAAGGTCGGTATCTCCGGAATCGTCAACCCTGACACGGGAAAACATTTGTTTGACAATCAATTCAACATGCTTGTCATTTATTCCTTCGCCGGTCGCAAAGTATATGCCTTGAACTTCCCGGATAATGTAACGGGCTACAATTTCAACGCTGCCCGAGGTGTGGAACAATTCTTTCAGGTCAATGTGGCCGTCGGAAAGTTGTTGGCCTACCGTAACCAAATCCCCAACTCTTGTTTGTGGAACACTTCCGAGCAGGGTCAAATATTCCCTCTCTTCTCCTTTATCAGATTTTATTTTAATCAAACTTTGTCGGCCCTTTTCTTCAACGGAAACAACTTGGCCGTCAATCTCTGAAATTATTGCCTTGGTTGTCGGTGTTCTGGCCTCAAATATTTCCTGAACGCGCGGCAAACCCATGGTAATGTCTCCGACGCTGGCCACGCCTCCGGTGTGGAAAGTTCTCATCGTCAGCTGAGTCCCCGGTTCGCCGATAGCTTGCGCCGTAACTATGCCTACGGCCTGTCCTATCTCAATCAGTTTATTTTTTGACAGATCATGGCCGTAACACATGCGGCATACCCCATCCTTTGTTTTACAGGATATCAGCGATCTTATTCTGACGGTTTCCGGTCCCGCGTGTTCAATTTTTATTGATGTCTCTCTGTCTATAAGTTGATTTTTCTTGGCGATAATATTGCCGTCCTTGTCTTTGATCTCTTCCAACACCATCCGTCCATAAAGACGCTTGCCGATACTTTCGCCGCTTACCTTGCCGTCGGAGGCATAAAGAGTAAGGCCAATTTTGTCTTTACAATCTTCTTCTTTGACCACGACATCTTGGGCGACATCAACCAAGCGGCGGGTAAGATAACCAGCAGTGGCGGTCTTCAGGGCCGTATCCACTAAACCCTTTCGCGCTCCATGGGTGGAAATGAAATATTCCAACACATTAAGGCCGAGCTTGAAACAACTTTTCACAGGCATTTCAATAAGTTCGCCATCCGGCTTAACCATCAGACCGCGCATGCCGGCTAATTGGTTAACCGTGCCCCAATTGCCTCTGGCTTTTGAGTCCACCATCATGAACACAGGGTCATTTTCTGAAAACTGCTCGCTTACCATTTTTTCCAGTTTTGATTTGGTAATAGTCCAGACCTCAATCGCCTTTGACCGTCTTTCGTATTCGGTAAGCAATCCTTGTTCGTAGAGCGATTTGTTTTCTTCAATGATGGCTTCGGCCTTTGATATGAGCTCGGTTCTTGCAGGCGGTATTCTCAAATCATCCATGCCCCATGATACTCCCGAGACCGTGGCGTAATGAAATCCGTACTCTTTGATAATGTCCAAAAACTCAACGGTGCGTTCCTCGCCATACCGATGGAGAATATCGGCCTCAATATTGCGCAAATCAGTTTGATTCAGCGTCTTGTTAATAAAAGGATAATCTTCGGGCAGGGCACGGTTAAATATCACTCTTCCTATGGAGGATTCTGTCAGTTTGCCGTCTGTCTTATTTTCCAGGCCTTGAACTTCCTTTTTTGATAAAATGACTTTTATTTTAGCCCGCAGATCGATCAGGCCGTAATCATAAGCAAGCATTGTTTCCGATTCGGAAGAGAATATTTTTCCTTCACCCTTCGCCCCCTTGGCAAAACTGGTCATATAATAACAGCCAAAGGTGATGTCTCTGGTGGCAATGGCAACCGGTTCGCCTGTCGCTGGTTTCAAAATGCCGTGGGTTGAGAGCATCAATTCGCGGGCTTCTTTTTGGGCTTCAATTGTAAGAGGCAAATGGACAGCCATCTGGTCGCCGTCAAAGTCGGCGTTGAATGCGCGCGTAGGGAGAGCCGGAATTTTTATCGCCTTTCCTTCAATCAGTACGGGCTTGAACGCCTGCACCGACAATCTGTGAAGTGTTGGTGCGCGGTTTAACAGCACCAGTTTGTCTTTAATCGCGTATTCAAGAGCTTCCCAAACTTCGGGCACTTCCTGTTCTATGAGGTGATTGGCCGAGCGGATGTTGTGGGCAAGGCCCTTGGATTTAAGGAAGTTGATTATAAACGGTTTGAACAATTCAAGAGCCATATATTTGGGCAATCCGCATTCTCCTAATTTCAAGCTCGGGCCGATGACAATGACGCTTCGTCCAGAATAGTCAACGCGCTTACCGAGCAAGTTTTGCCTGAAACGCCCCTGTTTCCCCTTCAGCATATCGGCTAGCGATTTAAGAGCGCGCTTTTGGCCGGTTGATGCCGAAACAAGAGTTTGCCCGCGCCGCATTGTGTTATCAATCAAAGCGTCTACAGCTTCCTGTAGCATTCTTTTTTCGTTTTTAGTGATGACCTCGGGCGCATGTAATTCAACCAAGTGTTTTAGGCGGTTGTTTCTATTAATCACGCGGCGATAGAGATCGTTCAAGTCGGAGGTGGCGTAACGGCCGCCGTCCAACTGAACCATAGGACGCAAAAGGGGAGGTATGATCGGCAGAACCGTTATAATCATCCATTCGGGACGGATGCTGTTGCGGAGCATTTTTTTGAAGATTTTCAGCCGGCGCAGGATTTTCTTTTCCGTTACAGGATTGTCTGTATCCAGCAAGTTTTCCTCGCCCTTTTTGATTTCTTCCCCCAAATCAATTTCTTCCAGCAGTTTTTTAATCGCCTCCGCCCCCATGTCTGCTTCAAAAGCCTCGCCGTATTTGAGAGACAAATCCCGGAACTCAAGCTCGGAGAGTATCTGATATTTTTTAAGATTTTTCAGATTTTCTTTTTCTTTTTCGCGCTGCTCTCGTATCCTTTCCCGTTCCGTTTCCTGAGCCGCGCCTTTAAGTAGTGAACGCAGTTCCGATTCCATCTTCTTCATTGCCTCGGCTTTTAAATCCTCGTTTACACGCATCACGATGTAACTGGCAAAGTATACAACTCTCTCAAGGTCGGGCAGCGAGACGTCAAGAACGGTGGCGATGCGGGAGGGGGCACCGCGCAGAAACCAAATATGAGCTACCGGGCTCGCAAGCTTAATATGGCCCATACGCTCACGGCGAACGATGGACCTCGTTACTTCAACGCCGCAACGGTCGCAGATAATGCCCTTGTATCGGATTCTCCTGTATTTTCCGCAATAACATTCCCAGTCCTTTGTCGGCCCGAAAATGGACTCTGAAAAAAGTCCTTCTTTCTCCGGCTTCTGGGTGCGGTAATTAATCGTTTCCGGCTTGGTTACTTCTCCGTAAGACCATTGCAATATTTCTTCGGGAGAAGCAACTCTAAGTTTTAAGGCAGAAAAATCCATTTGATTAAAGTTCCTTTAGTTCTATATTAAGACACAATCCTTTTATCTCGGAGAGCAGTACTTTAAATGACTCCGGCAAATGCGGCGCTCTTATTTCTTCGCCCTCAACTATTGATTCGTAAGTTTTAGCCCTGCCCTGAACATCATCTGATTTAATCGTCAGCATTTCTTGCAAAGTATACGCGGCGCCGTAACCCTCTAAAGCCCAAACTTCCATTTCGCCAAACCTTTGGCCGCCAAACTGGGCCTTGCCACCCAGCGGCTGCTGGGTAATCAAGGAATAAGGGCCGATGGAGCGCATGTGGATCTTGTCTTCAACCATGTGCATCAATTTCATGAAATAAATCACGCCTACCGTGGTTTTCTGGTGGAGCCTCTCGCCGGTTCTGCCGTCATAGACGTATATTTTTCCATCTTCCGGCAATCCTGCCTTGCGCAGTTCTTCTTTAATCATTCCCTCGGTAGCGCCAGCCATGGACGGGACAGCCACGCGATAACCAAGCTTTGATACCGCCCAGCCAAGATGAGTTTCCAACACCTGCCCGATATTCATACGGGAAATGATGCCTAACGGACTCAGGATCATATCAACCGGCCGTCCGTCCGGCAGGAACGGCATATCTTCTTCTGGCAGAATAGTGGAAATAACACCTTTATTTCCGTGCCTTCCCGCCAGTTTGTCGCCCACTTGCACTTTTCTCATTTGAGCGACCGATACTTGGATTGTTTTAATAACGCCGGCTGGGAGCTTGTCGCCCTGTTCTCGCGAGAATATCCGAATGCCGACAACCCGTCCTATTTTGCCGTAATCCAGCGTCAGAGAAGTATCTTTAACATCCAGTGATTTATCGCCGAATATTGCCCGGAGCAGTCTTTCCTCGGCGGTTAAGTCAATCTCGCCTTTTGGTGAAATTTTTCCCACAAGAATATCTTGTGAGCGAACTTCAGCTCCTATCCTCACAATGCCGTCCGGGTCCAAGTCTTTCAGTTTTTCTTCAGAGCGGTTGGGGATGTCATAGGTTGTAATTTCCGGGCCGAGTTTCGTTTCCCTGACGTCAATCGAATAATCTTCTATATGTATGGAGGTGAATAAATCCTCTTTGACTAATTTTTCTGACAAAACAACCGCGTCTTCAAAATTGGCCCCCTCAAAGGACATAAAAGCCACGACAAGATTTCTTCCCAACGACAATTCGCCTTCGCAAGTAGCGGGACCGTCGGCTAATACTTCCCCCCTCTTTACCTTTTGGCCGGGTTTTACGATCGGTCTCTGATTGATAGCGGTGAAACTGTTTGATTTTACAAATTTAAGCAAGTCGTACTTTTTTTCGTCGCCCTTGGCGTCCTCAATGATTATCTGAGAACTATCAACTTTTTTAACTGTCCCTGAATCGGTGGCGATGACCATCATACCGGAATCGCGCGCGACTTTCTCTTCCAACCCGGTGCCTACAATTGGAGCTTCAGGAGTTATAATCGGGACGGCTTGGCGCTGCATGTTAGAACCCATCAGGGCGCGGTTGGCATCGTCGTTTTCAAGGAATGGGATTAGGGATGTAGCTACGGAAAACGGCTGCTTCGGAGAAACATCAACATAGTTAATTTCATCCGGTTTTGCCAAACCGAGTTCGCCGTGAACCCGGGAGGGGATTTTCATCTCCGCAAACCCGCCTTTCTCGTCAAGTTTAGCGCCGGCGTGGGCAATGACATATCGTTCCTCCTCGGTGGCGTCCAAATAGTCAATTTCGTCGGTAACCCGCCCGTTAACTACTTTGCGGTAGGGGGAGAGAATAAAACCGAGAGGCGAGACCTTAGCGTACAAAGACAAGTGGCCCACAAGCCCGATATTTGGGCCTTCGGGAGTTTGAATTGGACAGATCCTTCCGTAATGAGAAGGGTGAACGTCGCGAACTTCAAAACTCGCTCTTTCCCGGGTAAGGCCGCCGGGGCCCAAGGCCGACAATCTCCGCTTGTGCTCAAGTTCGGCCAGCGGATTAACCTGGTCCATGAACTGGGAAAGCTGGCCCGATGAGAAAAACTCTTTAACTGCGGCGACAAACGGGCGTGAGTTGATAAGCTGCGCCGGAATCACGGTTTCCAGATCCGACGTGCTCATGCGGTCTTTGACGATACGTTCCATTCTGGTGAAGGATAATCTTAATTTGTCTTGAAGCAATTCCCCCAGCGTTTTTACCCGCCTGTTGCCCAAGTGGTCAATATTATCCGGTTGTGCTTCGGGATTGTTGTTTAAGCGGATTATTTCTTTTAGCACATCAATAATATCTTCTACTTTCAAGGTGCGGTTCTTTTCGTCCAAAGGATAATCCCTCTGGAAACGCTGGTTTGTGCGATGGCGTCCGACACGCGAGAGATCATATCGGGAAAAGTTGAAGAACATATTGTTTATCATCTGTCGCGCGTTATCAACCGTCGCCGGGTCGCCGGGGCGTATTCGCTTGTACATTTCAATCAGGCCTTCTTCTTCCGATGAAGCCGCATCGGCAACTATCGTCGAAACGATATACTGCATCTCGGGGTTGTTATCTACGTCGGCAAACAATTTTTTAATATCCTCATCTTTTCCTATGCCGAACGCGCGCAGAATTGAAGTTGCGGGGATTTTTCTTTTGCGATCAATTCTGACGGAAATAACGCCGCTTGATTCCGTTTCAAATTCCAGCCAAGCCCCGCGGGAGGGGATAATTTTGGCACCAAAAAGCCGTTTGTAACGGCTGGAACGGGATAATGAAAAGAATGCGCCAGGGCTGCGGATGAGTTGAGAAATCACAACTCGCTCAACCCCATTAATGACAAAAGTGCCCCTCGGTGTTATCAAGGGGAAATCGGCGAGATAAATTTCCTGCTCTTGGGTTCTCCCAGTTTTTTTATTCGTCAGCGATATTTTGACTCGCAACGGCGCCTCATAGGTTATATTCTTTTCTCTGGCAGTCCTCTCGTTGTATTTCGGTTCTTCCAGTTTGAAGTCCAAAAATCTCAATTCCACTTCTTTGCCTGTCCAGTCCTCAATCGGCGAAACATCGTTTAACAGTTCTTTTAAACCAACATCAAGAAACCACTGATATGAGTCAAGCTGAACCTGCACCAAATTAGGCGCTTCAATTTTGTCCGGTTCGTATTTGGAAAGTATTTTACGCATCAGTTAGATGAGTGAAAATAATAGCGAAAGCGAAAAAGCGGAGACGCCTTTATTGATCCATTTGCTTTGATGGCAAGCAAAAAAACACCCAGCCCCGCCGTCGCGGGGAAGTTAAAATTTACGCTTTTATTTTTGCGAGATATCGGGCAACAAATTTAATTTGCCTACGCGAATTATGGAAAACGAAACTCGGGTAGAAAAACTAAGCTCTAATTCGTAGCCCTTCAACGAACGCAGCCGCTATTTTATACGAAGTGCTGTTTTTGCCAGTATTTCCTCGTATTTTAAACAAATTAAGAGCAGTTGCGTCAATATTATTCCTTTTTAGCAACTTGTCAAGAGAAGTTATCAACTTCTCGCTAATATCATGATAGTATGAAAAGGTTTCAGAGTCAATAACCCGCCCCTTTTGGCGGATTTCCAATCGAAGCCCGCTTTGGTTTAAAGTAATAACTAATTTCATATGGTTGACTCCACCCTAGCAAATAATCGGGCTATTTTCAAAATAAAAAAGCGGCTATGCTGCCGCGTAAGTTATTTTGTGCACCTTATTTAGAATTCGAAATCGTGCAATTCCAGCTCTTGTGGTTTATCAGCTGCAAGATTTACTTTCGCGTGAAAACGATATGGCAGCTGTATCTTAAGCAACAAGGCCTTTAAATTATCAGGGAATATCGATATGGGGACTAGAAAGCTTTGAGAGCCCCAACCCGGGACAACAATCCGAACTTGATCGTTCAATATACTCTCTGCTCTCACGAGTGCTCTATAAATAGATTTTTTGGTCATCACCAACCTCCCCGTATATTTGAAATAACTATTCAGAGGTTACATATAAAATAGTTATCAGTCAATACTTGTTATTGCCGAAGTTGCTTTTAGGACCAACATTTTATAAACTTATCTTATGCGGCGCAGACTCAAAAAGGCAAAGAAGGCAGTCGGTAGGCCGACATCCGAACCTAGGCCGGTTTTAGGATTATCGCAAGAAACCAAAAACGGCATTTGGGGCGTTGTCGCTTTGGGGCTGGCGGTTTTAAGCACGCTAGCCTTTTTTCATAAAGCGGGCGGAGCTGGCGAATTATTCGCTACCATTTCAAAATCGCTTTTCGGATGGGGAATATTTTTAGTGCCGGTCGGTCTCTTAATGCTAGCGGTTGCCCTCTTTAAATCCATTTCGCGCAAAATCTATTCAAGCGCGATAATCGGGACGGTGCTTTTTATCCTGGGGTTTTTGGCAATTTTTAATATCTTAGGTAAGGGTGATTTTGCGATGCGGGTGCATCAAGGCGGCTATCTCGGCTTGGCTCTTGGTTTCCCGCTGTTCAAAGCAGTGGGATTTACCTCCTCCTTTATAATACTAGTCATTTTGCTTTTCGTTTCGGTGCTTATCGCTCTTAATATACCGATTCACAGATTGTTTTTGCGCGGCGGCGAAGAGGGAGAAGAGACGGTAGAGGAGGAACAATTGAAAGATAACGTGGTTATCAAACGCGGTGCCCAGATCATAACCGCAGAAGCGCAAAGGGCGGAAGAAGCGCAGCAAAAACGGCAAGCGATAAGCGATAAGCGGCAAGCGATAGTAGCAGCTAAAACAGACGAGGATAAAGAATTTGTTATCAAAGCGTCAAAATCCGGCAAATGGGTTTTGCCGCCGATTGAAATCCTGCACTCGGACAAAGATCAACCGCACTCCGGCGATATAAACGCCAACGTGGCGATCATTAAGCGGACACTTGTCAATTTTGGCATTGACGTTGAAATGGGGGAAGTTTCAATCGGGCCGACCGTGACCCAGTTCACCTTGCGTCCGGCCATGGGCGTGAAACTTTCCCAAATTACCACCCTATCCAATGATCTGGCCCTGGCTTTGGCAGCTCATCCCATTAGGATTGAAGCGCCAATCCCGGGCAAGCCGTTAGTCGGCATTGAAGTCCCGAATAAAAAATCGGCGATTGTCGGTCTGCGAGATCTTTTTGAAGCCGATGATTATAAGAAGAGCAGATACTCCCTGCCATTAGTGCTGGGGAGAGACGTTGCCGGATTCCCGGTCTTTTCCGCTTTGGAGAAAATGCCGCACTTGCTCATAGCCGGCGCGACCGGCACCGGCAAATCCGTTGCCATTAATGCGATTTTACTCTCTCTGCTTTATCGCCACTCTCCCAACGTATTAAAGCTGATTATGGTTGACCCCAAGAGAGTTGAGCTTTCTCTGTATAATGGTATCCCGCACCTGATCACTCCGGTTATTGTTGATACTAAAAAAGTCGTTAATGCTTTACGCTGGTCGGTAAGAGAAATGGAAAAACGTTATGAAAAATTATCCGAATCCGGTTCACGCGACATTTTTTCGTATAATGCCAAACAAGCAACCGCCCAAAAGGAAATTATGCCTTTTATCGTCATCGTAATAGACGAATTAGCGGACTTGATGGCCGCGCATGGCCGCGATGTTGAAGCAGCTATTGTGCGTATTGCTCAAATGGCCAGAGCCGTTGGCATCCATTTAATTGTTTCTACCCAGCGTCCGTCCGTTGAAGTCATTACCGGTTTGATTAAGGCGAATATTACTACTCGCATGGCATTTCAGGTCGCTTCGCAAGTTGATTCAAGAACGATTCTTGATATGGCGGGAGCCGAAAAGCTTTTGGGCAGCGGCGATATGCTGTATCAGGCCGGCGATACTTCAAAGCCTCGCCGTCTTCAGGGCGCGTTCGTTACCGAAAAGGAAGTTAAGGATGTGGTTAGATTCATAAAACAACAGACGGAACAACTTGAGGAAGAGGGAGAGACAAGCGGAGAGCCGGATAAGTTAAAATTAGAGATTGATGAAAATGTTCCAGAGGGTTCATCGTTCGGAGGGGACGATTCAATGGGCGATTCGTTGTTCTTTGACGCCAAGGAAGTAGTAGCGCAAGCTGGCAAGGCCTCGGCGTCTTTGCTCCAACGCCGACTGAAGGTAGGTTATGCCCGGGCAGCGCGTCTGCTTGATTTGCTTGAAGAGAGAGGAATTATCGGTCCGGGCGAAGGAGCAAAACCGAGAGAAGTTTATATTGGGCGTGACGCTACACCGCGCGAGGATAATTTTGTTGATGATGGCAGTGTGGCCGAGGTAGCGTCATCAGATTCAAAACTAGATGATAAAATTGCAACGGAGGAGTAACTATAATTGTTTAACACTACTAACTTGGAGGGCTGGTAGGTAAAAACCATGGCAAAGGAAAAAGTAAAGGAAAATAAGAAAACAGAAACCGTGCAAAACACAAGCGCTGGCGCTGAAGGCACTCGGCTGAGCTCGGCCGAAGTCCAAGGCCGAAGCGTGGATTTGGCGGTGAAGGAAATCCGGCAAAAATACGGCGAGGGTTCAATTATGAGGCTAGGGGATTCTCCCAGAGTTGACGTTGATGCTATTTCTACCGGTTCTATCTCGCTGGACTTAGCATTGGGAGTTGGTGGAATTCCCCGTGGAAGGATTGTTGAAGTTTACGGACTAGAAAGTTCCGGTAAAACCACACTGGCCTTACATATTGTTTCCGAAGTTCAGAAGGCAGGCGGAGTTGCCGCCTACGTTGATGCTGAACACGCACTTGACCCCGAATACGCCAAAAAAATCGGAGTAAAAGTTAACGATTTGCTAATCTCTCAACCCGACACCGGAGAGCAGGGTTTAGAAATTGTTGAAACATTGGTCAGGTCAGGAGGGATTGATTTAGTCGTTGTTGATTCTGTTGCCGCCTTAACCCCGCGCGCCGAGATTGAAGGCGAAATGGACCAGCAACACATGGGCTTGCAGGCGCGGATGATGTCCCATGCTTGCAGAAAATTAGCTGGTATTATATCAAAGACAAACACTACGGTTTTATTCATAAACCAAGTCAGACATAAAATCGGGGTGATGTTCGGTAACCCAGAAACTAAACCGGGCGGTTTGGCGTTGAATTTTTATGCTTCAGTAATAGTCAGGGTTAGCCGTTCGGCCCAAATTCAATCGGGCGAAAAAATAATCGGCAATCGCCACAAGGCGAAAGTTGAAAAGAATAAAGTCGCGCCGCCATTCCGTACAGCCGAGTTTGATATCATTTACAATGAGGGCATTTCAAGATTAGCCGACCTCGTGAACACAGGGGTTACGTTGGGCGTGGTTGCCAAGTCAGGCAGCTGGTATAATTTCGGTGAGCAGAAACTCGGTCAAGGCATGGAGGTTTCCCGCCAATTCCTCAAAGAAAATCCGAAAATAGAAAAAGAGATCCTCTCTTTAATCAAAAAAGCCGCGGCGGCCCAAGAGGCGTAGCTTGTCTATGAGGAAAAATGGTTTACTGATTGATTTATTCGTTACTATAGGCCTTGTTGTCTTTGCTTCCTTAATAACCCTCGCCTTTAAAGCGAGTTTTTTGGTTTCAACGATTTTATTTTTTACCGTACCCTCGGTTTATCTGATAATCAGAAAAACCCCGTCTTTGAGAAGAATTTTATTTGCCTCTTTTTTGTTTGGATTTTTGCTGATGCAACTGGATTTTATCGCCGAGTTTAACCGTGCCTGGGTAGTGCCAAAACTTTTCTTCAGCCAAAGAGTTTTTGGGGTTATGAGCATTGACGTGATTATCTGGGGCTTTCTTTGGGCTTTTGTGATTTTAGTTTTCTACGAGCATTTTCTTGATAAGGACAGGGGAGAAGACAAAATTTCAAAAAACTTCAAAAAACTTTTTATTTTCTCTCTTTTTACTTTTGCCGTTGTTTTATTAAAGTTCTTTTTTGATAAAGACAAATTATATCTGCCTTTTACATATTTGATTATGGCTTCTTTGGCCGCTCTGCTTTTCGCTTTAGTAATGCTAAAGATAAAAAAGCCGGGCGTTTTGTTGCATAAATTTGTTTGGGCAAGTTTGTTTTTTGCCTTTTTGCATTTAGCCCACGAGCTGACGGCGCTAAAAGTCGGCCAATGGTATTTTCCGGGCCAATATTTAGCGAATATGAACGTGGCAGGCATCACTTTCCCCTTGGAGGAATTTTTCTTCTGGGTATTAATCAGTACTGCCGTTGTTCTCTCTTACTACGAATTCTTCGTAGACGATGAAAAATAATAGTGTTGATAGGCAAATTGTAAAAAAAATAGTTCAGGAGTAGCATAAAAATATCATGCCAACATTCAAAGAATTTTTTGGAATAAAGCCAAAACAACCCAAACAAGAAACAAATCTGCCTAGACGCAGATACGGCACTAGTCCTGAAGAGGTAACCGCCGAAAACGCTGAAATCAAGGCGCGTCGAGAAAGGGCGATAGAAGAAGGGAAGGAAAACGATAGGGTTAGAATAGAAGAAGCAAAACAAAAATTCCAAAGCGAAAAGCCGAAACTAGAACAACAGTTGGCGCAAATCCCTATCAAGATCAAAGAATTAGAACGAGGATTAACCAAAATGAAGGGTCCGGATATGAGGAAGATATTAGACAAGGAATTCAAACTTAATTCCACGCTGTCACTGATTGATTCTACAGACCCAAGAAGGCAGCGTGAACATGGGGAGTGGCAGCGAGCCCTTCATGATAGCCGGGACGCAACTCAAAGAATAAAA
Organism: Candidatus Yanofskyibacteriota bacterium; assembly: GCA_903897805.1. GTDB lineage: Bacteria > Patescibacteriota > Minisyncoccia > 2-02-FULL-40-12 > IGHO2-01-FULL-4-A > CAIUCV01. Next base: position 26,376 of record CAIUCV010000016.1, on the reverse strand, counting down.
GCAGATCTTGGAAGGCGGATAGATGAATATCAAGGGGAAATCAACGGATTGGAAAAAGAAAAAAGGGAAATAGAAAGCAGGATCCAGCAGGGCTACTAATATTTGAATTTCAAACCTAAATCGGGCCATTGGCCCGATTTGTGTTTTGGATCTATCTTAGCTGTCTATTTCCTATTTCTTAATTGTTTGTCCCTTTGTATACGGCATCAGAGCCATGTATCTTGCCAACTTTACCGCGTTGGCGACCATGCGCTGATGCTTCTGGCATAAGCCAGTGCGGGCCGAAGAAGAAACTTTAAATTGGCCCGACACAAATTTGCGGAGAATGTCCGTTTTTTTGTAGTCAACGTGATTTATTTTTTCCTGGCAACAAATACAGGGCATATTTAAAACGGTATATCTTTCAGGTCTATTTCTTTTTCTTCTATTTCGTCGTCGGCTATGATCGGGTCGCTGGAAACAGGCGCATCCTCGTTAATCACCGGGATTTCTTCTTCTTTTACCCCACTAGAAGTCCGTTCCGCCGAAGACGTGGTGTCAGCCGCTTGGAGTGGCTCACTTCTAATGGGATTAACTTGCGCAGACGCACCCATGGCTTTAGGCCCAAGCTGCATATTTTCCGCCACTATTTCCGTCCTGTATCTTTTTATACCGTCCTGCCCCTGCCACGAGCGTGTTTGTAGGCGTCCTTCAAAGAAAGCCATTTGGCCCTTGCGCAGATACTTGGAAATAATTTCGGCGAGATTTCTCCAGGCAACGATTGTGTGGAATTCAACTTGTTCCTGCTTCTCGCCGGTGGACCTGTTGTTCCATACGCGGTTGGTAGCGATTCTTACCGTAGTTACCATTTGCCCGCTAGGCGTCATTCGCGATTCCGGATCCGCGGCCAGCCGCCCGATTAGGAATACTTTATTTAGGTTCATATTTCCCTTACTACGAAGTACGAATTTTTACGAATATACGAATGATTTTTTCAGATTCGTATATTCGAGACCATTCGTATTCGTAGTGTTACAACCCCTTTATTACTTCCTCTATTTCTTTTTCTATTTCTTCAGTTTTTATTTTACTCTCCGTTCTTGTCTCTTCTTCCGAGGCGGGCGCTCGTGGCTTGATTTTAGCCATTGTCGGTTCCTGTGTTCTTGCCCTCATGCGTTCCGCTCGGGGTTCGCCCAGAGTTCTTAAAGCGCCGTTGCCGGGTTTCTTCAAAAGGAGAAAGCGCAAAACATCGTTTTGGAGTTTAATCTGGGCATTTATTTTTTCAACCGCTTCGGCCGGTGCCGTAAATTCAAGCACTCCCAAGTAGCTATATTGTTTGTGGCGTATCGGATAGGACAGATGAGAACGCCTAGGTTCTTTGGAGATTAGCACGGAGCCATTATTTTGAGTTATTAAATCAACAAGCTCCTGTGTGCGCACCTTAACGTCGGCCTCTTCAAGCTCGGGAATTAGGTGATACGCAAGTTCATATATTTTTGATTCAATTTCATCCGCCATCGGTTAGGGCTAGATTAGCAAAATTGTTCTCGGGGGTCAAGCTCTTGCACGCACGGTTTTAATTTGATATAAGTAAGGAATAATGGATTTCAATCAGCTGAAGAAGTTGGCTAGGAAGCTGGGTGGGATTTTAGTTTTGGACGGGAACGAACCGGAATTCGTGATTTTACCCTATGGCCAGTATGAAAAAGAAAACGGTGCGCCGGATGACTCGGGAGAGAATACGAAGGAGCCGGAGGAGGAGGAAAAAACCATAGAAAAATTAAATCAGGAAATCTTGGCGCTTAAGGAAGAAATACGCCAAAAAGAATCGGCCGAACTTACTGAAAGCACTGGGGAAGAGGAACCAACGGCCGAGGTTATTGACTTTGAATAGGTTTTTGTTTATAATGATTAACATCAAAAAGATGTAACTTTTGCTCACGGCTTACGGACTACCAGTTACAGCAGTCTTCGCTTGTCCTTCCGTAGTCCCGCCTTGGCGGGGCGAAGGAGGATGATTATGCAGTAGCGGTAGGCGTTAGCGGTTAGCTGAAATTTTTTATGGCAGGAAAATTTGAAAGAACAAAGCCACACTTAAATATCGGTACGATTGGTCATGTTGACCACGGCAAAACGACTTTAACGGCGGCTATTTTACGCACGCTAGATATGTTAAAGGGCGAAGGTTATACCGCTCGCGTTGAAGGGGTCGGCCAGATAGACAATGCGCCGGAGGAAAAAGCCCGTGGTATCACTATTGCCATTCATCATTCGGAATACGAAACGCCGAAGCGTCACTATGCCCACATTGATTGTCCGGGTCACGCTGACTATATTAAAAACATGGTTACGGGCGCCGCTCAAATGGACGGCGCTATTTTGGTTGTTGCGGCTACGGACGGCCCGATGCCCCAGACCCGCGAACACATTTTGCTTGCCCGTCAGGTTGGTGTGCCTGCGATCATTGTGTTCTTGAACAAAATTGACCAAGTGGATGATCCCGAACTGGTTGATTTGGTTGAGGCCGAGATTCGCGAACTTTTGAATAAATATCAATTTCCGGGAGACAAGACCCCTATCATCCGCGGTTCTGCCCTGAAGGCGCTGGAGGCCTCGTCAAAAGATGACGAAGCCGTGAAGCCGATTAGAGAACTGGTTGATACTCTGGATTCTTACATTCCCGATCCGGTCCGGGAAACCGACAAGCCGTTCCTTATGCCCATAGAAGACATATTCTCAATTGAAGGACGAGGCACGGTAGTCACGGGACGTATTGAGAAAGGCACGGTCAAACTGAACGAGGAAGTAGAGGTTGTAGGTATCAGGCCGACCCAGAAGACGGTTATTACCGGTATAGAAATGTTTAACAAACAGCTTGACTTCGGTCAGGCTGGCGACAATGCCGGTATACTTTTACGGGGGCTGAAGAAAGAAGATGTTTCGCGCGGCCAGGTGCTTGCGAAGCCCGGTTCCATTACCCCGCATACTGAATTTGAAACGGAAATTTTGGTTTTGTCCAAAGAGGAAGGCGGAAGGCATACCCCGTTCTTTAAGGGTTACAAGCCGCAGTTTTACTTTAGAACTACAGACGTGACCGGTGAAGTGTTTTTGCCAGAAGGAACAGAAATGGTAATGCCCGGAGACACAGTTAATCTAAAGGTAAAACTCATTGCACCGATTGCCATGCAAGAAAAGCAGCGCTTTGCTATTCGTGAAGGAGGTAAAACAGTAGGGGCAGGCGTCGTAACAAAGGTTATAGCGTAATCATAAAAGATAAGCCCCGACCGCAACGGTCGGGGCTTATCAGTCCCAGCTCTTTTTAACAAATGCCAACCAAAAAGGAAAAAACGGTAGAAGTAAATCAGCGCATAAGAATAAAGCTGAAGGCCTACGACAACAAGATTATTGATAAATCTGCCAAGCAGATCGTTGAGACCATTGAACGAAACGGCGGGCAGGTGGTGGGGCCCGTGCCTTTGCCCACGGCCATTCATAAATACACTGTTAATCGCTCGGCTTTCATTGACAAGAATTCGCGGGAACAGTTTGAAATGCGCGTTCACAAGCGGCTGATTGATATTACAAATCCAAGTTCAAAAATCATTGATTCACTGATGAACCTTAATTTGCCGGCAGGGGTGGATATTGAGCTCAAGATGTAATTTACAATTCCTTCCTCGGATATCGTACGGACAAAGGTAGCAAACGTGGTCGCCGCACCCTCCTTCGCTCGAATCTCATTCGAGTTTCGGAAGAGCGAGAAGCGATGCCCGCGTTTGCCACCTTTAGAAGTGGTTAAAAACAGAATGCAAATTTTGTTTGTAAAAACATAGTCCGTAAGTAAAAGATCCAGCTGATTTTATTGCCCAGCTGAATCTGGGCGTTTTTATTAAAATGTTTATACTTGGCAGAAAAATCGGGATGACAAGGATTTTTAGGGAAGACGGCAAGGTTATACCGGTAACCGTAGTTGAAGCCGGCCCGATTACCGTTACCCAAATCAGAACCGAAGAAAAAGACGGCTACAAAGCTGTGCAGGTTGGTTTTGGCAAAGACAAGAAGCCGAATAAGCCGAAGTTAGGCCACCTTAAAGGATTGGAAAATTTAAAAAAATTAGCCGAGTTCAGAGTTGAGGATTTGAAATTTAAAGTTGGTGAAGCAGAAAAGGAGTTGGAAAAAGGTGACAAGCTGGATGTTTCAGTTTTCAATGTCGGAGATATCGTAAAAGTAAGCGGAATTACCAAGGGCAAGGGCTTTCAAGGAGTGGTTAAGAGGCATGGTTTTCACGGTATGCCGGCAAGCCACGGCCATCATCATGTTTTGCGGCATGGCGGTTCAATCGGCCAGAGATTTCCTCAGCACACGCTGAAAGGAATGCGGATGGCCGGACGGATGGGCGGCGAAAGACAAACTACCAGAGGATTAGAGATAGTATCAATTGATAAGGAAAATAATCTGATGATGATAAAGGGAGCAATTTCGGGGAGAAGGGGGACGTTGTTGGAAATAATCAGCTTATAGTTTTTAAAGATGAAGACCGAATTGTACAACCAAAACGCTGAAGTTATTGGAGAAGCCGAATTGCCGGACAGGATTTTTGGCGTGAAAATGAACCCTGATCTGGTACATCAAGTGCTGGTGGCGCAGATGGCAAATTCTAGACAAGTGATTGCTCATACGAAAGGCCGGGGGGAAGTACGCGGTGGCGGCAAAAAACCATGGCGGCAAAAGGGCACGGGACGAGCAAGGCATGCCTCTATCAGGTCGCCCATTTGGAAGGGCGGCGGTGTGGCATTCGGCCCGACCAAGGAAAGGAATTTTGAAAAGAAGATAAATAAGAAAACGAAGCGAAAGGCCTTGTTTATGGTACTGTCTTCCAAGGTCCAAGATAAGGAATTGATGCTGTTGAATGATTTAAAATTCAGTGTCCCTAAGACCAAGGAAGCACTGGGCGTAATCAATGGCTTATCCAGCATGATGACCGGCTATAAAAATACAAAGAAGAAGAGAGATTCCGTTTTGTTCGTTATGCCGGAGAAAGACAAAATGATTTTGCAGGCCATGAATAATCTCCCGTTTATAGAGACGACGGACGCCAAAAGTTTAAATGTAAAGGATTTGCTGGAGAAGAAGTATTTAATTTTGTTAAAAGATGCGGTGCCGGTAATTGTAAATACATATAAACTTTAATTTTTATCATGGGATTATTTGGATTTGGTAAAAAGAAAAAAGAAGCCCCAACGCCAAAGGATCGGGGCTCCGACCGAAGCGTCGGAGAAGAAAAACCGAAGCCGGAAGAAACGGCCAGGGAGAAAATCGCAATCCCAGCCGCACCGGTAGTAAAACTGCCCAAAGGGGAAGACGCCCATTCGTATCAGATAATTTTGAGACCGATAATTACGGAAAAAGGCGGGCTTTTGGAAGAATATGGTCAATATCTTTTCAAAGTGGCAAAGGATGCGAACAAAGTTGAGATAAAAAAGGCCATAGAGAAGTTGTACAAGGTCAGAGTTGATAAGGTCAATGTGGCAAGTGTGCCCTCTAAATTCAGGCGGGTTGGAGAACACGAGGGTAAGAAGCCGGGATTTAAAAAGGCAATCGTTACCCTAAAAGAAGGAGAAAAAATTGAAATAGCGAAGTAAAACCATGGCGAGGACATATAAACCGACAACTCCGAGCAGAAGACAAATGATGGGGTATGATTTCTCCAATTTGTCTAAAATAGAGCCGTTGAAGAAACTGATGGCAGGTTTTAAGCGTGACAAAGGCAGGAATAATCAGGGCAGAATTACTACGCGTCATCGTGGCGGCGGAGCCAAGAGATTGTATCGGCTGATTGATTTCAAACAGGAGAAAATGAACGTGCCGGCAAAAGTTTTTTCCGTAGAGTATGACCCTAACCGCACGGTGAGGATCGCGAGATTGCATTATGCCGACGGAGAAAAAAGATACATTTTGGCTCCGGAGGGCCTGAAAGTCGGTGATGAGATTATCGTTTCGGAAAGAGCTAAGCTTGAACCGGGCAATAGGATGAAATTAAAAAATATTCCGCAGGGAACCGTGATCCATAATATTGAATTACATCCGGGGAAGGGCGGCCAGATCGTGAAATCCGCCGGTTCCAGCGCTACCGTTTTAGCGCATGAAGGAGGATATGTTCAGGTTGTTTTGCCATCCTCGGAGGTTCGCCGTTTTCATGGCGACGTGATGGCATCAATCGGCCAGTTGTCAAACGCCGAACACAGTTCAATAAAGATCGGGAAGGCGGGGCGGAATCGTTATCTTGGGTGGCGTCCGGCAGTTCGCGGCACGGCGATGAATCCGGTGGACCATCCGCACGGGGGAGGAGAAGGAAGGCAGGGGATCGGCTTGAAATATCCGAAGACACCGTGGGGCAAGCACGCGCTGGGGGTAAAAACGAGGAATAAAAAGAAAAAGAGCAGCAAGTTCATTGTCAGACGAAGGAAAAAGTAGCGCGAAGCATTGCTACGATCTTTTGAAAACAAAAAATCAGGCCGAAGCCCGATTGTTTTCAGAAAATATTTAGATTTTCCAAAAGCCTTCATGTTCAATTTTCCCGAAAGCCGTCAAAAAAGTTCTCCACGTCAGAAATAATAAAAGTGCAGATACCACAAGAGCGAGTAATAGAAGCAGAGAATTACCCCTGACGCTAAAAGCGATAAACGAACTAATGACGAAGAAAGTCGTGGAATACAAAGAAAAAAGCAAACAAAACCAGCAATGTATCCGAGGCATATTATTCGATCTCCTTGTAAAATAACGGTATTTATAATATAATCCAATAAATAAATTATGTCAAGAAGTATCAAAAAAGGCGTATATGTTGATGAAAAACTGATGAAGAAAGTCGGCAAGCTTAAAGTTGGCGATAAGACGGTTATTAAAACATGGGCGAGAGCGTCAACAATAACGCCGGAGATGCTCGGCTTTACTTTCGGAGTGCATAACGGCAAGATTCACATTCCGGTTTTCATCACCGAGGATATGGTCGGCCATAAATTAGGAGAGTTTTCGCTTACCAGAAAATTTGTGAGGCACGGAGGCCGAATGCAAAGAGAAATAGAAGCTGCGGCCCGGCAAAAAGAAATAGAGGCCGCCCAGACGGCGAAAGCGGAAACGACAGAGAAGAAGACAGAATAACATGCAAATTACCGCCAAATTGAAAAATTTAAGAATTGCGTCGAGAAAGGTAAGATTAATTTCGGACTTGATTAAAGGATTGGATGCGATAGCGGCCAAAAGTCAGCTTGACCATTTGGTTAAAAAATCATCCAAGCCGATTTCAAAGCTGTTGGATTCGGCGCTTGCGAATGCGCACAATAATTTTGGCTTGGTAAAAGAAAATCTTTTCATAAAGGATGTCATCGTAGACGAAGGCATGAAGTTGAAAAGATTTAGACCGAAGGGATTTGGTTCTACTTCACCGATTCTGAAAAGAACCTCGTGTGTTAAAATGATTCTTGAAGAAAAAATCCCGGGCCTTAAGGCCGCCCCCGCCGAGAAAAAAGAAGAAGCGGAGGTAACGGGGGAAGAGAGAATAGAAGCAACGGTTCCCGAGAAAGAAGTAAAAACCGAAACCAGAGAAAAAGCGAAGCCGGGGATTAAAAAAGAAATAGGAAGGAAAGGATTTTTGAGCGGGATTACCAAGAGATTCTTTAGAAGAAAAGCAATATAAAATGGGTCAGAAAATTTCACCAACTTCATTAAGATTATCCATAAATAAGGATTGGAAATCCCGGTGGTTTAGCGCGAAAAAATACCCCCAATTTTTAAAGGAGGACGTGGCCATCAGGAAGTTTTTGGAAAAGAAACTCAAGAATATGAGCGTAGACAAGGTGGAAATAGAGAGGAGCCCCGACGTCCTTTCAATTGTAATTAGCACCGCAAGACCGGGTTTGGTTATCGGCCGGGGCGGGACAGGGATCGAGGACTTGAAGGCCGACATAGCAAAGCTGATAAAACGAAAGACCGCTGTTCGCTTAGATGTTCAAGAATTCAAGAATCCAGAAACTTCGGCCAGAATTGTGGCCGAGCAAATAACCGAACAAATAGAAAAACGGGTGCGTTACAGAAGGGTTTTGAAACAGACAATAGCCAAAATAATGGCTAATCGCGACGTGAAGGGTGCAAAGGTTACTATGGCAGGCCGGTTGGACGGAAACGAAATAGCCCGGACAGAACATTTGGAAGAGGGGAGTTTGCCGCTCCAGACATTAAGGGCGGATATAGATTTTGCCGAAGCTACCGCATATACGACATACGGAACGGTTGGAGTTAAGGTTTGGATACACAAAGGACTTAAATTTTAAATATGTTACAGCCCAAGAGAATAAAACACAGGAAAGTTCACAAGGGCAGAGTTAGAAAAGTCACTTCCCGCGGCCATTATTTAAGCTTTGGCAGCTACGGATTAAAAGCCATGGAATCAGGTTGGTTAAAATCGGTCCAGTTGGAAGCCGCCCGCCGGGCGATTACGCATTTTATCCAGCGCGGAGGGAAGATCTGGATTAGGGTATTTCCCGACAGACCAAGGACGCAAAAGGGAGCAGAGGTTGGTATGGGCGGAGGAGCCGGTTCTTTATCGCATTTCGTAGCGCCCGTGGAGGGCGGCAGAATAATTTTTGAGATGGACGGCGTGACTGAAAAAGTTGCAAGGGATGCACTAAGATTAGCGGCGCATAAACTGCCGGTTAAGACGAGGTTTATTAAAAAATAGACATGAAATATGCTGATTTTAAAAACAAGGATATCAAGGAATTGCAAAAAATGGCCGAGGATTTAAAAATTAAACTCGGCAAGTTTAGATTTGAATTGGCTAACAAAACTTTGAAAAATTTTGACCAGCTTGGGCAAACGAAAAAAGACATTGCCCGAGTACTGACTGCATTAAAAATCCTAAGCACGAAATCCTAAGCACTAGACAATGTCAAAATTCAAATATCAAATTTCAAAACTTTTGGTCGTCAGGATTTGTTTAGGATTTAGATATTAGGATTTAGGATTTAAAAAACATGGAAAACACAAACAAAAAAATTAGAACACTAAACGGCGTGATTGTTTCTGACAGAATGCAAAAAACTGTCGTTGTCGCCGTTTCCAGGCTGGTTAAACATCCCAAATACAAGAAATATTACAAGGTTACCAAAAGATACAAAGCCCATGATGAAAAAAGCGAGTATCATACCGGCGACAAAGTTGCGATTCAGGAAACAAGACCACTATCAAAAGAAAAAAGATGGGCAGTAATCGCTAAACAATAAACGACCATGATACAAATGCGTTCAATAATGAGTGTTGCCGATAATAGTGGAGCCAAGAGGGTTGGCGTAATTAAGGTTTTGGGCGGGTCAAAACGGCGTTATGGGCAGATAGGCGACATCATTGTAGTTTCAGTTAAAGAGGCGGAACCGCGCAAGCAGGTTAAAAAGAAAGACGTTGTCAGGGCCCTTATTATACGTCAGAGAAATAATTTTGGGAGAAAGGACGGCAGTTATATAAGATTTGACGATAACGCCGTAGTGATACTGGAAGGAAAGGAACCGAAAGGCGGCCGTATTTTCGGACCGGTCCCGCGTGAAATCAAAGAGAAAGGTTTTGATACAATAGCCAGCTTAGCGCAGGAAGTTGTGTAAAACCATGATTAAAAAAGGCGACAACGTAATAATGTTAAGCGGGAAGGACCGAGGAAAGAAGGGTAAGGTTTTGTTTGTTTTTCCCGCGGAGGATAAAGTTGTCGTGGAAGGATTAAATTTAATCGCCCGACATCAGAGAGCCAGAAAGCAGGGGCAGAAGGGGCAGGTGGTTCACAAAGAAAGGGCCGTCAATGCATCGGCGGTGCAGCTGGTTTGTTCAAAATGCGGGAAGCCCACGAGAGTCGGGTCGAGGATGGTGGGTAAGAATAAGGTGAGGGTTTGTAAGAAATGCGGAGGAGAAATCTAAATAACATGGCAAAGAGAGAACAAAATAAAAGCCAATCTCGATTATTGGCAAAATACCACAAGGAAGTTGTGCCTGCGATGCGGGAGAAATTTGGTTACAAAAGCATTATGGCCGTGCCTAGAATTGAAAAGGTTGTAATTAATGTGGGTTTCGGGCGCAGGGCAGTAGTTAAAGAGACCGCGGCTATTGAAAAAATTGAAAAGGATTTGGCCAAATTAACCGGCCAGAAACCCGCCGTTAGAAAAGCCAAAAAATCCATCTCCGGTTTTAAAGTCAGACAAGGGATGGAGATAGGCGCAATGATTACTTTGCGCGGAAAGAGGATGTATGATTTTATAGACAGATTGATTTCAATAGCCCTGCCAAGGTCAAGAGATTTCCACGGCCTGGACCCAAAAAGCTTTGATAAGCAGGGAAGTTTGAACATTGGGATAAAAGAACACAGTATTTTTCCGGAAATAACTTATGAATCGCTGAAAGACATCTTTGGATTAGAAATATCCGTAGTTACAACCGCCAAGTTTCAAGAGGAAGGAATAGAATTGTTAAAATTAACGGGATTTCCTATAAGAATCTAAAGCCATGCCTAAGAAATCAACAATCGCAAGGTCAAATAAGAAATCGAAATTTTCAACCAGGATCGTTCGCAGGTGTTTTATCTGCGGCCGCAAACATGGATATATGAGAAAGTTTGGACTGTGCCGCATTCACTTCAGAGAATTGGCCAGCCAAGGATTATTGCCCGGAGTGCAAAAATCCTCGTGGTAGAGATTAAAAGTTTGTTTGGTAAATTTTAAACCAAAAATATGTCTCCAATTGCAAACATGCTGACACAAATAAAGAATGCGCAATCCCGCGGCCAAGAAGGGGTTGTTTTGCCGTTTTCTAAAATGACGCTTGGCGTTGCTGAGATTTTGAAAAACAAAGGATTTGTCGGTGGCGTTGAGAAGAAAACAAGGAAAATGAAGAAATCGGAAGTCAGCATCCTCGGCGTGGAATTGAAATACGAAAACGGCGTTGGTGCCATAGGCGGAATAAAAATGATTTCCAAACCGTCGCGCAGAGTTTATGTGGGGAAGGACGATCTGAAGCCCATAAGGAATGGTTACGGTATTTCCGTAATTTCCACCTCAAAAGGACTGATGACGGGAGACGATGCGAAAAAGGCGGGGATTGGCGGAGAAATAATATGCGAAGTTTGGTAATTCACCCAGTCAAATCCCCAAAGGGGAACTCCAAAGGAGTTATTTGACGGGGTAAATAATCATGAGCAGAATAGGTAAAAAACAAATTAAAATTCCCGAGGGCGTTGAGATAAAAGTTGAAAGCGGCAGAGTGGCCGTTAAAGGACCCAAGGGCGAGCTGGAAAAAGAATTTCCGAAGAATTTGGATATTCAAATCCAAGATGGCTCCGTTTCAGTTACCCCCACAGAGTGCGGAGATAAAAATTCCGAAATCTGGGGATTGGGCAGAGCGCTTCTGGCGACGATGATTAAGGGTGTTTCGGATGGTTTTGAAAAAGTGCTGGAGTTCAGCGGAGTCGGTTTTAAGGCCCAAGTGAACGGTGAAAATTTGGAATTAAACCTCGGTTTCACGAACCCCGTTGTCATCAAAGCCCCCAAGGGCGTCGCCTTTCAGGTTGAGAAGAATTTGATAAAAGTAATAGGAGCGGACAAGGAGGCAGTCGGTCATGTTGCGGCTTTAATACGCGCCTCGCGTCCGCCTGAGCCGTACAAAGGCACGGGGATTAAATATAAAGACGAGATCATAATCAAAAAAGCCGGCAAGAAAGCAGTTACCACCGCAGGATAGTTTTCAGTTTACAGTTGTCAGTTTTCAGTTAAAATTTACTGTAAACTGTAAACTGTAAACCGTAAGCTGTAAACTGTAATCCGAAATGAATAAATCAAAACAACAACAAAGGACACGACGGCATCAACGATTAAGAGAAAGGATTAAAGGAACAGAAACGGTTCCGAGGATTTCTGTATTCCGCAGCAACAGGCATATGTTCGTCCAGATCATTGACGATTCAACAGGAAAAACGATTTTAAGCAATAGTATTGAACTGAGAACGAAAAACAAGGCGAAAAGTGCTAAAACCGAAGCTGCTGCTTTGATCGGCGAAACGATCGCCCAAAAAGCGAAAGAGGCCGGTATCTCTAAAGTTGTATTTGATCGGGGAGGCTTCAAGTATCACGGCAGGGTTAAGGCGTTAGCCGATGGCTTGCGAAAGGGCGGACTGATATTTTAATAAAAAATTTGAAGGAAATTAATAAATATGGCGGACGAAAATCAAAAAATTAATAGCGGCAGCAATAGAAGTTTCGGCTATAGAAGAGGGCCGTCTGCTGGCGGGCGAGGATTTGGCGGGAAAGACAGGCCTCACAGATTCCCGAAAGAAAAATCGGAATTTGATTCCAGAGTTTTGGACATTGCCCGCGTAACCCGTGTAACAAGAGGCGGTAAGAGATTTAGTTTTCGGGCGACAGTCGCGATTGGCGACGGCAAGGGGAGGGTTGGTATAGGCGTGGCCCAAGGCCGCGATGTTGCGCAATCGGTTCAGAAGTCAACCAATCGGGCGCGTAAAAATCTCGTGGAAGTGCCGATTGAGAAAACGACCATTCCGCATCAAGTCCAGTTTAAATATCACAGCGCAGTTGTAATGTTGAAACCAATGCCTCCGGGCAGCGGAGTAAAAGCTGGCGGACCGGTGCGCGTCATTACTAAACTGGCTGGCATAGAAAACATCACTGCCAAACTTATTGAGCGGACGAATAATAAAATTAACATTGCCAGGGCAACTATCGGAGCCCTGAAAAGCCTGAAATCCAAAATACGAAATCCTAAATCCGAAACAAATCCGAAATCCTAAATTCCAAATAGTTTAAGATTTAGACATTAGAATTTAGAGTTTATTAAATCATGCAGCTTCACCAACTAAAACCAACAATTAAGCACAAGCGTCGGAAACGGGTCGGCCGTGGCGGCAAGCGCGGTACATTTTCGGGCCATGGCTCCAAGGGACAAAAGTCCCGTGCCGGCGCCAGGATTAGACCGGGGTTTCGCGGCGGCGATAACCCTATTTGGAAACTTTTCCCCAAACAACGCGGTGCCACCAAGAAAGTGGATATTAAGCATGCAAAATTTAGGGTGACAAGGACCGGTCCCGCAGTTGTTAATTTGGATGTCTTGAATTCATTTTTTCAGGATGGCGACTACGTGTCTCCTAAAATTCTTGTGCAGAAAGGTATTATTGGCGCTGGGAAACGGGTAAAAATTTTGGGCGACGGCGAACTTGATAAAAAATTGAATTTTTCCGGAGTTGTATTTTCAAAGCAGGCCCGTGATAAAATACTAAAAGCGGGCGGGACAACTAACGAGAAAATAGAAAATAGAAAATAAAAAATGGAGCGATTTCTGAAAATTTTTAAAATAAAGGATTTACGAAACAAGATATTTTTTATCCTGGCGCTTTTAGTCGTGTTCAGATTTGCGGCGGCCGTCCCGATTCCGGGAGTTGACGCAATTCGTCTTAAGGAATTTTTTCAGAATAACCAACTTTTTGGATTAATCAGCGCTTTTACCGGCGGCGGGCTTAGCAGTTTTTCCGTTGCCATGCTTGGCTTGGGGCCGTATATCACGGCCTCAATCATAATGCAGCTTTTAACTATGATTTTCCCCTCACTTGAGCAGATGTATAAATATGAAGGCGAGGCCGGGAGACAGAGGTTCAACCAGTATTCCCGCGTCTTGACTGTGCCCTTAGCTATGATTCAGGGCTATGCCTTTATGGCGATACTCGCGCGGCAGGGCGTGCTAGGCAATATGGCTCTGTTTAATTGGGCGAGCTCGCTTGTAGTTATTGCTGCCGGTGCAGTATTTTTGATGTGGCTGGGGGAGCTAATTTCTGAGAAGAATTTGGGCAACGGCGTATCGTTATTGATTTTTGCCGGGATTGTCGCCAGATTTTCAACGGGTCTTGGTCAGACCGGGGCCGCTTATGTTTCTAGTCAGTTATTCACCTACATTGCCTTCGCACTTATCGCCCTTGTCGTGATAGTCGGCGTAACCTATCTCACGGAGGCCCAGAGGAATATACCCATAAATTATGCCCGGCGCGTACGCGGGTTCAGGGTATTCGGCGGCGTTTCAACCTATCTGCCTATGCGCGTGAACAACGCGGGAGTAATGCCGATTATATTTGCCCTGTCATTGCTTTTGTTCCCGGGGATGATTGCAAATTTTTTCAGCACGTCTAGTGTTGCATTCATTGCTAATATCGCCCGCGCTGTCGGCGGTTTTATCCAAAATCAGCTGGTTTACGGTGCCCTCTACTTCTTGCTGGTAATTTTATTCACCTATTTTTATACGGCCGTAACTTTTGACCCCAAGTCAATTTCGGAAAATATCCAAAAGCAAGGCGGCTATATCCCCGGCATTCGGCCCGGCCAGCCGACGGCCCAGTTTTTGACCCATCTTCTCAATCGCGTAACTTTGGTCGGCGCCATTTTCTTGGGCTTAATCGCCGTTTTGCCGCAGATTGTCCGCGGCGTAACCGGCATTACCGCTTTTACCGTCGGTGGCACATCAATTTTGATTGTGGTCAGCGTGGTTCTGGAAACGATGAAAGCGATAGACGCCCAGCTGTCGATGTACGAGTATTAATCACAGGCAGTACCAGGTTTCCTTTTAAATTTGACATAAGTATTGTGAGGTACTATCCTATTTTTAGTTGCTTTATAACAGGGAGGTCTAGAAATGAAATGGAGACTTATTATCATAGCGGTCCTTTTCGTTCTGATGGTTCTTGACATTTATGTTTTCAGACATTTGAGAGGCACGCTAGTTATGATAGACATCATACTCTGGATGTTAATCACTTTAGGTCTTCTTTCCGGAGCTCCCCAAAAGGAGAAATGAGCACACCGGCTAAGGCGTGTTTTTTTATTGGCAATTCATGATAAGATGATTTTATGAGTAAACAAATCGTAATTTTCATTGCCCCGCCGGGGGCGGGCAAGGGAACGCAGGCAAATTTACTGGCCGAGAAGTTCGGTCTTGTTCACATTGAAACCTCAAAGATTATTGAGGCGAAGTTAAAAGATGCTGACCCGAACGATCCGGCAATGGCTGAGGAAAAGAGAAAATGGTTAAGCGGAGAATTAAATACTCCGGCCATAGTTAAGGACTGGCTATTGGGGAAAGTCAGCGAGTTGGCGGCGGAAAATAAAAGCATTGTTCTTTCGGCTTCGCCCCGCACTCTTTATGAAGCCGAAGCCGGGATGCCTGAATTTGAAAAGTTGTACGGTCGCGGCAATATTAAGGTTTTTCACATTACTTTAAGCGAGGAGGAATCGATGAAGCGCAATTCCGGCCGGAGAATTTGCGAGAAGAACAGGCACCCGATTCCTAATTTTCCCGAGTATCAAAATTTAACGACCTGCCCGCAGGACGGCTCGCCGTTAATCACAAGAGCGTTGGACAAACCCGAGGTGATTCGGGAGCGGTATAGGGTTTATAAGGTAGAAACAGAGCCGGTGCTTGATTATTTAAAGAAGGACGGCTATACGATTATAGTTATCAACGGCGAACAACCGATTGAGAAAGTTTTTGAGGACATACTGAAAAATTTCTAATTTCTAATTACTAATTTCTAAATTGATTATAAAAAAATCCCCGGAAGAAATAGAAATAATGCGGGAGGGCGGGAAAATATTGGCTGAAATTATTCGGAAGATTTCCCAGGCTGTAAAGCCCGGCATTCCCACCAAAGACTTGGACAAGCTCGCGCGTGAGCTTTTTCGGTTTTATAAAGTCAGGCCGGCATTTTTAAACTATAATGGCTTTCCCGCTTCGGTGTGTATTTCTTTAAACGACGAAGTTGTCCACGGCGTGCCGTCCAACAGAATACTTAAAGAGGGCGATGTTCTTAGTTTGGATGTTGGAATAGCGCACAAAGGATTTTTCGCGGACAGCGCCGTTACTATGCCGGTTCTTGGCGGATTGACCTGTGATCAGTGGGCAAAGAACAACCCGAA
Source organism: Candidatus Yanofskyibacteriota bacterium (assembly GCA_903897805.1). Lineage (GTDB taxonomy): Bacteria > Patescibacteriota > Minisyncoccia > 2-02-FULL-40-12 > IGHO2-01-FULL-4-A > CAIUCV01. Next base: position 10,396 of record CAIUCV010000016.1, on the reverse strand, counting down.
ACTAAACAAGCTTATTGAAACCACAAAGACGGCTCTAAACGCTGGCATTAAACAGGCCAAAATCGGTAATTGTCTGGGGAAAATTTCCAATACTATTCAGAACATTGCGGAAAGGGAAAGATTCGGCGTCATCAGAGAAATGGTCGGACACGGTATAGGCCGGCAGCTTCACGAAGAACCGCAAATCCCGAATTACGGCAGCCCAAATGACGGCCCGATACTGGAAGAGGGAATGGTGCTTGCCATTGAACCGATGATTTCAGTCGGCGATTGGCATTTGGTGCAGGATGGATTGGCCTATAAAACCAAAGATGGCAGTTATGCCGCCCATTTTGAACACACGGTTGCGATAACAAAAAAAGGACCAGAAGTGTTGACAAAATAGGTGTCCCTAAGCTAATCTCCGGTTAGCTGCTTAAAGACGGGGGGAGCAAAATGGCAGAAAAAGTCCTGGGAGAATACGGGTCTTGGAGAGAAGAATTAGAAAGGATAGAGAGACATGTGAAGAAAGGTCTTTGTCTGGAAAGTGATAGTTCGGGTGTGTTCTTTCAAAAAATCAGGGATTTTTTGAGACTTCTTTTGCTAGATGAAAAGGGAAGAGATGCCAACGTTGTCGCACTTCTCAGTTTTTTCAGGAAATTCCGGCCTGACTTATGCACTCCGAGCCAGTTGAAAGAGAGCCAAGAAACGATCGTAGGTTTGTGCATTAAGATCTGCCAAGAATTTGAGAAGCAACCGGCCGCCTAACGAGCGGTTTTTTCTTTTTGGCCAAAGCGATTATCTTTGCTATACTATTTTTATGAGATTATCGGTTGTAATTCCTGCCTATAATGAAGAGAAGAGGATAGAGAAGACGCTTTTGTCCGTGAACGAGTATCTTTCAAAGCAGTCGTATGATTATGAGATTCTGGTGATTAGTGATGGTTCTAAAGACAAGACGGCAGAGATAGTCGGTAGCTTAACGGGCAAACTAAGAGGCCTGAAGTTAATAGATAATAAGGAAAATCATGGCAAGGGCTGGGTCGTGCGGCAAGGTATACTTTCAACGCAAAGCGATTACCAGCTTTTTACGGATGCGGACAATTCTACAACGATAGACCATGTTGAAAAATTCTTTCCATTTTTCGCGCAAGGTTATGATATTGTCATAGGCTCTCGGCGGCTGAAAGATTCGATTATAGCGGTAAAGCAACCGCGGGTCAGGGATTTTTTGGGCGGCATTTTTCGTTTAATCGTTCACGCTTTAGTGCCGCTCGGGGTTAAAGATTCGCAGGCGGGCTTTAAAATGTTTTCAAAAAATGCGGCAGAAACCGTTTTTCCGAAACAAACCATTTTCCGCTGGGCATTTGATGTTGAGATACTTGCCATTGCCAAGAAGCTTGGGTTTAAAATAAAAGAGGTTCCGATAAGATGGATTAACGACGCCGAGAGTCATGTAAAATTGAGTGGGATGGTCAGAATGTTATTTGAAGTTTTGCGAATTAGATGGAATTTGTGGGCCAACAAATATAATAAGGCGGTTTGATATTTTTATGATCAATGAATTTAGAAAAGATTTAGTTTCTGGCGAGTGGGTTCTTTTCGCGACCGGGCGGGCAAAAAGGCCGGGAGAGGGGCAAGAGGCGAGAAGATTATTGCAGCCCAGAGAGAGTTGTCCTTTTGAAAACCTTGAAGAAGCCGGTAATGAAGTTGTGGCAACCTATTTTGATAAGGCGGGGACCGATTGGATTGCCAAGGTCATAAAGAATAAATTCCCGGCAGTTATGGAGGGAGAAGACGGGGACGTGCGACAAGTCGGACCATTTGAGACGCTCAAGGGGACGGGCGTGCATGAAGTTTTGGTGTTTAGAGATCACGAGCGGGATTTTTATGATTTCTCCGGAGAAGAGGTTGCCGAAATTTTCAGAATATATCAGAAATGTTACCTCGCAATGATGGACGGCGGTTCTAGAAAATACACTCTGATTTTTCATAATCACGGCGCTCAAGCGGGAGCCACGATTCAGCATCCCCACTCGCAGATTATTTCAATCCCGATTTTGCCCCCGGATGTTAAAAGAAGCATTGAAGGTTCCGAGAGTTTTTATCTCAAACACGGAAGAAAGGTCTATGATGTAATGCTGGAATGGGAAATAGGCGAGAAAAAAAGGATAATTTATGAGAACGAAAAATTTTTAGCTTTCTGTCCTTTTGTTTCCAAGACCGAGTATGAGGTCAGAATCTTTTGCAAAGAGGGGCATTCTCATTTTGAAGAGATGCCGGATGGGCTTATTACCGACCTGGGAGATATCTTTTGCACGACTATGAAGAAAATAGGCAAGGCGTTGGACAAACCGGATTATAATTTTTTCATTCACACTTCGCCGATTAGCCCCTCTTCACTGAAAGCCCACGAATTTTATTCCTGGCACATAGAGATTTTACCAAAAGTTGCCTCAGTAGGAGCCTTTGAATTGGCGAGCGGCATGGAGATAAATGTCGTTGATCCTGACGAAGCGGCAAAATTATTTAGAGAAGCAGAAATTTAATTGTCTACTATTGTTGAACAAATTATTAGCTGGGCAGTGGGATTAGTGGGAAAGCTTGGCTACTGGGGCATATTTTTCACGATGACGCTTGAAAGTGCGGCCATTCCCATTCCCTCGGAGGTTGTTTTACCTTTCGGTGGGTTTTTGGCATCGTCGGGGCATCTGTACTTTTGGTTCGTTGTTATTGTAGCAACTGCTGCCAATCTTATAGGTGCGATGATAATTTATTTTGTCGGATTCTTCGGCGGTCGGGCGATTTTGGAGCGTTACGGAAAATATGTTTTGGTTTCTTCCGAAAGTATCTCAAGGATGGATCGTTGGCTGGATCGTTACGAGGCCCACGTGGCATTCTTTTCCCGTCTTTTGCCGGGAGTCAGGACGTTTAGTTCGCTGCTGATTGGTGCCGGCAAAATAAATTTTAAGAAGTTTCTTTGCTACACACTAGCCGGGTCTTTTATTTGGAATCTTTCCCTGACCTATGTTGGCTTTGTTGCCGGCAAAAACTGGGACTTTTTGCGGCCATATTTTCAGAAGCTTGAACTGGCAATCTTAGCCGCAATTCTAATTGTTGTAATTCTGTTTGTTTTCAGACAAATTCATAAACTTAGAAAATTTAGCAAATATCCGGAAGTATAATTATGAAAATATTAATTGCTAATTGGAAGATGAATCCTCCAACCTTGGCCGAGGCCCAAGAGCTTTTTCGTGCAGAAGTTATTGAAGCGGCGAAATATAAAAATGTCAAAACAGTTATTTGCCCGCCATTTATGTTTTTGAAAGACTTAGCGTCAATTCCGAATAATGTTCTTGGCGCGCAAGATGTATTTTGGGAAGAATCTGATTTTTTTGAACCGCAAAAACTCGGTACTGATTATGCTTTAATTGGCCATTCCGACAGACGATACAAAATCGGCGAGACCGACGAGATGATAAACAAAAAAATCAAGGTCACGCTGGAGGCGGAAATTATACCCGTGCTTTTAGTGGGAGAGAAAAACAGGGAAGATGATAGGCGGCAGGTTTTGGAAAAACAATTATCAGCTGACCTTGAAGGTTTGGATCCCGGCCAGATTTCAAAAGTTTTAATTGCTTACGAGCCGGTTTGGGCCATCAGTACTACTCTGGGTGCCAAAGCCGATACGTCCGAAAACACCTTGGAGGCCCTGAAAATTATTTCCGAGTTTTTGTCTATAAACTACAAACTAGAAGCTAAACACTTTTTATACGGCGGCAGCGTAACCGCGAAGAACGTTGCCGATTTCCTCTCATGTCCGGAAATCTCCGGTGCCGTAATCGGTGGCGCCAGCTTGCGGAAAGACGAGTTTGCAGAGATATTAAGGATTGTTTCAAAAATATAATGAAAACAATTGACCAACTAGGAAAAAACGAATTAAGCGGTAAAAAAGTCCTCTTGAGGGTTGATTTTAATGTTCCAGTGGTGGCAGGAAAAATCGCCGAAACTTTCAGGATTAAATCGGCCAAAGAGACAATTGATTATCTAGTAGCAAATGGAGCGAAAGCAACTCTGGTCAGTCACATTGAAGCGATTGAGAGTTTTAGTCCGATTGTAGAGCAAATCGGAGAAATTTTGGGGCAGGCCCTGACATTAGTTCCTCTTTCGGAGCTGAATTCTCGGGGCAATCTGTTTAATGCTTCGCCGATTTTACTGCTGGATAATATCAGGCAGGATAAGCGCGAGATCGAGAACGATAAAGAATTTGCCCGGAAGTTATCGGGGGGTTTTGATTTTTACATTAACGATGCCTTTGCTGTCTGCCATCGCAATCACGCGTCGGTTTCAGCTATCACCGAATACCTGCCGTCTTATGCGGGATTTTTAATAAAAAAAGAGACGGAGAATTTATCGGAGGCGCTCAAAGCACCGGTGGCGGGCAAAATTGTGGTTTTGGGTGGGGCTAAAATTTCAACCAAACTCCCGGTTATTAAAAATTTTCTGGACAAGGCCGAAAAGATCTTGATCGGTGGGGCGATTGCCAACAGTTTTTTTAAGGCAAAAGGTATCCAAATCGGAGCGTCGGTAGTTGACGATACCGTTGTCGATGTCTCCAGTCCAAAAATAGTTTTGCCGGAAAATATTGTTGTTACCGAAGATAAAACCGGAAAATCCGGAGCAACCAGCATGCCGCTCGGTAATATTGCCCCAAATCAAATGATAGTTGATATTTGTCCAGAATTTGCCGAAAAATTTGCCGAGATTATCAAAGGGTCGGAAATGGTAATTTGGAACGGCCCTATGGGTCTGTCCGAGATTGAAAGATTTGCCGAGGGGACGAAGATCGTCGCCCAAGCAGTGGCTTCAGCGTCTCGCTCAATTATCGGCGGAGGCGATACGATTGCCGCCGCCGATAAGCTTGGCTTGCTTGATAAGTATGGCTTTGTTTCAACCGGCGGCGGCGCGATGCTGGAATTTCTGGCTGGAAACGAATTGGCTGGCTTAAAAGCGCTAGGTTACTATAATTAGGTTAATTTGTAAGCGGGATGGGTAATGCCCATCCCGCTAGATTCATGGATTACCATCTTTATTTCCACAATGATTTTGACGGCATAGCATCAGGGGCGGTGATGCTTGATTTTTTAAAAGGCCGCGGAGATAAAATAATCTCGTTTAACCCCATTAATTATTTTGCCGAACTTCAAAAGAAATGGCCTAAGTTTAAATTCAAAAAGCCCTTTATACTTGTAGATTTCAGATATCATCCGAAAGCCGATTTTTGGTTTGACCATCATTTAAGCACTTTCATTAGTGAAAAGTGGAAAAGCGATTTTGCTACCGATAAAGCTCATTATTTTGGGCCCAAATTTAAATCCTGCTGCGGCCTAATAATTTTTCATCTGGGAAAACAATTTGGCTATCGGCCGCCTCACTGTATTAAAGAACTGGTAGGATGGGCCGACATGGTGGACTCCGCCTCATACAAATCGGCCAAGCAAGCCGTAGAGCTTAAGGAGCCCGGTTTGAGATTGGCTTTGTTTCTGGCCGACGATTCGTATCCGCTACATCAAGAGGAAATAATTAAACGGCTTATCTCGGAATCGATTTCAAAAATAGTGAAGCTGCCTTTTATAGCAAAGGAACTTAAAAAGCTTGATTATGAAACCAAAAGAGCCAAAAAGATCTTCAAAGATATTTCGGCCTTGAAAGATAAAATAGTGTTTGTAGATACGACCAAAACAAAAACTTTTATTTCCCGATACATGGGATATTTTTTATACCCGAAAATTAAATATTTCGTAATAGTTATGCGGAGCGATGGCGGCTACCATATTAGCGCAGGTAAAAATCCTTGGAAAAAGATGCCAAATAAGATTGCCATTGGAGAGATGCTCGGTAAATACGGTGGCGGTGGCCATAAGGGCGTAGGTGGAGTAGAAAGGAGAACAAAACCGGAGATTTTGAAAGTTGCCGAGGAAATTATAGAATACCTAAATAAGCATGGGTAAATTTATCATACATACTGATGGTGGGGCGCGAGGGAACCCCGGGCCGGCAGCGATCGGGGTGGTAATTGAGGAAGCTGGCGGAGGATTAAAAAAGGGGTACAGCGAATATATCGGCGAAACCACTAATAACGAGGCCGAGTATCAAGCGGCGATTTTCGCGCTGAAGAAATTGAAGCAGCTTATCGGTAAAAAAGCGGCGGGGGAAGCGGAGGTTGAGTTTCATGTTGACAGCGAATTACTGGAGCGCCAGCTCAACGGGCATTACAAGATAATGGGCAGGAAGCTAAGAGAGCTGTTTTTGGAACTCTGGAATCTTAAGATTGATTTCGGCGATGTTGTTTTCAAACACTTATTGCGCGAGAAAAACAAAGAAGCCGACAAGCTGGTCAATGCGGCGCTGGATAAGGAATTAAATAAATTGCTTTAAATCAAAAGGTCGCCCAAGGGCGGCCTTTTGATTTCTCGGCAAATCTATAAGCCGAATTCTGTATTTGTGTGATTATTTCTCTAGGCCGACTATTGCTAGGCGGCTCAAGCGTGCTAACTTTTCGAAGCGGTCTTGCGACCGACAACGCTGCACTTGCACCAGGCAGGGTTTAGCATGTTCCTATGTTGCCATAGGGCAATCCCGTTCGGGAACTTTTCACCCGTGGTCCGCTTGCGCGGGCTCGGAATAGTCTCTGTGCCACTTTCCCTAAGTTTTAATCCGCCACTCTTCTCTTAAGAGGAAGAACTGCAGATCTTATACTTGGCGGCCGTTAGCCGCTGCCCTTTTCCTGCCTCATCGACAGGAGTGTTCGGACTTTCCTCCCCGACCTTTGCGTCGGGGCAATCACCCGATTTGCCAAGACATCTTAATTATATCTTAATGGTCATCTGTTGTCAATTTACTTTTTTTGTAGTAAGTTTAAGCCGATGAAAAAAGGCGAACTTGTATTCAGTGCACTGCTTTTGCCGGTTGATTTTGTGATGTTATTGGCGGCGGGAATCGCGACCTATTTTTTGCGTACCCGGATTTTGTCGGCTTTCAGGCCGGTTTTGTTTCAGTTTAATTTGCCTTTTGAGAAATACTTTATTCTAGTACTTGTCGTTTCTTTCTTGTTCATTGCCAGCTATGCCATCTCCGGCTTGTATAATTTAAGAAGCACGAGGGGCGCGATTAGTGAATTTTCTCGGATGGTGGTTGCGTCGTCCGCTGGCATGATGGCGGTGATTATTTATATCTTTTTGAGGCAGGAACTTTTTTATTCAAGATTTTTGGTTTTGGGTGCTTGGTTTTTAGCCGTTGTCTTTGTCTCCATCGGCCGTTTGATTATGCGTCGTCTTCAGAGAGTTTTTATATCCAGATATAATTTCGGCGTGCACAAAGTTATGGTGATCGGCGGAGATGACGTGACCCAGAGAATCGTCAGTGAGATTAAAGCTAATCCCGCCTCCGGTTATCGCATAGTTAAGCATCTAACGGATCCGGAGGTTGGAGAAATTAAAGCGGCCGCTGGCAACCCCGGTATTGATGAAGTTATTTTAGCTAACCCCGATTACCCCGCCGAAAAAGTTTTGGACCTGGTAGATTTTTGCCATGAGAACTACATAGTTTTCAAGTTCGTTCCCAATTTATGCCAAACATTAACGGCCAATTTTGTGATTGATACTTTTACCGGCGTGCCCTTGGTTGAGCTTCGCCGCACGGCGTTGGACGGATGGGGCAAGATTATAAAAAGGATTATTGACATAGTCGGTTCATCGCTCGGGCTCATTGTTTTATCGCCGCTGTTTTTAGCAATCGCTTTCGCCGTTAAGTGGGAAAGCGAGGGGCCGGTTTTGGTGAGATTGGGCCGTGTTAGCAGAAAAAAACGCTTCAAGCTTTATAAATTCCGCTCAATGATAAAAGATGCGGAAAAATATAAGGAACATTTGTGGCAGTTTAACGAGAGGCCAGATAGCCCGCTTTTTAAGATGAGAGACGACCCGCGCGTGACTAGGGTGGGCCGGTTTTTACGCCGATGCCGCTTGGATGAGTTTCCCCAATTATGGAATGTATTCCGGGGCGACATTTCTTTAGTCGGGCCGAGGCCACACCAGCCGGACGAGATTGCGAGATACGAAAAGCATCATAGGCGCGTCTTGGCAATCAAGGCGGGCGTCACTGGTATGGCTCAAATTTCCGGAAGTTCTGATTTGCCATTTGAAAAAGAAGTAGCTCTGGACACTTTGTATATGGAGAAGTGGTCATTAGGTCGGGATTTTAAGATTATCTTTCTGACCGTCCTTAAGCTTTTTCGCGACCACTCCGCGGTTTAATAAACATGCGAATAGCCCTAGTTCACGATTATCTGAACCAATACGGCGGAGCGGAAAGAGTGCTTGAAGCGCTTTGCGAGATTTTCCCCGATGCCCCTATTTACACTTTGCTTTACGATGAAGCCGCGACCGGCCGTGTTTTTAAGGGCAGGGAAATCCACGTTTCTTTTTTGCAGAAAATCCCTTTCGCCCGAAAGCACCACCGGGTTTTCCCGCTCCTTATGCCTTTGGCAATAGAGCAGTTTGATTTGTCGGAATTCGATATCGTACTTTCTAATTCTGCTTCGTTTGCCAAAGGCGTAATCACCAAACCACATACCAGACACATAAGTTATTGCATGACCCCAACCAGATTTTTGTGGGACGACAGCCACCGCTTCATAGACGAGTTTAAATATCCTTGGCCGATAAAAAAGCTGGTTCCTATTTTCATAACCTATCTTCGCATTTGGGACAAAGAAGCTGCCTGTCGGGTGGACAAATTTGTTGCCATTTCTGATTTTGTCAGAGCAAGAATAAAAAAATATTACGAACGAGACGCCCAGGTGATTTATCCACCGGTTTCAACACACAAATACAAGATTGCGGATAAAATCGGCGATTATTTCCTGATGGTCGGACGGCTGGTGTCTTATAAACGTTTTGATTTGGCCGTCAAAGTTTTTAGCGCCATAAAAAAACCTTTAAAGATCGTAGGTGACGGTCCTGAGCGTAAGCGGCTTGAAAAAATCGCCCGTTCGGCGAGCTCAGGGCAGGCCGGGAAAAATATTCAATTTTTGGGGCTTGTTTCCGATTACAAAATGCCCGAGATTTACAGCCATGCCCAAGCGGTTATTTTCCCGCAAATTGAAGATTTCGGTATTGTGCCACTTGAAGCGATGGCTTCCGGCCGCCCGGTGATTGCCTATCGCGATGGGGGAGCGTTAGAAACCATAATAAATGGGAAAACCGGTATATTTTTTGACGAGCAGACCGAAATCTCCCTTGCCCAAGCCATCGGTCAATATTATCAAACCGACTGGGATCCTCAAGCTATCCGCTCCCATGCCCTCAAATTTGACAAGGAGACATTCAGGGAGAAAATACTCAAGCTCTTGACGCGGACTGGATAATTAGGTAGTATTTAAACGGTTCTTATACAAGGAAAAGGAGATAAAAATGTCAGTTGGTAGGAAAGCAACCGCTTTAATGATTATCATCGAAAAGATTATTTCCAGGCACCATCAGGGTCATATTCGTTTGGACGAAGAAACGTTTAAGCTTTTTGAGGTGGCGAAGAGGATTAATTATGCCGACACCGAGGAGGAATTTCAGGGTGCCATTGCGAACCTGATAAGCCCAGTTCCGGATTATCTAAAATCTCCAGTACCAATCAGTGCCGGTATTAGAATCGTCAAAACCGTTACCATCATAATCGGCGGCGGCCGCACCACTGACCAGATCATTGAGGCCGCCAAGAGATTGGAGGGCAGGAATAGGCCGAGCTCTATCCACTCCGACATCACCCAAGCCAACATGCCATCCGGCCATGGCAGACGGCGGCCGGTCATCCTCGAGTTCTTCGAGTTCGACCACGATCCCACAACCGAAGAAGTCCGGGCCCGTTGCGAAGAACCCGGCTGCGGCTACCCGCACTATGAGGATGGCCTCCGCTTCCAAGAGGACCATCCCGACGACCAACGAGAGAGACATCACATCTTTATCCCGGAGAATCCCTGGTGCGACGCGCACGACTACCCGCAAGCGCTCAACTTCTGGAGCTTCACCGGTGGTCGGGAGCTCGGCCTGCGCTGCTGCTGCCTCGGGGACGGGTGGTATCTGCGCTATCTCTTCGCTCGCCGCAAGTATATTTTTTAGTTTCCACCTTGACCCTCCAAAACCCGACACTTTCTAAGAAAGTATCTGGGACTAGGAGGTTTTTATTTTTAAAAAAAAGTGGCTAGAACGACCCCCTATCTAAGAAATTTTCAGAAAGGACTTTGGGGATATTGGGCGAAGGTCATAGTGCCTTCTGGGGCCGCTGCGTTTGCCGCCAGCATGGTTTTGTCATAGGCCCTTGCGCCTTGACAAATGGTGGCAAGAGCAACGGATGAGAAAACCACGCT
>CAIUCV010000015.1 GCA_903897805.1 Candidatus Yanofskyibacteriota bacterium | reverse complement strand
TGATTACGATCTGCTCGACTTCGCCGCGCGAAACACGTTAATCCGCAAGGAAAAAATTTTCCTGCTCGAACCGAACGATTTGCCCAAGGAAAATACCTTGGCAGCAATCCTGCATTATTAACAAAAAAGCAATACACTCTATTGTTGCTATTGACAAAATAGTATTTTGTTGTTATACTATTGGCAGTTACATTTAGATAGCTTGGTGATATCGATGAGAGCGAATGAGATCTTGCCTAATGTGAAAAAAGCGTTGTTAATTGGGCTGACTGCGTGGATATTGGTCCTTTTGCTGTTTGTATGTATATCAGCAATGGACAGTTTTACCGCAAAATTCTTGGGCTCAATAGCTTGGCAATTATTTTATTTTTCGTTCCAATTTGGAACATTGATTTTTACGTTCGGTTTTTGCGTAATATCAATGTTCTTCTTTGAGACTATTGTTTCAGAAAAAGCGGAACGGACGATAAAAAATGCCACAATCCTTGCCGGTATGGCATTTATAGTTGTCGGATTGGTCGCAGGAATGGCTTTTCTTCTGATCAGCCCAGTTCCTTTCAGTAAGCACACCAGCAACCAAGGGTATCCGCCTGAAATTGTGGAACAACTTCGAGACGCCCGACTCGCAATGCAGGCGCACGAAATCGCCAACCGCATGGTGCTGGACATGGACGGAACAAAAGGGGAGCGAGAAAAGCGAATATTTGCGTATCTGCTAAACCGATCCTATCCTGCCGGCATTGCCAAAGAAGCGGCGAACAACAGCGTATCATGGATGGGTAGGTATCAGGCAGCATACCCGAATATCTTTCGAGGGTTTGCAGGGGATACAGAAAAGATTCTGTTCCAAGAATTCCTCGCAGCAGGGCTTGAACCTGAAAAAACCCAGATAATCAACCAGACTGATACCATTGTGACTATAGTAGTGACTTACGACATACCGACAGATCCCGGGTTGATAGAAGCCATTGGCAAACAAGTCGACGCGATAGAAAATAACCGCGCGATTATCATACAAAGCAAGCTCAAAGCTAATGCGCAAAGAAACGCATCGTTCCAAAGAATTGCCAGTCCCAACATGACTGGCCTTTGTTTTTCCTGGGGGATATTCCACGCCCGAAAAAATGCTTCAACGTACTGAGCTAAAAAACTTGCGTGCCAAACAATTGGCTGATTGCGGCTGGGCCGTTTTTTTTGATATCGAATACCGGCAAAGATTGACAAAATCTAAAATTATTTTAGTATATTAATTGTTTCCCGGACTGTGGGTGATTTCAATGACCGTAAAAAGCAGATTAACAATCGGTTTGATCGTCGCGGTTATCGGCTTGTCTGCTGCTTCCGCAATCAATATTACGCAGAATAAATCTATTCCTGCGATTAACGAGAGCGAACCGCAGGTTAGTACCATAAAAGCGGTATACGACTATGCTCTGGAATCCGCCAATTTCAATGCTGAATGTATCTTCTCGGACATGTTCTGGAATAATATAAACGCGTCCAATAAAGCGGTTTATTATTCGATCGAGAAACGCCTGGCCGCGGAATATCCACCCGGCATCGTCGAAAAAGCGATGAAGAATATGGATTGGCTTTTGGTACTGGGCGGTTAATTGCCAAGAATCCGATCCGCAAGAACGGTTCGCGCTTGTTAAAAAACATACCGGTTGCAATGGGACCGGCTTTTTTTACCAAGCGATATTCCAAGCCGCGGGAAAAAATGTTTTAATGAATTA
>CAIUCV010000014.1 GCA_903897805.1 Candidatus Yanofskyibacteriota bacterium | reverse complement strand
ATGCTCAAAAGGATACTTTTGCAACTACCAAAGAAGCACCTAGCGATGCTTTTGCAACAAGTCTTATTACTGCGGTAAATGCAATACCAGATTACAATAATAAAAAAGTTTTTATTCCTATCCTGACTCGAGTTGCAACCGTAGCAAGCGCGGCAAAAAAAGTTGAAATTCAAACTCAGCTTAAAAACTTCTACTCGAACGCAAGTACTACAAGTATTGATTACGTTTTAGATAAAATAGAGAATCAGGATGAACTCATTGAACAGCAACAGTACTCCGCCCTAGAAAGTAGATCACTTGGAGACCAATTGTTTTTTGAGTATTTATACGAAAAACTATCAAAAACAAAAAAAGAAGATTTATTAAATAAACTTTTCGATAGCGACTTTAACCGGGCCCTGCAATTCGTCGAGAAACAAGGATATAAATTGCCCAATTCGAAGTCATTTGCCGAGAAGGCACTCGTAAAATTTGATGCTGTACCTTCTGCACCAGAAAAGAAGCAAATGCTCGATGTTGTTATAACACTTAAGGGAGCTGGCGATGCCGGTGTGAAAGATACTTTTGCAGAAAAAATTCAAACATCACTGACTACAACAGATAATCAACTACAAGACATTGCCCACAGTTCCTTAATTGCCTCGGAAAAGTTCTTGAGTAATACCAGAAAAAGGCAGATTGTGAAGTATGTCTTTGATTGGTTGAAGAAGCCAGAGGTGCCCAAATATCAGCCTGCTTCAATCAAAGCTGTTTACGCTTTGAAGTCTCAATTTAACGACGAGGAAGATAAGGAGTTTTTGCAATTCATTTTTGAGGAATTAATTCGGAAAGCCACAAGCGATAAAGAGGTTGATCTCGGGTTTGGTTTGCTGGTGGGTATTTCTCCAAAATACGAGATGAGAAAACAAAATTTTGATGACGTTAAAACTCGCGTTGAAGCCGAACCGGATGGGGTTGTGAAGCAGTCTCTTGTTAAAGGGTTAAAAACGATGCGTCCAGAGAGCGTAAATCAAAAGAATAAAGACTATTGGGAGTGGGTTGATTCACTTTCGTAACAAAGACGATGTCTTCATATACACATCTCAAAGATGAAACCTATTACAACGAGCTCTACGATAAATTTACGATAGAGGAATGTAAACGTTGGGATGGTAAGAAAGGGCTTGAGGACTTGCCGACCATACAGGACAAGGATCCAAAGGAATTGAAGATTAAGATTAGCTTTTCTAAAAACGTAGTTATCCCGGTCGCCCTGTATGCAATTAAGGGTGAACGCTATGCCAAAAAATCAGAAACCATCCGTCAGTGGATGGAACGCGACAGGGCTTTGGATGAAAAGGTTGCTAATGCCACCGAACCAAGAGGTATTCGCTGTTTAGTGTGCAGTTCACCCATGAATTGCATCTCTAGGGATCTCTATTCCGATACTAAAAACAAAGATCAGGTCCTTTTTATGTTTGAATGTTCCACCAAAGGACACAAGCGTCGTGCCTATTGGGAGGGTGGCGAAGAATGGGAGCCAAAACCAGATCTCTGTTCCAAGTGCAAGGCCGTTATGTATTCATCAAATGTCCGCGAAGGCAATATTATAACCACCAATTATATCTGCCCTGAGTGCGACCATAGAGAAACCGACACTCTTGATCTGAGCCCTAAAGAAAAGAAGATTGATCCTAATTTTGAAGCTGATCGAAAAAAATACTGCCTTTCAGATAAAGAAGGCGGAGAATATATTACCTGGATGGCAAATGCCAAACATCTATCCAGCTTAGTTAAGGATCGGGAAGAAAATAAGGAAGTGTATGAGGCAGTGGCTAAGATTAAAACACTGGCAATCGTTGACCTTCAAAATTTACTAAATCCTTTAATCGAGAAAGCCGGTTATGCCAAGTTAGAGTTCAGGAAGCCGGAAGTTAAGAAAGACCTGTTTGTGGAATTTACCATTCAGGACAGCAAGCCAGGCCGAGTTGAGTATGATAGCCGTCACGGCCTCGAGAGGCTCATTAAGAAGACTTTAGAGGGTACCAACTGGCGTCTTATGAGCGATGGCATCTCCTATAACCTCGGTTTCCTTAACGGGCGATTGCGAGGAGCGTCAGGTGAAGATCACCTTAAGGAGCTGATAACAGGCAAGGATGCCGATCAGGAATAGGACGGCGTAGTGTCTTATTTTTCGGGACAGTCCAAGATGCCATTTTCATGTCCGATTTGTCCCATTCAAAAAAACAGACCCCGACCCACATGCCTTGAAGTGAGGCTTAAAATAATGCTAAAATACCCTTATAACACTCGCAGTTGGGGGTACCTAACCCGAGTGTCCCGCCAGTTGGAAAAAATCAAAGAAATCTGCTATAATCTAGGCAGGTTTTTATTTTCAAAAATGCCGGAAACGCAAAATCAAAAAGATAAAGATGCTATTTTTGCTCCACGGCCACCGATAGTGGTCGTTTTAGGCCATGTTGACCACGGCAAAACCTCAATTCTTGATAAGATCAGACAGACGAAAGTCGCCGAAAAGGAAACGGGCGGCATAACCCAGCATATCGGGGCATATCAAGTTGAACACAAAGGTAAAAAGATTACCTTTCTGGACACTCCCGGCCACGAGGCGTTCAGCGCAATCCGCTCGCGCGGGGCGAGAGTTGCCGATGTCGCCGTGTTGGTTGTGGCGGCGGACGAAGGCGTGAAATCACAAACCAAGGAAACAATACAAATTATCAAAGAGGCCAAAATTCCCTTCGTTGTAGCCATAAATAAAACTGACAAGGAGGGGGCAAACTCTATGCGCGTCAAGCAGGAACTTGCCGAAAACGAAGTGATGGTTGAGGGTTACGGCGGGACAGTGCCGGCGGTGGAATTGTCGGCAAAGACAGGAGAAGGTATTAACGAGCTTCTAGAAATGATCCTGCTCGTGGCCGAGCTTGAAGAACTGCAAGTACCCATGGAAGTCCCGGCGAGAGGCGTTGTCATTGAATCCCACAAAGATTCGAGACGCGGCTTAGTTGCTACGGGAATCGTCATGGAGGGAGAGCTAAAAGTCGGCGATTGGATTTCGGCCGGTAATGCTTCCGGCAAAGTAAAATCGCTTGAAAATTTTCTGGCCAAACCGATTAAGATAGCGACCGCTTCACAACCTTGCGCGATTCTCGGCTGGGAAATCGCGCCCCGGGTTGGCCAAGAATTTAAAGTGGTAGCCAGCCGCGAGGAGGCCGAAAAAAATTCCTTGATGGAAGCCGTTCTCGGACCGGTAAATGTATTCGCCAGGGAAGCCAGAACCGAAGGCGAAATTATTAACAAAAAAGTTGCCAACTTGATTGTAAAGGCAGACGTTCAAAGCTCTCTTGAGGCGATAGACCAAGTATTGAGGGCAATCCACTCGGAAGAGGTTGACTACAATGTGGTAAATTACGGGGTTGGCACAATAAATGACGCCGATGTTAAAAACGCCGTGGCAACGAAGGCGTCAATTATCGGCTTTCGCGTGAACATTGATGGGTCGGCAAGACAAATGGCCGAGCGGGAGAAGATACCGGCGCAAACATTCGATATCATTTACGGTTTGGCCGAGGCCGTGCGTTCAATTATGTCAGAGCTTCTTGAGCCGGAAATTAAACGGATCCCCCTAGGCAAGATGAAAATCATCGCTATCTTTAAAAATCTCGGCAAATCACAAGTTATTGGAGGCAAAGTAACCCAAGGCAAGGCGGTGCGCGGAGCTATGATTGATGTTATAAGAAACGGGGTACTACTAATAACCGGGAAGCTGGGCCAACTTCAACACGAAAAAGCCGATGTTATCGAGGTGGCCGAGGGCCTTGAGGCGGGAATACGTTTCGATCTGCCGCCCGTACCAGCGAAACAGACGCAGCCGATCGGCATTCCAATATTAATAGAAGAAGGTGACATTCTTGAAATCTACGAAGAGGAAAAAATTAAAAGAAGCATTTAGCCTCTAACTTGTCCGAGCGCATAAAAAAACTCAACGACCTTCTCCGTGACGAGGTCGGTAAAATACTCGTAAAAGAGCTGGAGTTTAATGACGTTTTGGTGACCGTGGTGCGGGCCGATATCTCCCCTACTCTGGAACATGCGACTATTTGGATTTCGGTATTCCCCGATCCGAAGAGAGAAAAAGTTCTGCAAAAAATAAATCAGCAAATATATCGCTTGCAGCAAATCTTAAACAAAAGATTAGCGATGCATCCGGTACCGAAAATAAGATTTGAAATAGACAAGACCGAGGAAGAAGCCGCTCGAATTGAGAAATTGATTGAAAAAACGCCCAAATTTTGATAAAATTGCGAATATACTGGCCAGGTAGCCAAGTAGTAAGGCATTGGTCTGCAAAACCAATATACATGGGTGCAATTCCCATCCTGGCCTCAAGTTAATTTATAAATGCCCGGGTGGTGGAATGGTATACACGAAGGACTTAAAATCCTTTGGCCGCAAGGCCTTGTGAGTTCGAATCTCGCCCCGGGCACTTGTATGGTAAAATAAATTGATTTTTAGTATAATCATAACTATGAAAAAGGTCGGAACGGTTACCCATTATTACGGGAAAATCGGAGTGGTGATTGTTGACCTCTCCAGCACCCTGAAGGTGGGCGACCGAATAAAAATCGAAAACGGAACCGAGCTGGAGCAAACGGTTGACTCAATGCAAGTTGAGCACGAGCAGGTTGAGGAAGCAAAGAAGGGAGATAAGGTCGGACTGAAGGTACCCCAGAAAGTACACGAAGGGGCAACCGTTTATCTTGCCGAGGAATAGGCACCCGCAAAGTAGTCTCTCTTAAACGGGCAGTTTTATCTGGCGGCCTTTTGGTTATAATTTCAGATTTTCAAAACAACCTCGCCAACGGCGGGTTTTTTTGTTTTGACTTTTTGCCATTGCGGAACTATTCTTGAGCCAGAACATTAACATAGACCAGGAGGGCATTATGTCTTCAACCACAAGGCACACATTCATCAGAATTGGGTTTTTTTTGCTTTTGTTCTTGCTGCTAATACTGCTTTTTCCCAGAACAGCTGGCTATCAAACGGGGCCGGAAAACAGCGCTAAAAGTGAACAAACCGAAAAGAAAAAGAAAGATAAAAAGCCGGCTCCTAAAGACGACCCCGACCAGATTGGCAATCGCGATATCAGCAAGGGTGTAAATCTTTACTCCATAGAAAAGGAGGTGGCTCTTGGCAAACAAATGGCGCAAGAAGTTGAAAAGGCGGCTAAAATTGTTGACGACCCCGTAATTTCTGAGTATGTGAACCGTCTGGGGCAAAATATCGTCAGAAATTCGGACGCAAATGTTCCTTTCACCATTAAAGTTATAGATGGCGAAGAAGTGAATGCCTTTTCTCTGCCGGGTGGCTTTCTGTTTGTCTATACGGGGCTAATTCGGCAAACTAAAACGGAAGCGGAGCTCGCAAGTGTTATGGCTCATGAAATCGCTCACGTGACAGCGCGGCACGGCACAAGACAGGCCAGTCGCGGCACAATTGCACAATTCGCCACTCTTCCCCTGATTTTAATGGGTGGCTGGGCTGGCTATGGCGCGCAGCAAGCGGCTGGTGTTCTTATCCCCATGGCCTTTCTGAAATTTTCCAGAGCTTTTGAGGAAGAGGCGGACTTGCTCGGCCTGCAATACCTTTACAAAAGCGGTTATGACCCCACGGCCTCCATTGACTTTTTTGAGAGAATTCAGGCCCTGGAGAAGAAAAAACCCGGGACGATGGCAAAAATTTTTTCCGACCATCCAATGACAAGCAACAGAGTTGCCCGGGCTCAAAAGTATATTCAAGAGTTCTTAAAAGAAAGGCCGGAGTACGTTGTTAGCACCTCGGAATTTGACCGAATAACAGAAGAGTTAGAACGACAATTCGGCCGGAGAAAAGCTCCTGAAAAAGCCGGCGGGCCAACCTTAAAGCGAAGCCCTTCGGGCACGATAGAACCGGGGGGAGAGGGTAAGAAAGGAGACGAAGGAGACGAGAGACCGACATTGAAAAGAAGGGACTAGCCTCTTTTATTGTGCCCTCATTCTGCTCTTTTGAAATCGACCCCCTACGGGGTTTTTAATTTCTCTAAATACCTGCGGGCGCAAAAATTTACCAAAAGCGCCGTGACTATCCCGATAAGCGCTCCTCCCAAAATATCAGCCGGCCAGTGGACTCCGGCGAATATTCTTGCGATGCCCATTAATACAGAAACTGCAAAAAAGATAGCGCCAAGTTTTTTATTATAGAAATACACTCCCGTTGAGAGAGCGAAATAAAACGCGGCATGACCGGAAGGAAAAGAATAATCGCTTTCCGAAATCAGCTGTTTTACGGTTAGGACATCAAATGGCCGGGGATGATGATAAAAAAATCTTATTGCGGTGGTTATAATTCCCCGGGATATTCCGGCGGAAATTAAAGCCACCAAAACCATAAACCGGCTTAATTTGGCAGATTTGAAAATGAAAACAAGGACCAAAATGGCCACGAGAACATAGCCGGCATAATCGGCAAAAAACACGCCTAGCTTATCCAGCCAGACATACTGACCTGCGAAGCTGTTAATTTTTTGAAACAAAAGAGTGTTAAGCATTTTGAATCAGTTTTACAAAATTTTTCAAAACCGCCGCTACCACGATCGGGCCGGTACCGCCCGGAACTGGCGTGATTAGTGACGCCTTTTTGCTTACTTCTTCAAAATCCACATCGCCGGCTATCCCCTTCTCCGTGCCGGCAAAGCCGAAATCAATCACGATTGCTCCCTCCTTAATCATATCAGGTTTTATTAAATCGGGTTTTCCTACTCCCGAAATAATTATATCAACTTTTTTGGATAATTCCGCTGGGCTTTCCGTAAATTCGTTTATCACCGTCACTGCCGCGCCCTGGCCGGTCAGCCAGTGGCTAACCGGTTTGCCCACAAGCAGGCCATAGCCAAAAACCGCCGCTGTCTTGCCTTTCGGCTCTATCTCGTATTCTTCAAAGATCTGCTTCGCCGTTTCAACCGATGGCGGCAAAATGGCCAGCTTGTCCTGAGCTTGCCGAAGGGACCTTCCAGCGAAAAACGTTCCCTGCGCTTTTTGAGACAAAACATCCGGGTCTTTTTCTTCGGGCACGGCATTAAGAATTACTTGGGTATTCAAATGCGCCGGCAGGGGTAATTCAATAATCATTCCGGCACAGGTTGTCGCTTTCACGATTTGGTTCAGTTTTTTTCTCAATTCACCGTTTGAGACTTTTTCCGGAAACTCGTAAATCCGGCATTCGATGCCGATGCTCTCGGCCGCCCTCTTCTTCAATTCCAAAAATCTCCTGCTTCCAGTATTATCTCCCACCAAAACCGCCGCCAGATACGGCGGATTTTTTATTTTCGCGACCTCGTTTTTTAGCTCGTTTAGAATCTTATCCGCAATTTTCTTGCCGTCAATTACCATATGGATAAAATAGCATTTTTTGCTCAAAACAAAAAGCGGTTTTTCAACCGCTAGCCGACCATGAACTTTTCGATTTTAGAATGCTTAGCCACGAAACAAGCTAACCTAAAGCAAGCATCTCTAGCCCAGATCCCAATTTCACCAATTTCATTCAATGGAATTGATTGCGCCATGCAGTGACCACTTTCCTGGTTGACGTACGCAATCAAATATTCAGCGATTAGCTTGTCAACTAATCCATATAACAGTACCCAGCCACCATCTTTGAGGCACTGAATGCACACAAAATCATTTTTCTTTAAATCATTCAAGCTCCCCCGTACTCCATCTCCCAAACAAACATATGGAATCCCATTCTTGGGCAATTCTTTAACCATCGTGGCCTCTTTTTTGTAAGAGCTATCAGGATTTTAGCATAAACATTTTACTGAGTCAAAATAATTTTTATTTTCCTCGCAACCCTGATCATATCCCTCTCTTTCATTCCTTGAGTAGTTACGGCTGGCGTACCGAGACGGATACCCGATGGGTCCCACGGCTTGCGAGTATCGTAGGGAATCATATTTTTATTGACAATAATTCCCGCGCGTTCCAATCGCTCCCCCGCAACTTTTCCGGTCAGACCAAGCGGGGTTACGTCAATCAACATCAAATGATTGTCTGTGCCACCGGAAATCAGTTTAAAGCCGAGCTTCTTCAGTTCTGTCGCCAATGCTTTAGCATTGGCGACCGTCTGCTTGGCATATTTTTTAAAACTAGGCCTCAATGCCTCTTCCAAACAAACGCCAATGGCCGCGATTGTATGTATCTGCGGTCCGCCTTGCAACCCGGGGAAAACAGCTTTATCAATTCCGTCCATCAACTCCTTTTTCGCGACTATAATCGCTCCCCGCGGGCCCCGCAAGGTTTTTTGAGTAGTCGTCGTGACAATATCGGCATAAGGAAACGGTGAGGGATGCGCATCGCCGACGACTAAGCCGGCAATATGAGCGATGTCGGCCATAAGTAAGGCTCCGACGGAGTCGGCAATTTTACGGAATTTTTTAAAGTCAAATTTGCGCGGGTAAGCGGAGGCGCCACAGACAATCAGTTTCGGTTTGAACTTCCGGGCGATCTCGCCGACTTCGTCATAGTCAATAAATCCGTCGCGCCCGACGCCGTAATGCCTGAAATTAAAAAGCTTGCCGCTCCAGCTGACCGGATGGCCATGCGTCAAATGTCCGCCGTGTTCAAGCGACATCGCCAAAATCCTACCTCCGGGGCCAACGGCTCCCAGATACGCCGCCAGATTAGCGATACTGCCTGAATATGGCTGGACATTTACGTCCCATCTCTTTGGCGAAATTTTAAACACCTTATAAACCAGCTCTTTCACCCTGTCTTCAATTTGGTCAACTACCTCGTTGCCAAAATAGTATCTTTGGCGCGACTTGCCCTCGGCATATTTATTGGTCAAAGGCGAACCCAAAGCCGTCAAGACATCTTTTGACGCGTAATTTTCCGACGGCACGAGGTTTATCACCCGTCTTTGCCTAGCCGCTTCTTTTTTTATCAGTTGTTTAATCATTGGCTTAATCCCAAAAGTTTCATTAATTGTTCCGGGTTTGTCGGTCCCACGCGGGTAATTTTGGGCCTGATGGTGGTCATGTCTAAAACAGTTGACGGCTTCGACGGAGGCAAAACTCCGGCATCCAAAACTAAATCCGGCCTCCAGATTTCATTCCTAAACGCCACGATAATTTCCCCGATGCCCACTGGCGTTCCCTCTCCCGAAATATTGGCAGAGGTCGCAGCTATGGGATAGCCAAACTTGCCCAAAAGTTTATCAGTAAAAGCATGGTCGGGTATTCTTATGCCAACATTTTTTTTCTTCGCGGTAACTATCGCGGGGATTACTTTCTTTTTGGGCAGGATCACCGTTGTTGCGCCTGGCCAAATTTCCTCCAAAACTTTTTCAAGCTTCGGAGGCACAAAAGCAATTTCCTTCACCCAATTCATATTCCTTGCCAATACAGAAATCGGTTTAGTCAGGGGCCTTCTTTTGATTTTGAAAATCTGCTCAACGGCATACCAGTCGCAGGCATTAGCCCCGATTCCGTATACCGTATCTGTCGGAAAAACAATAACCCCGCCCTTTTTGAGAACAACTAGGGCTTCATAGAGCGCTTCAGAAAAGTCCCCATTAAGATTGATAGGAATAATCCTCATCCTGTTAGAAATTCCCGTTATTAATGACTCCCGTTGCGTGACTCAAGCTATCTCTAACGGGGCTCATTCACAGAAGCCGCATCAGAACTTTTGCTAGCTTCTTTCTGGGATTATGCCGAACAAGCCTTCCCGAGTCAAGGAGATCCACAAGAACATACTTTGGTTTTTTTCTTTTTAAATCCAAGCCCGACACGTCCACGAAATGAGAATTTTCTTCCAAATAATGTTTCAAAACCCGAGGTGGCGGTTTCTTGCTGTTAAAAACCGCGTAATCCAAAACATTCCTGCCAATGTACTTTTCTATCGCGTCAACAAAATCCTGCGCCTTAAAACCGTGGGTTTCGCCGAATTTAGTCATTAAATTACAGCAATAAATCTTTTTTGCTCTTGATCTCTTCAGAGCGGTCCCAATGCCTCCGACTAAAAAATTTGGGATGATGCTTGAATACAAATCTCCAGGCCCAATGACAATCATATCGGCTGACATTATCGCCCTGATGGCTTGGGGGTTAGCTTTTGCTTTGGGATTTAGCCAAACGTCTTCAATGGGAATCTCGGGATTATGTTTTGGGACGTCTATATTCGCTTCGCCTTTTATCACAAGACCGGTGGCAAGCCGGGCGTGGAGATGAACGTTGTCCAAAGTTACCGGGATTACTTTGCCTTTTATGTTCAAAACTCTTGAGGCTTCGGTGACGGCCTTATCAAAACTGCCGGTGATTTTTTCAAGCGCGCTTAAAAAAATATTGCCAAAATTATGCTCTGTAAAATCGCCCGTTTTAAAACGGTAATTAAAAAGGTCGCGAAGAGTCTGGCCGGCATCTGAAAGAGCTACTAACGAGCGTCTTATGTCGCCCGGCGGCAGAACGCCGTATTGGTCGCGCAGCTTTCCGGTTGAACCGCCGCTGTCGGCCATGGAAACAATGGAACTCAATCGCACGGGGTGGTCGCGCAAAGCGGACAAAACTATAAAACTGCCGGTGCCGCCACCGATAGTAACGATATGTTTAAGAGTGGTTTGCCGAGAGGCCACGGGCCTAGGTAGTTCTCATCGCGGTGCCATATTCGCCGCGGCGGAATTTTAGAACAAACCACAAAGACACCAATATACCAACCGCAAGAAGCAAAAACATACCGTAAGAAGAGATGAAGAAGTGGTAAATGGGAATGATAAAATAGCCGAGGGGGAAACTGGAGGCAGAAAAATAATCATTTCTTATCCAAAGCCAGAATTGCCGCACAGTCAGGGGACTAAAAATCCAAAGCGTCACTAGGCCATAGAATATTGCCCAAAGACGTCTGTGTCTTTCCAGGCGATAAATTTTACTCATCGCCCGTTTAGCGAAATCGGGCGTCGGCTCAACGGCAAAACTTCGCGGGCGAAAACCGTTGATTTTCTCTCTTATGAAATTATCTATATCAATATCCTCTCGTTCCATTTTCATATTGTAAGGCCATGTCTCCAAGGGGCTTGTTCGTTCTAATCATTTCGAGCAATATTTTTCTAGCCCGATGAAGGCGGCTCTTAAGCGTATTTTCGTTTATGTTCAGAAGGTCGGCTATTTCTTTGTAGGAAAAGCCCTCGTAGTACAAAAGCCGGACTATCGCCCTATCTTCTTTTACCAACCTATCAATACAGCGGTCAAGTTCCTTTGAAATTTCGTTGTTAATCGCCTTCTCTTGATATGTGGCCGTCGTCGTTGCGGCAATGCTTTCAAGTAGGGCATCGCTTAAGGCAACCTCCTTGTTCTTGTTCTTTCTGAAAAAATCTATAACCGTGTTCCGTGCAATGCTGTAAAGCCAGCTCTTCGCTTTTTTATGGTCCTTTAGCGTATTGATTTTCTTGTAGGCCTTGATGAACGTTTCTTGGGCAAGGTCTTCGGCGTCTGCCAGATTGCCGACAAAGCGATAATGAAAACTGATAATTTCCCTTTGATGCTCGTTTATCAGGTCCTCTATTTCTTTTAGCTTTTGAATTTCCATAATACTTGGCTTATACCAACCTTATATAAAAACCTGGATTTTGAACATAACGGACTTTCATTAAATAACCACCAATAACTTAAGACGGAAATTGCCCGATGCGGGTTTCTGGCTCAATCTTAGGGTATAGGAAACCCGCGGCTCAAACTCCCCGTCTTAAATAGGATATGGCACAAATAATCCACAAGAGGGGTCCGCCCAAATAATATCGCGGGCAGAACACCTTCTTTCCCGCCCCGTCGGCGTAACGCCGACGGGGCGGGACTGGTTTTAAACTACAAAATTTATCAAGCGGTTTTTAACGAAAATTGTCTTCCGAATTTCGCGGCTAGCCAGATGTTTCTTGGTTTTTTCATCGGTAAGAGCAAGCTTTTTTACTTCCTCCTCGCCGCTATCGGCGGGTAATGAAATCACGCTCCTTGCCCTGCCGCCCACTTGCACCACAATACTGACGAGTTCTTCCGCAATCAGCTTCTTGTCATAATCCGGCCATTTTTCCAGGTGAATGGATTTTTTGTGACCCAAGACATTTTGCCAAATATCCTCGGCTAAATGGGGAGCAAAAGGAGACAATAATTTCAAAAATTGCTCAAAGCTCTTTCTGTCCGCTCCCTTCTCTTCAAGCTCATTTAATAATTTCATTAACTCGCTGACGGCGGTATTGAACTTTAAATCCGAAATATCTCCACCAACTTTTTTAATAGTTTTGTTTAAAACGGTTTTTAATTCTTTCGCGCCAGTCCCGGCCGGTCGTTTTTTTCTACAAATGGTTTGCGCCATCACCCACGCTCTATTCAGGAATCTGTAAACGCCGTTTATGCCACCGGGATTCCACGGCCCGCCTTGGTCATATGGCCCCATAAAGGCAAGGTGCATTCTGACGGCGTCAGCACCATATTTTTTTACCAACTCGTCGGGGTCAATCACATTGCCCCGCGACTTTGACATTTTTTGGCCGGCTTCCAAAATCACACCGTGGTTTATGCGAACGGTGAATGGCTCATCAAAATCAATCAGCCCCAGATCAAAAAGGGCTTTCGTGAAGAAGCGGGAGTAAAGCAAGTGCATTGTGTTATGTTCTGCGCCGCCGATATATAGATCAACCGGCAGCCACTGTTGCATTTTTGCCTTATCAGCAAAGGCCTTTTTATTCTTCGGATCGGTATAGCGCAGAAAATACCACGAAGAATCCACGAAGGTATCCATAGTATCGGTCTCGCGCTCGGCATCGCGACCGCAATCGGGGCATTTTGTCTTTGCCCATTCTTTTGCCTTTGCCAGAGGCGAACGGCCATCAGAAGTGGGTTTATAGTCCTCAAGCTTCGGCAATCTGACCGGCAATTCTTCATCAGCAACAGGCCGGTAACCGCATTTTTCGCAATGAATCATCGGGATGGGCACCCCCCAGTAGCGCTGGCGGGAAATGACCCAATCGTGAAGCCGGTAATTGATTTTTCTCCTCGCTAATTTTTTAACCGATAATTTTTCTGTTATCTCCTCCCGGGCATCGGCTGACTTAAAACCGGTAAAATCTTCCGAATCAACAAGTACCCCATCCTCAACAAAGGCATTTTTATCAAAATCCCATTCCCCTTCAGGCCTGATTACAACTCTTATTGGTAAATCGTACTTTTTGGCAAATTCAAAATCTCTGTCGTCGTGTGCCGGCACCGCCATCACCGCGCCCGAGCCGTACCAACCAATTACGTAATCGGCCACCCATACAGGGATTTTTTCGTTATTTATAGAATTAACAACATAACTACCGGTAAAGACGCCTGTCTTTTCTTTTTCCAGATGCAGACGGTCCAGCTCGCTCTTCTTTTTGGCCTCCTCCAGATATCTGTTCACTTTATCCAGACGCTCATCGGTGGTCAGTTTTAATACCATCGGGTGCTCCGGCGCCAAAACTAAATAAGTAGCGCCGAAAAGCGTGTCTACCCGCGTGGTAAAAACTTTGATTGTCTCTTTGGAATTCGGGATTAGGAATTCAATCTCCGCGCCCTCGGAACGGCCAATCCAGTTTTCTTGGGCGGTTTTTATTGTCTCGGGCCAATCTACTTTTTTCAACCCTTCTAATAATCTGTCGGCGTAATCCGTAATCTTAAACATCCACTGAGCAATTTCTTTTTGGACCACAAGCGTTTTGCATCTCTCGCACCTGCCGTCAACAACCTGCTCGTTTGCCAAAACGGTTTTATCCTTTGGGCACCAATTGACCGAAGTTTGCGCGCGATAAGCAAGGCCTTTTTTGTAAAATTGCAGGAAGATCCACTGCGTCCACTTATAATATTCCGGGTCGGTGGTCCTCACTTCCCGCGACCAATCCAAAGTCGCACCCATGCTCTTGAGCTGTTTGGTCATATAGGCGATGTTCTGGTCGGTCCAATCCTCCGGTTGTAAATTGCGCTCTATGGCGGCGTTTTCGGCGGGCAATCCAAAAGCGTCAAAGCCAATCGGGTACATTACATTCTTGCCGCTCATTCTCAAATACCGCGACAAAATGTCTGGCACCGAAAAAGCATACCAATGCCCGATATGCAAATTGCCCGAAGGATAGGGAAACTCAAAAAGCAGATAGAAATTTTCTTTCCCTTTGACCATATCTTTAGTCACATACGTCTTTCTCGCCTCCCAGTATTTCTGCCACTTCTTTTCAATTTTTGAGGGATTGTATTTTGTCATAATAGTAGTTCTATCATATGGAATTTGCGGTTTTTTTACAAGAAAAACTGCTTGACCAATAGTTTGTCCAGGGCTATTCTTTGAGGGGTTCGTTAACAAACTCTGGAGTTGAAAAATGTCAAAACTGCTAAGCGTTCGGGGGCTAGCTACTCTCGGCACTATAATAATGCTCGTGGTTTCCTCTTTTTTTGCCAGCAAGCAGTATTACGATTATAAAGAAGTGGTCCAAGAAAAAAAGAGGCTGGATGACCTCATTGATTTTAATGTTAGTAGAAAGAGTGAATCATTATTGTCTCTGCTGAAGATTTTCGGGGATCGTGTAAAGAAATCGTTTTACGAAAATACGGACGCTCCGCTTGTAGGCCCCGGGGAAAGCAATCCGACATTCGGGCAGTGTTCAATTTCAGCGCTTGTCGTACAGCATTTCTTCGGTGGAGAGATCATGGAAACGGAGCTTCCGGAAGAATGGCAGAAAAAATTCGGATTTAATAATCATTTCTGGAATAGAATCGCGGGACAGGATATAGATTTTACCAAAGAACAATTTCCCCCGGATTTTCCCTACGACGACCTGATAAACGGCCGGTTAGGCGCAATAAGGCCGAGGGGAAGAGAGTATCTGCTTGCCAATCAAAAAATGGCCGATAATTACGGGAGGGCAATGAAGAGATTGGAAAAAATTTTGTTCTAGCTGATATGGAAATCTATGCCGAAAAATTTTTCGGCATTTTTTATTGTTTGGCGTGCCACTTCTTCAGGGGGCACACTTCTTATCTCAGCAATTCTTTGAGCAACAAATTCCACATAAAGCGACTCATTTCGTTTGCCGCGGTATGGTACCGGCGCAAGATACGGCGCGTCGGTTTCAATCAATATCCTGTCAAGCGGAACATTGGCAACCATATTGTCATATTCATCGGTGAAAGTTATAATCCCATTTAAGCCCAAAAACAGGCCTAAATCAAGAAATTTACCGGCAAGGTTAAAATCGCCCGTGAAAGAATGAACAACCCCGGCAACGGGATTGTTTTTCAGAATGTCTATCATGTCTTCATAGGCGTCCCGGCAATGAATCACGGCCGGTTTTTTTGTTTCAACGGCCAATGCCAAAAATTGCCGAAAAATCTCTTTTTGTTTTTCCTGCTTCTCTTTTTCTGGCGTTCTATAATAATCCAGCCCCGTCTCCCCTATCCCAACGACTTTGGGATGTTTTGCCAGCTCTTCGTAATCCGTAATCTGCAATTCTTTAATTGATTCGTTGGGATGACAACCGACCGTTGCCCAAATCCCTTCATGCTTTTCCGCCAGCTCAATTGCTTTCTTTGACATTTCCAAATCCGTCCCTACGCAAATCATGCCGCATCCGGCGGCAAGCGTTCTTTTTATCACTTCTTCCCTGTCCGCATCGTATTGCGGAAATTGAGGATGGCAGTGAGAGTCAAAAGTCAGCATATTGACAATTTTATCCTGTTTTTATAAACTAGCCCGTAGTTCTTAAAATCAAAGGGGGTAGAAGACTATGGGGAGCACTCCTGACGAGATCGTAACATTGCCCGACGGAATCATAACATTAGCAGAACTTCACAATCCCGGTTTCCACGTCTGCGAAAAAATGA
Source organism: Candidatus Yanofskyibacteriota bacterium (assembly GCA_903897805.1). Taxonomy (GTDB): domain Bacteria; phylum Patescibacteriota; class Minisyncoccia; order 2-02-FULL-40-12; family IGHO2-01-FULL-4-A; genus CAIUCV01. Next base: position 1,788 of record CAIUCV010000014.1, on the reverse strand, counting down.
CAGCCGCACGCCATGCACGCCCCCGCTGTGCCGGCACAGCTAGCGTGTTGCGCATTGATTTAAAAGAAGATCGAGGGAAGGTCGTTGCTACTCCATTCAGATTCAGCGCCGATGGTTTAGAACACAATGTTACCAAATGTGACTTCTGCGGCCAAAACTTCGATGTCACATTCAGAAGATGACAGCATATTATTCTACCTAGTTTACGGGCTTAGCCCGTTTTTTGTTGGCTTGACAATATAGAATGATTATTGGTAAGATTTGGGCAGATTTTTGACAAGTTGGAGGAGGAAATGAAGAACTTAATGTCCGTGTTTTATCTAATTGTCTCGGTATTTTCTCTAGCCTTTTTCCTCTATAAAGTTAGGATATGGCGCTCTGGAATACTATTTCGCTCTACCCTAGATGATTTTTGCTGGGATCTAGCCGCCGTAGTGCTTGCAGCGGTTTGGCCTATAAGCCTGCCTGTCTATTTTATTTATCACCTTATCTGTTGTTATGCAAAAAGGGCGGGGCGGATAGGCGAACATGAGTGAACATTCGGGCTTTTTATGGCTATTATTAGCTTTGTGGTTTTCTGTCTCGGTCTTAATGAGTGGTTGGATTCCGATGGAGTTTATCAATACAGGCGGCAAGCGAAATTTTCTGGTTTCGTATTTTTTACAGTTATTGGATTTTCTGCTTTTTTGCGTTTCTCTTGTTTCCTGGCCTATTAGCATTCCTCTCGGCCGGTATCTTGCCAAAAAGAAAAATTGCGGTTTTTAACGGGCTTAGCCCGTTTTTTTATTATTTCAAGCGAGGAAATAAAGATTCAACTTTTGTCACTACAAATTTATAGCCTTCCAGCCCTTTAGATTCTCCGTCATGGCCGAAGATTTTGAAGATTTTCTCGGTGGTTTCGGGGAGAAACGGTTCTACCATTTTCGCAGCATTGATGATCAAATAGATTAAACCGGTCATCGTTTTCAAGAAATGCTCCGGATGATCGCCCACGTCGGCCCACGGCTTATTTTCATCAACATAAACGTTAGCGTAAGTAAATAACTCCCAAATCTTGGCCAAGGCTTCGTGCAATTTAAATTCGGTAATGGCCTTTTCACAATTCTCCCTTGCTTCGGATACTCTCCGCTTAATCTCATCGTCCAAAAACTTTTCTTCAAAAACCAGCTCGCCCTCAAGTTTTGTTTCAATCAGTTTGGCCACGCGACTTACAAGATTGCCGAGATTATTGGCCAGGTCCCCATTGTATCTTGCCTCGAGCTTCTTATACGAAAAATCGCCATCTTCGTCAGAAGGAATCTCGCGCAAGAGGTAGTATCGCACCGAATCAACCCCATATTTACTAACGGCTTCCTCCGGCGAGATGACATTGCCTAGAGATTTACTTATTTTTTCTCCATCAATCGAAATATAGCCATGCACATAAATTGATTTAGGCAACGGCAGACCAGCGGCCAAGAGCATGGCTGGCCAATAAATAGCGTGAAAACGAAAAATCCCTTTGCCTATAACATGAACGTCGGCAGGCCACCATTTTCTAAAAGTTTCTTCATCTCTGCCATATCCAATAGCAGTAATGTAGTTGGCCAGGGCGTCAAACCAGACGTATTGTACCTGTGTCGGATCGTCCGGTACGGGTATGCCCCAGCTGATTTTTTCAACGGGCCGCGAAACGCTGAAATCTTCCGAATCTTTCAGTAAATTCAAAATCTCATTCTTGCGGGTAGCTGGGACTATTTTTAATTCATCTGATTCAATTAATTCTTTTATTTTTTTCTTATATTTAGT
>CAIUCV010000013.1 GCA_903897805.1 Candidatus Yanofskyibacteriota bacterium | reverse complement strand
ATCGTTTTAAGGCAACGATCAAAGTGTCCGGCGGAGGGATTCGCGGTCAAGCCGATGCGATTAAGTTCGGTTTAAGCCGCGCCTTAGTTTTGTTTGACACCAATTTCTCTAAAAAACTACGCAAGGCCGGATTTCTCACTCGCGACGCCCGCGTAAAGGAACGCCGCAAGTACGGACTCAAAAAAGCAAGGAAGGCCGGTCAGTGGGCAAAAAGATAACACTCGCCCCTCATCATTTCTCGAGACGTTCCGCTGTGCGACCCCAGCGTGGCGCAATGTCGCTTCACTTTTTGTCTCGCCTCGCTCGTTGTGGCGTACTTTACCACCCGCCCATTCGGGGTTCTGCGTAAATTACATCACAACACCGTGCCCGCTCGGCTTCAACAGAACTCTCGAAACGACAAGGGGTTCTTCGCTAACATCTTTTTGCCCCCTGTCCTAAAATTGACAATATCTAACAATCTGTTATTATATAATTATTCCTTGAAAACTAACGGGGGAGTAGAGTTATGGACGCCAAACAATTTTTCTTTGAAGCGATGATGCATGGCTGGGCCGCATCAGCACCAAGAACAATCATTCCGGGGCTACCGGGTTCCAAGAGTACATCGTTTCGTCTTGGAGATTACTCTCTTCTTGATTGCTACTTTGCTGCTCCTGATTCCAACTCTAGCTATGGAATGAAAATTATCTGGCTAGCCGAAAAACCTATTTGGGTTATGAACTTTGGTGGCTGGTATGATAAGAAAGTAGTCCCATTTCTAAAACGAGCTTTAATGTGCAACTACAGAGACAACATCTTTCTTGGTGGAAGAGGACCTGAAAGATTAGAAGGCGAAGACCACACCCTACAGTATTTAAACGAGGTTAAACAAAATGACTTTGGTAATTTTCAAGGATACGAACACATCATTGCGACATCTGACCAAATTGGAGTGTCTGCCGGACAAAAGTTAGGCGAACATCACTACTTTGGCGGACTATTGGCGTAAAATGTTATTACGGCGGTGCGATAATCTCGCACTTTTTGTTTTAATCTGGTTGTGATATATTCTACGGGCAAGGCCAAAAAGGAGGAACAGATGGAAAATTTCACCATCCAGTTTGACTCTTGGTGGTATAAGAATTGCCGCCGACAACGGAAGGTAAAAGCGAAGATTTGCAACGAATGCCCTTTTCGCAAATGGATAGAAGAACAAGAGGGAAAGAAACCCGGCAATAAAAATAGGGGGCGGTCGGGGTGAATACCTCGACTTTTTTTAATCCCGCCCTTGTGGGTCGCAGACGCTCAACCAAGTGGACTCGCGTCTGCTCCTGGGAACCCAGCGGTTCCCAACTTCCGCAATGGGGACAAGTGCGTTGCCCCCAACCCCCTCCGGCCACAATGGGCCCAGAGCGGACTACCGCCTGGTCCCTTGTGGCGGGTTTGATTTTGTTTTAGTGTGGGGATATGGGTTTTTCGGGCCGGTTCTAGTTCAAGAAGGCCTAGCAGGCATCAGTGCAGTATCTTGGAGACCGAGACACCTAAGCATATGAACGATCAAGAATTTTTAATAGCGAAAAAAAAGATAAAGAACACTTTTGATAATTGGATTATTAAAAGTATCGATACTACTTATAACGCAACTCGTAAACCCGATAGTGGAACGCCCTTAGCTGTTTTTATTTTAATTTCTTGTGCCATAGATGTCATTGCAGGATTCTTTGTTGGCAGATCTTCATTTAATGCCCGAGATACAGGTAAAAATTATAAGGAATTTCTAAAAGCTTATATGCCACAATATGACCCTACCGATATATATGAATCTATACGATGCGCTTTGGCCCATAATTATACAATCGGCGGAAGAATCGGATTAACTCATGGCCAGATTTTACATAATTTAAAATTTAAAGATAAAGAAATATCAAAAATCATAAACCTGGATTCTTTCCTAGTAGACTTTAAATCTGCAGTAGAAAAATATTTTCATGATTTAGAAAAATCTTCTGATCTTCGGAGCAAGTTTGAGAATAGATTCAGTTTAGGTTTCGCTGACATCATTAATTTTAATTGGGATATTAAAGACATAGACCCAAGTTAATTTATGAACCGAAAATTTAACTGGAGGGATGGCTTAAGACTAGCAGAATTTGTTGTTATTTTAGTTGCAGCGATTTTTGCATACCAAACTCTTAAGGACGCTGCAAAGGGCATTTCTGAACAGCTAACAGCAACTTTTAATGACGACGTTACCAACGAGAATAGTACTGGCATAATTGCTGCCATTGATCAGAGTAAGCCAATATTAATTGAGAATGGCGGTCATTTTGACGACTACCATCTGGATAACTATTTAGGCATCTATGAAGTCATGGATGGTGCATATTTAAGACATCAGATTGATCAAGAGGATTTTTGTGGCGAATTTTCGTATTATTTGCAACAAACAAAAAATAGCAAAGAGATCAATGACTATATTCAAAAGGTAAGAAAAGACTATAAAGAACCAAATTTTTATACTGGTTTTGAAGAACTGGCCAGTAAATCGCTTAAAGATTGCAAATAATTAAATTTTATGACTACTCATTTTGTTAATATTCCTTCGGATTTTTTCTGGCAAATAATTAAAAGTGGATTTTCATTCTTTTTGATTTTTATAAAGACAATTTTGCAGAGAATATTTTAACCCCTACCAAAACCTGTAAAATATGAAAACCGTCATCATTACTGGAGCAAGCCGAGGGATTGGTCTTGCTGCTGCTAAAAAATTTATTGCCGAGGGCTGGAAGGTAATCGGTACATATAACAAAAATTTGATTCCGATTGATTCGTCGAATTTGGTTTCCATTCAACTTGATCAGGGTTCCCCGGAAAGCATCAGTTGGGCAGTTGATAAAATCGGTGAATTAAACATAAAAGTTGACGCCCTAATAAATAATGCAGGCGTAGTTTTAGACGCACACGAAAACGCCGCTAATGTAGAAAAGATCCGCAAGACATTTGATATTGATCTCTTTGGTCTTATAGATCTAACCGAGAAACTTTTGCCCTTAATGGCTCACGGATGTCATATTGTAAATCTCGATTCTAATTACGGCTCTTTTTCTTTTCCGATTGATGACGAAAGTTCTAGTGGTTATCGTCTGGCCAAAGCCGCCTTGAATATGTATTCCCGCATGCTCGCATTTAGATTAAAAGATGGCGGTATTATTGTCTCATCTCTAGACCCGGGCTGGGTAAAAACTGATATGGGCAATGATGTTGCTTCTGAAACTGAAAAACCCGACAGAGAACCGGAACAACCGGCAGAAGATATCTATAATCTAGTTACCACGGTTACCGAATCCGGTTATTTCTGGAAATTTGGTAAAAAAAGAGAATGGTAACCCCGCCCGAAACCTAAAAATATGAAACTATTTCTTGCTTCATCTTTAGATAAAACGTTTTCTTTGCTTTTGCAGAAATTTTTGAAATCGCCTCAAAAAACTAAGGTGATTTTTATCGCAAATGCTGCCGATCCGTTTGACGATAAATGGTGGGTTGATCTGGATAGGCAAGTATTTTTGAAATCAGGTTTTGAGATCATTGAAGTTGATTTAAGGAATATCGCCGAAGATAAGTTTACCGAGCAGGTGCAAAACGCGGATATTCTGCATATTTGTGGCGGAAGCGTGTTTTATCTTTTATCATTATTAAAAAAATCGGCTTTTCATAAGACCATTACCAGCGCGATTCGGAAGAATAAAATATTTTATACGGGAACAAGCGCCGGTTCGGTTATTGTTTCCCCATCGCTTGAAATATATAAACACGACCCGGAAGAAAAAAAGTTTTTTGATCCCAAGTCCGATTTTTCAGGACTCAATCTTGTAAACTTTCTCGTTGTTCCCCATTGTAATAATCCTGAATTTGTCGAGGCCAATAAAGCTGTTATTGAACACGTGCCCGAATTTCCGATTCCACTAATATTCATCCAAGACAATCAAGTTGTTTGGGTAGAAGATAACAAATTTGAGATTTTGTCTTTATAGCCTCGCCCTCAATCAGTCATTTATGAAAAAAATACAGAAACAAGTTGATGAGTGGGTTAAGCAATACAAAATCGGCTATTTCAAGCCGTTTGAGATATTGGCTCGTCTCGTTGAGGAAGTCGGCGAACTGGCAAGGGAGATCAATCATACATTCGGCCCCAAGAAGAAAAAGGCCACGGAAAAGGATAAAGAGATTGGCGACGAAATAGGGGATATTATTTTTACTTTAACTTGTCTCGCCAATTCTTTACGCATAGATCTGGATAAATCTTTCAAGGGGGTAATGGACAAAGTTTATAAAAGAGACAAGGACAGATGGAAGAAAAAATGAGCTCTATGAAAAAAATTGAAAAAGTTCCAAAAATGGAGATAGTTCCTTCGCCGCTGGCCCAGCGGTTACTTGATATACTCCCTCAAAGGTCGGGAAATGAGATCCTGGACATAGGAGCGAAGGAGGCGGATATTGAGGGCAAACACTCCGGCGATGATTGCATATTTTTGGCAGGGCGCGACAATAAGATAACTTTTGTTGAATCAGGAGAAAGTGTTGTTGAAAACGTCAAAAAAAGAGCAAGAGAATTTGGCGTTGACCCCAATATTGAGTTTCTCGTTGGAAATCCCGAAAAGTTAGACCTTCCCGATAATCAGTTTGATGCCGCTTTTTCTCTTGCCGGTCTTGATGGCACATATTTGCCCAACAGTCTTCGAGAGATAAGCAGAGTTTTAAAACCCGGAGCCAAGGCATTGGTGCTGATATACTTTAAATCAGGCGGACGGCTGATACAGGGCGGCAAAGAAAGACTGAAAGAGTTCGTTCTGCAGAGCGGCTTACAGATTGACGACCAGCAAATCAAAATCATTGACCCATCAAAAGGATTAGAGGTAATGATTTTTGAACTTCATAAATGAGCAAGAATAAACTGCCAGTTTATATGAAGCCCGAGGATTGGGCGAAAGCATATGAAGAAGGAACGCCCCACTGGGCGGAAAGCCAGGAACTTTCAGTGTTTGCGCCACAACTGCTTGAAATGCTCGGCAAGGAATCGGGCAATATGATCCTTGAAATAGGAGCAGGTGATGGCCGAGATAGTATATTTTTTGCCAGAAAAGGCAATGAGGTAACCGGAATAGACATTGCACCGGGTGCCATAGAGATGGCGAAGAAAAATGCTCATTTAGCGGGCATGTCGGATAGGGTAATGTTCCAAGTTGGAGACGCAGAGAAACTTCAATTTAAAGATGCTTCTTTTGACGGCGTCTTTTCTATTTCCGTGTTGCATGCCACGGATTTGAACTTGAGCTTGAAAGAAATCGCCCGCGTTCTGCGCTACGGGGGCAAGGCAATCATTTATCTTTACGAGAAGACAAATGAGGACGGGCAGGAGTATTGGTTTATGAAAAGAGAGGACGTTGAGGATTTACTGCGCAAAAATAACTTTTCTATAGAAGATAAGTGGGACTTTATGCATGCGGGCCACCAAGGAGAAAAGACCACCGTTCTTATGTTTAAATTGACTAAAAATTAATAGGAATTATGGCTCAAAAAACTGACAATAAATCGTACAAACCCTTTCTTGCAACCGATAAAGAATATTTAAAAAAAGTTGCCGGCGCGATTGAGGCGAAAGCTCCCCTTGAAGATATTCCTTTTAATCTTCTCCACGATGTAATTAATTCGCTGGGGTTTGATGACAATCCTTATGAGCTGTTAAACCCGGATAATTTACAAATAGAAGCCGTTCAGCCGATAGTTGATAAAGTATTTGATGCTATTAGTCGTGGCGTTTCTAAAACGACCAAGGAAAAACTATATGCGCTGTGGGATTACCTGTGCGAGAGCGACCCGTTGGAAAAATCAAATTTAATTTTTGTATTCGGGGGAGGAGGGGAAACTCGCCCCAAAGAAGCTGCTCGTTTATACAAAGAGGGCTTAGCACCCAAAATTTTATTCACCGGACAAAAGGCGTCATATATGAAAGACGCAACACTGACGGAAGCAGAGGCTTTTGCCAATATTGCAGAACGGGAGGGCGTGCCAAAAGAAGATATTATTCTTGAAAAAGAGGCGGTCAATACGGTTGAGAACGCTACGAAATCCGTTGCCATACTTAGACGGATAGGGAACCTGCCAGAAAAAATTATCCTTATTCAGATCGCTTATCAAATGAGGCGCGCATATCTGACGTTCAAATCGGCGGCGGATTGGAAGCCCAAGCTTATCCGGTTTCCCGCTCCTTCGGCTAAATTCAAGCGAGAAGATTATTTTATGAGCAAGGACGGCTGGTCGTATATATTCTTTGAATTTATAAAATTATATGCGGCTCGTTTGATGAAGCATTTTTAATAACCCCCGCCCGAGACCTGAAAATATGAAAATTGTCATTTGTGCCAGCCGATCATGAAAAAAGAGAAATTACTTGCGAAAATTAAGGAAGTTGGGATTGTTAGGAGGGGACAATTTAAATTACGTTCCGGCATAACTTCTAATTTATATTGTGACACTAGAAAATTATTTGGCGATCCGAATTTACTACTTGCTATTTCTCATACAATTTGCAAAATACTCCCGAAAGGCACAACGTGTATTGCCGGATCTGGTTATGGCGGATTACCTTTTGCTGCCGCAGTTGCTTTAGTTAGTAAGACAAAATTAAGTGCGGTACGAAATGAAAAAAAGAGCCACGGCATAAAAAAATCTATTGAAGGTTATGCCCCCGGAATGAAAGACGAGGTTGTCATTATTGATGATTTATTTACCACCGGCAGTAGTATTTTGGATACGGCAAAAGAGTTAAAAAAGGGAGGAGCTAAAGTAATTGGGGCCATCGTTGTTATTAAGAGATCAAAAATAAGGAACTTTTTGATTCCGCTTCAGCATCTTTTTACGCTTGAAGAAATAGCTAACTGACCCCCGCCCGAGACTCGTAAATATGAAAAAGAAAAGAAAAATTAGGGTGGGCATAATTTTCGGAGGAAAATCGGCCGAACACGAGGTGTCTTTGCAGTCGGCAAAGAATATCATGGAAGCAATCAATAAGGAGAAATACGAGGTTATTCCCATCGGAATTGATAAGGACGGCAGGTGGCTTCTCAATAATTCCACAGAGCTTTTGTTGAACGCCGACAATCCGAAATTAATAAAATTGAATCAAACAATGAGTGTTTCATTGGCATTATCGCCTGGGGAACAAAACAGACAACTTCAAAGTTCATCGGACGAGATTCAAGTGAGACAAATAGATGTGGCATTCCCCGTTCTTCACGGTCCTTTTGGCGAGGATGGAACCGTTCAGGGTTTGTTAAAATTGCTTGACGTCCCTTTCGTCGGGGCGGGCGTATTGGGTTCGGCTTTAGGTATGGACAAGGAAGTGCAGAAACGCTTGTTGAAAGCAGCGGGTATTCCTACTGCAAACTTTCTGGCATTTAACGAGAATTCTGAGATTGATTTTAGGAGCGTAAAGAGAAAATTGGGTTTGCCCCTGTTCATTAAGCCCGTTAATATGGGTTCCTCGGTGGGGATATCTAAAGTCGCCGATGAAGGGCAGTTCAAAAATGCCATTGCTGAAGCATTCAAATACGACAGAAAAATTATGGCGGAAGAGTATATCCAAGGGAGAGAACTTGAATGTTCCGTATTGGGAAACGATAAGCCGATCGCCTCGGTACCGGGAGAAATAATAGTAGGCGATAATCACGACTTCTATTCTTATGAAGCCAAATATATTGATGAAAACGGGGCTCTACTGGCAATCCCGGCCAAATTATCCCTGCCCATCATAAAAAAAGTCCAAGATATTGCCATAAAGGCTTTCAAAACGCTTTGTCTGGAAGGTATGGCCCGGGTAGATTTCTTTTTGAGAAACAAAAACGAGGCTATTGTAAACGAACTGAATACCATCCCCGGATTTACTAAAATCAGTATGTATCCTAAGCTCTGGGAAGCTAGCGGCGTATCTTATACCGAATTGATAGATAAGTTGATCATGTTGGCAGTTGAGCGATACGCCAGAGAAAAGAAATTAAGAACATCAGTTAATCTGAAGTAACCATGAGTCATGAAAGAATAAAATTTGAGGGTGGGCCTAAGAAGTCGTACTACGAAATTTTGGGTGTTCCTAAAAATGCCGATCTTCGAACACTCCGGCGCGCATATAAAATTTTAGCAAAAAAGTATCATCCCGACCTGAATCCTAATGACAAAGCGGCAGAGGAAAAATTCAAAGAAGTAGCTGAAGTTTATGAGGTTTTATCCGACGCAGAGAAAAGAGAGGCGTATGACAGAAATCTTTCTTCCAGGGCCGGCCATGCTGCCGCTGGAGGGACCTTTGAGCAAAGAGAAGAACGTTTCTGGCGGACAGAGGTACGGGGTGGGGCAGAAAAAGTTTGGAGGGAAAATTCAACGTTTTGGCAGCAGAATGAGCGCGAGTTAAAAAAAGAAGTAAAAAAGACCGTTATAGATAGGGACGGACTATTGATAGAAAACAGGCGCGGAATATACGAAAGAGAGGTTTTGCTTGATCCGGATACTAAACAGCCCATCTCGGCCGAATACTCGCACATATACGTAAAAGACGGGTTGATCATGGGGGAAAGACCCCAATTAAAATATTTATTGGACAGAAACGGCCGGCAGATATCCGAAGGATTTGTAGATATAGAAAAAAGAGGAGAAAATATCGTCGGCACGAAGGGTATTTCAAGAGAGAAATTTGACGTACTAATGCCGGTAAATGTGTATAAATATGTGGGCCTGTGGTGATCGAAGGTGACCTTACCCGAGACCTGAAAATATGGATTTTAAGTTTACGAACAATTACCCCGTTTCAAGATTGGACGAGATTGTTTCTTATTTGCTCGGGCCGCGTTTGTGGATTCCGAATACCGATTACCCGGACTTCTTAGATTGGGCCCAGAAAATTCACGGCGAATTGAAAAAGGATGTTAAAAGGGCACTTATAGCGTTGTCCGAGAATAATGTCGTCGGTGTTGCGATATATCAACGCCATAAAAAATATAAAGATGCCCTGGAGATTAAAAACATGACGGTGAGGCCCGATATGAGAGGCAGATATGTCGCCAGTTTTCTTATGAGGAATGCCGAAATTGAAGGCCAAAGAGAGTTTGATTCCAGATATGTTCTGTGCGATGCGAAAGCTAACAATTATCCGGTGCGGCTTTTTTTGATGAAACATCAATACAAAATCGTCCGCAAAGAAGATTTGTACGGACTTAATTCGGGAAAAGATATTATCTACCAGAAGAATCTCATATGGACACCCTCGGTTTTAATGAAAACGAGCTGAAAATATTTCGACGGTTGAATACGCCTCAAAAAATTCAGGATTTTTTGGAGAAGATCCTGATTAATTTTGAGAAGGATAAAAAGGATACCTGCGTTTCGCCGCGGCGCGCGCTTCGGGAAAATAAAGCCCACTGCATTGAAGGGGCGTTGTTTGCCGCGGCGGCGCTGTGGATCAATGGCCAGAGACCGTTCCTTTTAGATTTGCAGGCCGTTGACCATGATTTTGACCATGTAGTTACGCTATTTCGCCGCCGCGGCCTGTGGGGCGCAATCAGCAAGACAAACCATGCGGTATTACGCTACCGAGAACCGATATTCCGTACTCCGCGCGAGCTTGCCCTCTCTTATTTCCACGAATATTTTACGGATGAAGGCGAGAAAACCTTGCGGAATTATTCGCGGCCGTTTAATCTTTTGCATTTTGCCAGGCCCGGCTGGGCGATATCAGAGAGAAATCTCTGGTATATAGCCGAAGCACTGGACGAATCGCCGCACTACCCCATCCTAACCAAAACAGCGATAGCTAACTTGCGCCCCGCCGACCCGCTTGAGATCAAGGCCGGGAAATTAACTCAATACAGACGGCATTAAAAAAACTATGGCTGCGGTTTGTTCAGATTGATTCTTGTCAGTTTGTTCCCGACAAATTTAAAAATTACGTCTGACCCCTTGTCGTAATAAAACGGACTGTCAATTATTGAAATTGCAGAAATATTAACACCGCCACGGTTGTCAATTTCAATAAATTCCAGCAGGCCTCCTACGCTCGCAATTACATGGTCGGAGTCCTTATACCACTGGATGTCAGAGATTTTTTGCGGAAATCTCGCAACCAGTTCTGTATTACCGGCAAATCTCGCGGGCTGGTAATCGGTATCTTTAAGCCATTTTATCCAAACCTCACGGTTATTAAACCAGACGCCCTTGTTTCCGTCGGGAGATTGTAAAAGATTAATTTCACTGTTTGCCGCAGGCAGGGTTGCTCCAGGTAAATTAGCCGTAAGCGAAAACACTGACTTTATAAACGGTTGCAATGATACTCGTTGGCCGTTGTCCAGAGAGAGGGTCTCTACTTGGAGCCCGTTACTTACTGCCACTGTCCCTTGCTTGGCGTCAAATTGTATTGAAGTAACGCCTTTCAGTGAGCTGGAGGCAATGGCGTCTTCGGCGGGATCTTGCGGGATTAGAACGACTCGCGGGAAATCAGTAAAGACGCCCGCTTCTATATCAACCAGTTTCTGCCACGGCTGATATTTTTCATTTTGCACTCTTACGGCAAAAGTTCTGGGTAGGAGCCGGCTTTTTGAAAATGACTTGCCCAGGAAAGAAGAAGTGGTACCGGCAAGCTCATCGTTTATATAAATTTGAGCATCAGTGTTGGCGCTGATCTCAAAAGAACCGGTTTTAAGGAATTTGTTTTGGACAAAATCATATTCATATCCCAAAGCATAAAGCACCGTCAGCCAGCTGAGGATAATAAAAATCAGAAGAGAAACAAAGAAAACACCGCGTCTTGTTTTTCGCCTCATTGGGGTTCATTATACAAGCAAAATGACTTTCTGTAAACCCTTGCGCCCGGGGGATAAAATCATTAATCTTTAACCAACTATGTTTATAAAAAAAATAGGAATTGACCTCGGGACAACCAACACGCTTGTTTTTGTGCCCAACAAGGGGTTGATAATCAACGAACCCTCGGTTGTCGCCATTTCAATACTTGATAACAAAATTATCGCCGTCGGCGGCCAGGCAAAAGAAATGATCGGCCGGGCGCCCGACAGTATTATCGTTTCCCGGCCGCTCAAAGACGGGGTGATTGCCGACTACCGCATAACCGAAGCGATGTTGAAGTATTTTATTACCAAGGCCATAGGAAAATTCGGTTTTTTCAAGCCGGAAATTCTCGTATCTGTGCCAGCGGGCATTACCTCAACAGAACGACGGGCGGTGATTGAAGCGACAATCAATGCGGGTGCCAAGGCCGCTTATTTAGTGAAAGAGCCGGTGCTTGCCGCTATCGGCGCAAAAGTGCCGATTAACAGCCCTTTTGGGAATTTGATACTGAACATCGGGGGGGGAACTACCGACATTGCCGTTATAAGTTTGGGGGGGATCGTGAGCTGGGCTTCAACGAGAGTGGGGGGTAACAAAATAGACGCCGCCATCGTGGAGTACGTCAAGAAAAAGCACGGTCTTGCAATTGGCGAGCGCACCGCGGAACTGATAAAAATTGCGATTGGCAACGCGGTAAAGCAGGCAAACGAGGAAAAACTAAATGTCAGAGGAAGGGACCTGACGACCGGCTATCCGAAAACCATTGAAATGGGCAGTAATGAAATAACAGACGCCATTCAAGAGCAGTTGAGAGATATCGTTCAAACCGTAAAAAATGTTTTGCAGGAAACTCCGCCCGAACTTTGCTCCGACATCATGGGAAAAGGGATGGTTATCTCCGGCGGCGGCGCCTTACTTAAAAATATTGACACTCTGATAACAAGAATTACAGGCGTGTCAGCCCGCATTGCCGACGAACCGTTGTTGTGCGTAGCAAGGGGAGCGGGGATAGTGCTGGATAATTTGGAGGTTTATAAGAAGAACATAATGGCTAAGCGGTAGCGGGCATCTCTGATTTTTGCTTGGTGTTCTGCGCAGACAAATCACGCTCCGCCAATGATGCCCTCTGGGGACTTCAAAAATCCCAGCGAGATTTTCTCATCCGTTGCTATGGCCGCCATTTGTCAAGGCGCAAGGCCTATGACAAAACCATGCTGGCGGCCGTCGCAGCGGCCCCAGAAAGCATCATTGGCTTCGCCTGAACCGTTCAATCGCAAAAATTAGAAATGCTCGCTACCGTTCCTCGGGGCAAATCGAGGGATAGATAAAAACAAAAAAGCGCTT
>CAIUCV010000012.1 GCA_903897805.1 Candidatus Yanofskyibacteriota bacterium | reverse complement strand
GGAGCGACGACCAGCAGGGAGGAGCGGAGTGAAGTCGGACTTCTCTTTTGCGAGGAGGAGGTGGAAAAAAGCGAGTATTGAAAGCAGAAACGGAGAGACATACCCCATCATGCCAAGGGTAGCCGGATGATGGGGTGAATGATGGGGTAAACGTCAGCAATTTCTGCTAAAATAAGTACGTGCAGAGGTATAAACAAGCACCATTCCGGGGCTCATAGTTCACTGGCAGAACGCTTCATTGACATTGAAGAGGTAGTAGGTTCGATTCCTACTGGGCCCACAAAATTAAATCCGCCATACGGCGGATTTAATTTTGTTTTGTGCCGCGGGTCAGAATCGAACTGACGACGCCAGCCTCTTCCAGGCTAGTGGACTATCTCATCACCCATCCCGCGTTTGCGAGATTAGGGGCTGGGCGCTTGTGCGAGATTATTGTTGGGACTCACTCGCTAGTCTCTACACCTTCCAGACAACTTCCTCTTCTAAGGAACCCCGTCTGTATTGGCTCGGGATTGTTCTTGGCAAGACCTTCCCCGAATTCACCCAGTTTTTCTCATGGTCCATTACTGGACCAGGCCCCGAAGAGTTCAGGGCTGCGCTCTACCACTGAGCTACCGCGGCATAAAGCTAGTATAGCAAAAATGGTTCAAAAAAACCAACTTTCTCTGTGGGGTTTACTTTTATCAACAGTGAGATATCCACAAATTTTGTTTTGAAAACCGGACCGTCGTGCTATACTTATATGTAATGAGGTCCGATAAAAACAAGGCGCTAAGACTTCGACTCCAAGGTCGAAGTTATAATGAGGTAACTAGGTTGCTTGGCGTACCTAAATCGACATTGTCGGATTGGTTCACCGGGCTGCAGTTGCCTGAATCTGCTAGAGATAGGATTGCCAAAAGAGTTTGCGAGGGCTCCGTAAGAGCCCTAATCAAGAGGAACGTCAATCAAACACGATTAGCTGAGTCAAGGGCCAAGCAGACAAGAAAATCTAGCAAAAAAAGGGTCGGTAAGGTTTCTGAAAATGAACTGTTTTTTATCGGGACAGCTTTATACTGGGCAGAGGGCTATAAAAAGCCGATTCTAAAAAATGGGAAAATTAAAACTTCTCATTCGGTTTGCCTATCAAATTCTGATCCAGCTCTAGTAAAAGTTTACATGAGATTCCTAAGAGAAGTTTGCCGCGTGCCTGAAGAAAGAATTAGCGCTGAGGTAAGGATATATCAACACCAAAACGAGGCTTATCTCCTTAATTTCTGGGGTGGGGTAACTGGCTTGCCATTTAGTAAATTTAAAAAGTTTTACTATGGGGTAAGTCTATCTAGCCAGCACAAAAAACCATTCAATGTCTTACCCTATGGCACAATACAAATACGCGTCAACAATACAGAACTTTATCATAGAATTATGGGTTGGATTGAAGGATTATCAGAAATTTGATATTCTAATATCAAAATTGCGGGTATGGTCCAGTGGTAGAACACCTCCTTGCCAAGGAGGAGACACGGGTTCAATTCCCGTTACCCGCTCATCAGCAAAACGAGACCTCTTTTTAGGGGTCTCGTTTTGATGTTGCGGGTAAAGCGAATCAACTGCTTGGTTCGCGCAGGGGATTGAAGACCGCAGCGATGCACGACGAGCAATTGGCGAGGCGTGCCGCGAGGGGCGGCCTGCGACCGAGCCGCCGGAAGGTGGCGAGAGTTGTAGGCAATTCCCGTTACCCGCTCCCCAAAATCAAAACATCCGCCGTTGGCGGAGGTTTTGATTTTGCGAGATTGCTGTGTTAAATTTCTAATCATGTTTCCGGGAATTTTCAAAAAAATGAAAGAGGGCATCCATCGGAAGGTTGAAACCGGCGACCCCGGTTTATATATTTCCATGGCCTTTCCTATTCTTTTTGCTTTCGTCCTTACATTCATAGGCTCTCGGCTAATTGGTTATCTGATTACATACGGCCACATACCAGCGCTTTATCTTGAACCGTCGCCCGGTTTACATGTTCATCATTTTATCTATGGCATCTTCATTCTCTTCGCGGCTGGTTATTTAGCTTTGGTAGTAAAACAGGCGCGGGCAAAATTTTGGGTAGCTCTGCTTTTGGGTTTCGGGATGGGACTGGCGATGGATGAATTCGGAATGTGGTTAAGATTGCGGGACGATAACATAGTCCGCTGGAGCTATGACGGTTTCAACATTACCATCGGCGTGTTTTTGTTCATTTTGACGTTCAGACCGGGTATCAAAATGCTAAAACGACTCTGGCCGTTCGGAAAAGGAGGGGCTTGAGCCTGTCAAATAACCCCTTTGGGGTTCCCGCCTTGCGGGATTTGACAGGCTTGACTTTGGGGCTGAAATTTGCTAGAATGGAAGCATAGAGTAAATAGAGTATATGGAGTCCGCTATGGCGGGCTTTTTAATTAGAAAATGGCTAAAAAGGCTGTTTTCAGTGAAAATATGACTAAAAAACTAACAAAAATTAGGCGAATTTCAGCCCTGGTTATACTCACGATTTTTGCTCAAATTACCGTTAGTTTGCCGATAGCAAATGCCGCTATTTTCGGTAAGTCCTCTAATGACGAGGTTTCATCCGACGATGGCTCGATCTTGAGTCCTGTAATACCCTACCTGACCGCCAACTTCCAATTGTCTGATTCTAATCAAAAATCGGAATCAAAGTTGACCATAATTCAGGGTAACTTCTTGGCTGCCTACAATTCACCCAACAAATCTAAGACTTCCAGTAACTCAAAAAGCCTTGGCACCAAGATAAGGGAGTTGGTCGTTTCTATTACCGCTTATTCTTCAACTTCCGACCAAACAGACGATACGCCGTTTATAACGGCCCGCGGTACCTATGTTCGCGACGGTATCATTGCCACCAACTTCTTGCCGTTCGGAACCAAAATTAAGATCCCGGAACTTTTCGGTGATAAGATCTTCATTGTTGAAGACCGGATGAACAGCAGGTATTGGCAAAAAATTGATGTTTGGTTTCCGGAAAGACAAGACGCTCTTGACTTCGGAATCAAAACCGCAAAGATTCAGATTATTGAATCCTAAACGGTTAACAAAAACTTTGCCGAAAGGCAAGGTTTTTGTTATTTTAAAGGGATGCTGGCCCCTATAGTTCAACGGATAGAACAACGGCCTTCGAAGCCAGAAATGGGGGTTCGAATCCCTCTAGGGGCACACGAGCAAAGCGAGCGTGCCAGTCAAAATACTTTTTAAGCTTGACATCTATAAGGCCTCGTGATATGCTTAATCTAGTCGTTTGATCTTTACAAAGAGAGGTGAGACGTGACGAAAATAAGATGGTTGATGACGCTCTTGTTGGGCTTGTTTATCTTGGAACCGGGTGTTTTGTGGGCAGCACAGCAAGAAGAGCCTGTCCCCATTACAAGAAAGGAACAGAAACAATTACCGCCAGCGCCGGGCGAAGGAAAACAGATTTACATCCCCGGCATAAAGCCGTTCTTGTGGGAACGCCACGGTGCCGACCCATATTACCCCGTTCCGGACAGAAACGCTCTGGTTGAACTTTCCAAAAAACCGGAGTTAACAAACGACCTAACAACGGGGCAGGGCTTTGCGCGGGCAGAGGCGGAGTATCTACAAAGAACTCTCGCTAATGCCAAAAGTCCTGACTCGGTAATAACGGAAACTGTGTTGTCTGTTGACACGCCATTTCAAAAGATGAGGTTTGGTCACGGCGTGGAGAACATGGTAATCCTCAAGGGAAAAAGCGAGATGGCTTGGCAAATCATACTGCCGCCTGAATTGGGGTCAAAGGTTGTGTGGCTGCCAAGAGTCTGCGGCAATATCTGTTTGAGTCCCTTTCTTGCGCAAACCGAAACCTTTGTCTTCAAGACAGAGGTCAAAGAGAGAGAAACGACCAAAGAAAAAATCATTGAGAAACCGACGTACTACCCCATTGACAGACCAGTGTATTATCCAGTTGATAGGCCGATATACTATCCGGTTGATAGGTCGGTATATCAAGAGTCGGAACCTTCTTGGTGCGGCAAAAAATGCAAGATTATAATTGGCATCGGCATAGTTGTCGGAGTTGGCGCCGGTGTGCATTTTGGCACAAGAGGCCACGGACAGCAAGCTGTAGTTCCTTATAAACCATCGGGTGGCGGTGGTGGAGTAGATTAAATCCGCGAGCGGGCCCTTGTGCCCGCTTTTAAATAACTGTAAAATCAAAATGCTTATATTTCGCCCAAAAGTTCATAAATTTGACATAAAGATAAAATGATGCTATACTTAGTTCATAAGAGATTTAATCTCTCTAAGCTATGAAAAGAATCAAGTTTTATTGGATTTTTGGTCTAGCCCTGACAGTAGTGGTCGGTTTTGCTTTCGCATATTCTACGTCCAGAGCTGATGAAACCGGATGTCTGAATCCGCCCACAGTAGCAACACTAAATTACTGGTATCAGGCTAATAACCCAGCCTCTTACATTGGTTCACCATGCATGGATTACCCAGCAATAGCGGCCAGGGTCATTAATGGTGGCCATTACGCCTTAAATTACAATGAGTTGGTCAGCGGCATTACTGCCCAGCCCGGCGATGAAATTTACGTAAGAATTTATATACATGATGGCGCCGCCGTTAATCTTGACCCGCAGCAAACCACAGCCAGAAATATTACAGTCTCAACCAATGTCGATACCGGCAGCGGTTCAACTCATGTAATCAGCACCAGCTTCAGAGGCGATAATACTAACAGTGTGAATGGGAGTATTACTGTTCGCACTGAAGCTAATGATCGTTTAGTGGTAGAACCCGGTTCGGGCGAACTTTTTGAATACTATAATAGCGGTACGCCCATAAGCAGCGGGTTTGAAGTTGGTAATGCGACTTATAGATTAGGCGATATGACTGCCTGTTTTGAATACAGTCGTTTCATACGATTCAAAGTCAGAGTAGTTGGTCCTACCCCTACCCCTACCCCTACTTCAACTCCTACCCCAACCCCTGCCCCAACACCAACACCTACTGCCGCCATCAGCACACAACCAACATGTACCGCCCCGTGCAATATAACTGCTAATTTTAGTTCTGCTAATGTGTATAACCATAACCCGGCGGTCATCGCTATTTGGAGAAATGGCGTACAGTTGG
>CAIUCV010000011.1 GCA_903897805.1 Candidatus Yanofskyibacteriota bacterium | reverse complement strand
GGGACCCGCGTTACGAATGACGCTATATTTGTCAAAGTCGGAATCCTGATTTCAGATACAGATGGCGAGCGTCACTTCATCTTCCGCCTAATAAACGCCGGAATATCAAATTCTTCGTCGTTTACGGAACTGTCCACGACTTCTTTTACCGGCTCTTGCGGTTGGTATGTCTTTTTAGCGTTGGTGCCGTTGCCGCCAGCTTCCTCAAATAACGATGGGCCACTTTGGACTCCTGTCCCCCTTGGCATTCCGCTGTTAAAACCGGTGGCGATGACAGTTACTTTGATTTCTCCTTTCTTAAGTTTGTCATCCTGAACGGCGCCGAAGATTACCTTGGCCTCTGGGTCTATTTTATCGGTGATTATCTTTGCGGCTTCATTAATTTCAGCCATTGCAAGGTCAGAACCGCCGGAGATATTGAAGAGTACCCCGCGAGCTCCGTCTATTGTAACCTCTAAAAGCGGCGAGCTTATTGCAATTTTTGCCGCTTCAACGGCCCTATCTTCACCGCTGGCATAACCGATGCCCATCAGGGCAGAACCGGAATTAGCCATAACCGCCCTTACGTCGGCAAAGTCAACATTTATTAACCCCGGCACGGTAATTAAATCAGAAATACCCTGAACCCCCTGTCTTAGAACGTCGTCTACTTTGCGGAAGGCCTCAAGCAGGGGGGTCTTTCTGTCAATTATGGAAAGCAGTCTGTCGTTGGGAATCGTTATTAAGGCGTCAACATTTTCTTTAAGCAAGTGCCACGCCTCTTCGGCTATCCTTGCTCTAGCAGCTCCCTCAAATGAAAACGGCTTAGTAACGACTCCGACCGTCAAAGCACCGACGTCTCTGGCAATGGCTGCAATTACCGGTGCCGCTCCGGAACATGTGCCGCCGCCGAGACCTCCGGTTATGAATACCATGTCAGAACCTTTCAATGCGTCTTGGATCTCGTCTTTGCTTTCGCTGGCGGCTTGCCTTCCAAGTTCCGGGTTCATGCCTGCTCCCAGGCCTCGTGTGAGGTTTTTGCCTATCAATATTTTGGTTGGGGCCGAAGTCATATTCAAATCTTGAGCATCAAGATTAATTGCAACAAACTCCACGCCGTGAATTTTCGGCTGCATCATTCTGTATATGACCTTTCCGCCGGAACCGCCGGCGCCAACCACTTTTATTCGGGCAAATGTTTCAAATGGAGGTTTTATTTGAGCCATATTAGTACTAATTAGCGGCTTTAATGTTATCCTCTGGCATATCATAAAACTAAAAGGCATGCAATATGCACACCTGTTCTCTGCCTGTGGATAACTTTTGATACCCCCCTAGAGCTAGGGTAAGAAGTTCTTAAACCATCTGGCCAATTTCCCAAAAAAATCAGAAGAGAAGCGATTCGCAGAACCCATCTTGCCGCCCGGGAGTTCTTTTTCAAAGCCCCACATTACCAGACCGGCCGCTACTGCAAAGGCGGGGTCTGATGCAAAGTCGGGCAACTCTTCTGCCAGGTGGCTTTTCCCCACGCAGGCGGAAAGTTTCAGATGGTCTTTGGCAAAATTTATCAGGCCTTCAAGATTTGCTCCCCCGCCTGCCAGGACTGCCCCTGACGGCAAAAGGTATGTGCGTGGCAATTTTTTAATTTCGGCGGAGATAAGATCAAAAAGTTCAGAAACCCGGCAGTCAATTATTCTGGCGATTTGCTTGCGAGGCACTTCTAGGCCTTCTTCGCCAAGTATCTCGGAAAGATCAACCTGTCCCTTCTTCTCGTTTTCATCGGTGTTTACGGAGCCATGCCGGCGTTTTATTTCCTCCGCCTTGTCTATGGAAGTGCGGAAGGCCACTGCAATGTCGTTTGTTATGTGCCGGGAACCGACGGGTAGTATTGCCGTGTGTACTAATTCTCCTTCGTGAAAAAGCGCTATTGAAGAAACCCCTCCACCGAAATCAATGTTTAACACCCCATGTTCGCGCTGATGTTTATCAAGTATTGATTTTGACGCCGCCAGAGGCGCGAATACAAGTTCTGCCACTTCAATATCATTTGCATTCACGCACTTGGCCAGGTTTCTGATATAGGGAGACAGGCCTTCAACAAGCAAAACGTCAGCTTCCAATCTGATTCCCTTCATACCCAAGGCGTTTTTTACGTGCTCTTGGGAATCAATGGTAAAACTTTTGGGTATGACATGTATTATTTCCCTGTTGGGCGGCAGGCTGATCGTGGAGGCGGCGTCCAGTACGCGGTCAATATCGTTTTGGGTTATCTCGCTGTCGGCACGGGAAACAACGATTACTCCCCGCGACAATTGAGTTCTGATATGAAGGCCATTGAGAGAAACATAAGCCCGGTTGATTTTTACTCCTGCCATTGACTCGGCTTGATTCACGGAGTCGCCGATATTGTTTATCGTTTCTTCCATGTCAAAAATAGCCCCTCGGCGCAAACCATTGGAGGGCACACTGCCGATGCCCATAATTTGAGGGCGAATAACCTCGCGGTCCACCCCTGCGATTATGGTCTTAACGGCGGAGTTACCAACGTCAATTCCGCATATTATATGCTGGCGCACTGAATTAGTTGCTAGTTTTTAGTGACTAGTTGCTAGTTAAAATTTAAAACTAGAAACTAGAAGCTAATTTTGCTTAGTATTTTTTTCTGCGACCTAAACATTTTATCTCTTTCCTTTTTTGACTTTTCGTGATCGTAACCCAGAAGATGCAGCAAGCCGTGAACAGCCAAAAGAGCCAGTTTAGAACTCAAACCCATGCCCTCTTTCAAGGCGTCCCTTTTTGCCATGGGGAGGCAGATGAATATGTCTCCAAGGGCAATTATACCACCTTTGGCAGTTTTAACACTAACCTTTTTGTCAAGCGGAAAAGACAATACATCAGTTGCCCCGTTTTTGCCCAGATACTTTTTATTTAAGGCCTTAATTTTCCCTTCCCCCACGAGATTAATTGACAGTTCAATCCTTTTCCCCCTAACTTCAAGTTCCTCCAGGGCCTTTTGGATTACTTTCTTGAAAACCCCCACCCCGTATTTTCTATAGATTGCGAAATTATTAAAAGCTAAGTCAAGCACGAATTAAAAGTAAAAATTAGTTTATTGCAGAAGTTCTTTGACGATTTTACTAACTATTCCACCCTCGGTTCTGCCTTTGAGTTTTGCCATGGCTGCGCCGATGACCTTGCCCATATCTTTGAGTCCTTGGGCATTGAGGTCAGTAATAGTCTTTTGGACTTCGGTGCGAATTTCCTCTTCACTTGCCTGTTCAGGCAGGTATGTGGCCAGAATATCCATTTCGGATTTTTCTTTTTGAGCAAGGTCTTCCCGTCCGCCAGCTTGGAATTGTTCAATCGCTTCTCTGCGCTTCTTGGTTTCGCTTGCGATTACTTCTAAAACCTCATCATCAGTTGCTTGACTCTGTTTTTCCAGTTCGGCGATTTCGGTTATGGTTTTGCTTAATTGGGTTCGTTTTGCCAGTTCCCGGTTTTTTATTGCCGTGAGCAGCAAACTCAAAACCGACCGTCTAAGCTGGTCTCCGGATTTTAGCGCATCATTTAGTTCCTTTTGGAGTTGTTCTTTTAACATATCCCCTATTCGTAGAAGTTGGGGGTGGCGAAGTTATGATGTCCTCGCTGGGGAAATTGGCGTCCCGCCGAGGGCATCATAACGAAGCCCTACAACCCCAACTTTTGTTTTACTTTCTTCTTTTCCTCGTCAAATGTTTCTTCGTCGTACTTACCTAATCGCTCAAGCCGCTTTCTTAGCGACCTCAGCTCTTCACGCATAATAGCGCGGTTTTTTTCCACGCGCTCGGTTGGTTTTTTCGTAAAATATTTTGACTTTTTTGCCCTGACTAAAAGCCGGGCCTGTTGAACCAAACGACTAAAACGCCTCATTAAAGAGCCGGTGCTTTCGTTTGGTTTTCTTTTAACTTCCATAAGGTACCTCCCTTCAAGCTAGGATCTAGTTTGTATCAGCTACTATCTTTGCTCCCAAATGCTTGCCACCCAATAAATGTACATGCAGGTGGGGTACTAACGGACCCCCGTGCTCTCCCTGATTAAGTATCAATCTAAATCCTTTATCTAATTTTAATTTATCCGCAACTTCATTAGCTGCGATTATTAATTTACCAATCAATTCTCTATCCTCCTCTTTTACAAAACTAATGTCCTGAATGTGCTTTTTGGGAACAATTAAAATATGAACCGGTGCTTGGGGGCGTATGTCTTTAAAAGCCATCCATTCGTCGGTTTCCATAATAATATCAGCCGGGACTTCTTTATTTATGATTTTGCAGAATATGTCGTCTATCATAATCAGGAGTCTATTCTTTCAGTCTTTGTTTAACTGCCTCCAGTATCTTATTAAGCGGAACGGTTTCTTGAATGCCGGAATCCATTTCGCGCAATATTATGGTTCCATCAAGAGCTTCTTTTTGGCCCATAATCAGGGCGTATTTGATCCCCAAACGGCCGGCGATTCTAAGTTGCGATTTAATACTGTCGCGTCCGAACGAGGCCTTGGCGGTGATGCCGTGTTTGCGAAATTCCTCAAAGAGAAGCAAGCTTTTCCTTTTGGCCATTTCGCCTAGCTGGACTATAAAAACCTTGGGCTGCGGATGGTAATCTGGCACGGATACTTGTAATTCCTTCAGCATCATAATCATCCTTTCCACGCCCATTGACCAACCGGAAGCCGGTGTTTTCGGCCCGCCCAGCACATTTACCAACTTGTCGTAACGGCCGCCACCGCACAGGGCCATCCGCAAGCTACTGCCTCCTTCTTTTTCCTCCGGCCATATTTCAAAAACAGTTCGGGTGTAATAATCCAAGCCCCTGACCAGATGCGAATCTAATAAATACGGGATTTTAGTTTCATCTAAAAATTCAAGCACGCTTTTGAAATGCGCCTTGCAGTCCTCATCCAAATAATCAACAATCTGCGGCGCGTCCTTGCCCAGCTCTTTACAGTTTTGCTCTTCGCAGTCCAATACCCGTAAGATATTGGTTTTCAGGCGTCTTTTACACTTGTTGCAGACCTTTTTCCCGCGATTGCGGTAATAATCTTTTAACGCCTTTATATATTGAGGGCGGCAACTGGAATCGCCGATGCTGTTTATGCGAACAGTCAGGTTTTTTATGCCGAGATTTTCAAGCAGCTTGTAGGCGATAAAAATCAACTGGGCATCAATGGCGGCGCTGTCATCCCCCAGTGACTCCGCGCCTATTTGGTGGAATTGTCTTGTTCTCCCAAGCTGGGGATTATCATGTCTGAAGAATGGGCCGAAATACCAAAGCTGCACCGGATGAGGCATAACGCTCATCCCATGCTCAATATATGCCCGGACAATACCGGCCGTATTTTCCGGTCTTAGACACAAATCGTCACCGCCCTTGGTCTTAAAACTGTACATTTCTTTCTCTACGATATCCGTGGATTCGCCGACGGAGCGCGTGAAAAGGGAAGTATGCTCAACGATAGGAGTATCAATCTTTTCAAATCCGTAGTCGGCAAGAATAGCCGATGCCTTTTTAATTACAAACTGCCAGTGCGGCTGGTCCTGTGGCAGAATGTCATTCATTCCCTTGGGTGATTGTATGTCTTGTTTTTTGATTTTAGGCATATGTATAAATTATTAGTATTTCGCTTCGGGCAGTTCCCCGAATTTATTTATCGGCCAGGCCCTTAAAAAGACGCGGCCGGTTATCAGAGAGCGGTTTACTGGTCCCCAGCGGCGAGAATCTGAACTTTGCAGCCGGTTGTCGCCCAAAACGAAATACTCGTTTGGGTCCAGTTTAATTCTTAAATCTCCAATTGTATGTTGAATTGGCATCAAATACGGCTCACTAAGGGCAAACCCTTCCGGGTGCTGTTTATTATGAATGACAACTTGATCATTTTTTATCTCAATAGTTTCTTCGGGTAAACCGATGACTCTTTTGATAAAAAATTGTGATTGGTCCAGCGGATAGCGGAATATTATCACATCTCCTCTTTGGGGTGGTGCGAATCTGTAGCTTATTTCGTCTATCAGTATATAATCGCCGTCGTCAAAAGTCGCTTCCATTGACGCGCCCTTTACGAAAAATGGCTGGACAATGAAATAGCGGATGGGGATTATGATGACTAGGGAAATGATCACTATCTTGAGCGTCTCCCAAATAAAGACTAGTGTCTCTTGACGCAGTCGTCTTTGCGGCGCGGGGGTCATTTGAGGTCCTAAATCATCCATGAATTGGTAATTTTAGCATAAAAAAACACCGGTTGCAAGCTTCGGTCGTAGCACCTTCTGGGGACTTCGCTTTTCCCAGCGAGAGAAGCTCATCCGTTGCTCTGGCCGCCATTTGTCAAGGCGCGAGGTACTACTCGGCCATTGACAAAACCATGCTGGCGGCCGGCGCAGCGGCCCCAGAAGGCGCTACGGCCTACGCTCTGTGAAATCTCTGCCGACGTCGGACGTCAGCAGAGGAATGACGAAAATCAGGGTTTGCAACCTTGGCAAAAAATAAAAAAGCCGAGTTTCCTCGGCGTGGACGATTTTAATTAAACCTAGGCCTTTTAAACCTCTCTAGGCCCCCCTCGTCTAATTGCATGGCAACGGTTATTGCGTTTTCAATTGACCAGATTTGATACCCCTCAACGCTTTCTTGCAATTTCTGGATAGCAGTTAAATCCAAAGCCACATCCTTTATAGCCTCATTTGCCTTATTGGCGGGATTAAGCAGTAAAAATAAATGTTCGTCATGAACTTCAAGATAAGAATTGATGCCAGAACGAAAGTGCGCGTCTTTCTTCTTTCCTGGGTATTCAAGATGACACCTTTCAATAGTGATTGCGAATAAAAGGTTATAGTCTGGGGCTAAAGGAGTATATAACAGACCCTTGCGAGAGCAGAAAGCAGTAATGGCTCTTTCAATAAATTCAATCGTTTCGGCTTTTAAAAAATCAGAAACCTTGATTTCCTCTGGCATAATCTCTCCTTGTAAACGAACCCTAAAAACAGGATGGCAAACCATTTTTGAATTGTCAATACTGACGGATTCGGAGGAGCCGATTATACTGAATTTATGCGTTTAATTATTGGCCTTGGGAATCCGGGGGAGGAATATAAGGATGCCCGGCATAATGTCGGGTTTGTTGCGGTTGACGCAATTGCCAAAAAAGAGGGGTCTAAGTTTTCATTTGAAAAGAAATTCAACGCCGAAGTTGCGAAGTCACGTTTTAATGACAAGCCAGCTATTTTGGTTAAGCCGTTTACTTTTGTTAATAAATCCGGCGAAGCAGTCAGGAAGCTGAAGTTGTTTTATAAAATTAAACCCGCGGATGTCATTGTGATTCATGACGACTTGGATATTGAGTTTGGTAGTTTTAAATTGTCCTTTGCGAAACATTCCGGCGGCCATCGCGGGGTTAAATCGGTTATTGACGGACTGAAAACCGATAAATTCTGGCGATTGAGGATCGGGACGGCAAGCCGCAAACTTACAGTCGCCCGCCACCAGAAGACGCTGAAGGCCAAAAAAGAGTCGGTCGGCAACTTTGTCCTTTCCTGTTTCACGCCCAGCGAACAGGCTGAACTCAAAAAAATAATAAAAAAGGCCGTTGAACGGCTAGCTTCGAGTTACTGACATCCTATCACAAGAAACGGCACCATCGGTTTCTAGGAGGGGTAAACCGATGATTCCACTCCCCTCGCCAAAGGCGGGGGTTTTCTTGCGACAGGGTATCAAAAACCCGAAAACTTGGTATAGCAAGATGCTGTTTGATTGTCAAAAGCTTGTTTTTAATATACCTTCTAACTAATGGATGCGAATTTAAAGTTTCTAAACGCGATAAACATTTTCATTTCGGCGAGAGTTGACGCCCTGCAATCTCTGCACGATTTATTCGGTGGCGACTGGGAAAAAGCTTGGCATTCGAATTTGAGCAGGTTTGTACAAAAGGAAATCGGGGAAGCAAAGACACCCGCCGATCTCGGCCGCCTCAAAAAAGCGATTGACCCCAATAATGAATGGAGAAAGTTAGAAAAGGAAAGAATCAGTTTGATTACTATTCTTGACGAAGAGTATCCAAAATTACTGTGCCACATTCCCTGTCCTCCTTTCCTTCTTTATATAAAGGGTTCAACCGAAGCGTGGCAAAACAATTGTTTCGCTGTGGTTGGGACCCGGGCTTTATCGGAATACGGCAAGCGGGCCGCACCGCATATCGTGCTTGATTTGGCGAGGGCCGGTTTCACGATAGTTAGCGGCTTGGCTACGGGTATTGATACCTTGGCCCACAAATCGGCGCTTGAAGCCGGCGCCAAAACCATTGCTGTGCTTGGCACCGGAATTGACGAGAGGGCTCTTTACCCTCAACTGAACCTGCCTTTGGCACGCAAAATCGTGGAAAAAGGAGGAGCGGTAATCAGCGAATATGCCCCGGGGACGCACGGCACAAAGTTTTCGTTTCCGCAAAGGAATAGGATCATTAGCGGTTTGTCAAAGGGAGTTTTGGTGGTGGAAGCGGACCATATCAGCGGTGCGATAATTACTGCAAAATGCGCCCTTGAGCAAAACCGGGATGTTTTTGCCCTACCGGGCAGTATTTTCGCCAAAACTTCCGAAGGCGCAAACAATTTGATACAAAAAGGCGCCAAGCTTGTCGCTTGCGCCGATGATATACTGGAAGAATACGGATTGGAATCCAAGAAGGTGAAAAAAATAATCAGGGCCGAGAGCCCCGAAGAAGAAAAGATATTAACGGTGTTAGCCGATGAGCCGGCAACGGCGGATGATATAATCAGAAAGACGGGACTTACCGCGCCGCAGGCCAACGCGACGTTGATGATTATGGAGATTGGGAAGAAGATTAAAAATTTAGGCGGCGGGAGGTTTGTTTTGTACGAATAGCCGCGCGAATTATTATGCCTTCTATGCAATCCACCCTTTCAACGGTGCTATAAGGCATAATAGTTCGCGCCTCTCAGGCCTAAAAACAAAAACCCGCCTTGTGGCGAGTGGGGCAAGCCCTCAATGGTTATTTGTTGAAGACATACCCATAAAGGAAACTAAAGGAATAACTGATTTGTTTTAACGACTTAATGAGGGCAAAGAATAGAATCCCGATCAAAATGCCGTTTTTCCAGCCGAGACCTTTGGTAAAATAGCCAAATATGGCACCGATAATGGCTCCAAGCACTAATGCTATGATTACATTGACAATTAAGCATGCCGCCAAATCCGGCCAACTGCTGAAACCAAGTTCGGGCGGCAGGTTCTTCCAGAAACTATAAGATCTTTGCATCTTGGCCTCCTTCGGGTTTTTCGGTGGCTCCCTTAATCAACGGCTCGCAGAATTCGGAAAGCGTTGAGAGAAAAAGTTCCCGGTTGCCCAAGATAACCTTGTAGAGAAAGAGACCCTGGCCTCCGCCTTCTTTCGATTTTTTTAGGAGAAGCTCCGAGAACCTACGAAAGTTTTCGGAACCTAGCAATTTTACCAGTTCAGGTCCAAGATTTTCAATGTCTAAATATTTGTAGGTGGTAACAAAATGGGTATAGTTCTTCAGGGTCATTTTCTCCTCCGAATTGTTAAAAACCCACTTTCTATGTTATATTATTTAGAAATTTATGTCAAGTTTAATTCTAGTAGAGAGTCCGACTAAATCTCGGACTATACAAAAATTTTTAGGAGCCGACTATAAAGTCATGGCCTCTTTTGGCCACGTGCGGGATTTGCCGAAGTCGTCTTTAGGCGTGGATGTAAAACATAATTTCAAACCCAAATATGTTGTGCCGCCAAAGGCAAAGAGAGTTCTGGCCGAATTAAAAGACGCCGCAGAAAAATCCGATGATGTCATATTAGCAACCGACGAAGACCGCGAAGGAGAAGCAATCGCTTGGCATTTGGCCGAAGCGCTAAATTTGCCGGAAAATAGCAAAAGGATTGTTTTTCATGAAATAACAAAATCGGCCATTCAAGAAGCGCTGAATAATCCGCGGGGCCTTGATATGAATCTCATTGATGCCCAACAAGCAAGACGCATTTTGGACCGGCTGGTGGGTTACGAACTTTCGCCGTTTCTGTGGCAGAAAATTCGTTATGGATTATCGGCCGGGCGGGTGCAGAGCGTGGCCTTGCGTTTGGTTGTTGAACGCGAACGCGAAATCCAGAATTTCAAAAGCGAAGAATATTGGACGGTTGAAGTTGATTTAACTCCGGGAAATTCCGACCAAAAATTCAAGGCAAGGTTGGTTAGAGAGGATGGCAAGACAATTGAAAAACTGGGCATTAAAAACCAGGCCGAAGCGGAAAAAATAGAAAAAGAACTGGAGAGCGCAAACTACAAAGTTACCGATGTCACCAAAAAAGAAGTGTTCAGAATGCCCTCTCCCCCGTTCACGACCTCAACCCTTCAGCAGGAGGCCTCGCGCAAGTTCGGGATGTCGGCTAAGCAGACAATGATGTTTGCCCAGAAACTTTATGAGACCGGCTACGTTACCTATATGAGAACCGACAGCGTTAATCTGTCCCAGCTAGCCCTCCAACAGGCCAAGTCGGTTATTGATGAACATTTTGGTAAAGAGTATTCGCTTTCAGCCCCCCGCCAGTACACCACTAAGTCCAAAGGTGCCCAGGAGGCCCACGAAGCCATCAGACCGACTGATCTATCCAGGAGGCCGGAATTACTCAAGGGTGGACTTATCGGCGGAGAACGCAAACTTTACAATTTGATCTGGAAAAGAACCATTGCCTGCCAGATGGAAGCGGCGGTTTTTGACCAGACGGTTGCCGAGATTGCCGCCGGCGAAAAATATGGTTTTCGGGCCAATGGCTACGTGATGAAGTTTGACGGTTTTATCAGAGCCTATACCGAAGGCCGCGATGAAAATGGAGACGAAGAGGAGCAGGAGGGCCGCATCCCGGAACTTTCCGTCGGCGAAGCCCTTAGATTCATGGGACTGTTTAAATTACAGCATTTTACCCAGCCGCCAGCACGCTATACCGACGCTACCTTGATTAAGGCGCTTGAAGCCCACGGCATCGGCCGTCCCTCAACTTACGCCCCGACCTTGTCCACGATTCAGGAGCGTGGTTATGTTGAAAAATTTGAACAAAAATTGAAACCGCTTGAAATCGGTTTTCTAGTCAACGATATGCTGGTAGAAAACTTTCCGGAGATAGTTGATATTGATTTTACCTCGCACATTGAGGAAGAGTTGGATGATATTGCCGAGGGTAAAATAAAATGGGTACCCGTAATTGAGGAGTTCTATACGCCGTTTAAAAAACATCTTGAAGAAAAATTTGCCAGCGTTGATAAATTAATAGAAACTTCCGATACCAATTGCCCGCATTGCGGCAAAAAGATGCTGATAAAATTCGGACGGACCGGCAAGTTTATGGCTTGCCCGGATCCCGAAAGTAAAGTGACCCTGCCGATGCCCGAAGAAGCGGCGAAAATAAAAGAGCTTACGGAAAAAACCAAAGATGAAAAATGTCCTCTTTGCGGCAAGGATATGAAAGTCAGGCGCGGCCGATTTGGTTATTTTCTTGGTTGCGTTGATTATCCGAAATGCAAAGGCGTGGCTAAAATTTTGGATAAAACCGGGTTTAAATGTCCGGAATGTAAAACCGGTGAGCTGGTCCAGAAAAAAGCGCGCGGCAGAGTTTTCTTTTCCTGTTCCCGCTATCCTGATTGCACTTTTATCACAAATAAAAAGCCGGTTGATGAAAACGAATTACAGGAACTTTTCAAAAAATGGCAAGAAAATCCGCCAAAGCCGAGAAAGTATTATCCGAGAAAAGCAAGGTGATTAAAAATCCCGCAGAGCGGGATTTTTAATCACTTGAAAAAAACGTAATTTTAAGATAGGATTAAACAAAATGGTGAGGTGGCTGAGTGGCCGAAAGCGGCTCCGTGCTAA
Organism: Candidatus Yanofskyibacteriota bacterium; assembly: GCA_903897805.1. Lineage (GTDB taxonomy): Bacteria > Patescibacteriota > Minisyncoccia > 2-02-FULL-40-12 > IGHO2-01-FULL-4-A > CAIUCV01. The sequence continues at coordinate 263 of CAIUCV010000011.1, read as the reverse complement.
GGAGTTGTCCGGGTAAAACTGGACCGTGGGTTCGAATCCCACCCTCTCCGCAAAACAAAAAGAATCGTCAGTGCATCAGCTTTGAAACATCAATGAATTGGATGCCTGTCGGGAGGGTGAATTTTGACTGATCGGGCGTCCAGCTCACGCAGGTATATGCCGTCGGTTGCTCCATGTCTACGCTTCCATATTTAGCCGCGAGTTCGGCAGAGTTGGCCGCCGACCACGGCATCTTGATCCCTCTGCTCAACGCATCGGACCAG
>CAIUCV010000010.1 GCA_903897805.1 Candidatus Yanofskyibacteriota bacterium | reverse complement strand
TGAGCGATTTGAGTTTTTTTAATGGTGATTCAACGATACTCTGCAATCGCGCATCCTTGAAGTATTCATAATAGGGCTTCCCGTCTATGGTTATCAGCGCTTTGTCGTCTGAAACTTGAGCATCGGTTGATTTGCGGGTATAGACGCGAATCCTTGCCACCGCTTCCTTGCGGCGCCCCACCGACTCATAATACTTTTCGGCACCCGAAGGCGTTCTTTCCGGCCTTTCCTCTCCTTCCGTCTCTTTCACTTCAATGTCAACTTCTTTGGGCATTTCTTCATCGGCAACATAGAGCTGAGTTATTTCCGGGGCTTTCGGTGTTTCCAAAACCTCCACCTCTTTTACCGGTTTCGCCTTTTTTGTCTTTTTTACCTTCGCCGATTTAGTTTTTGGTTTTGTAGGCATTTGTGTTTACTTAACTTCCAGATTCTTTATTATCTTATCGCGAATACGATTTGGGGCAAGCATTCTGTACACCGCAAGCCGTAATATTTTCCCCGGATTTTTTTCAAAAGCGACATTTAATTTGCGATATTTCATTCCGCTCGGATAACCAGAATAGTGGTGATGGGTCTTCTGCTCAAATTTCTTGCCTGTAAATTTAACCTGTTTTATATTCTCCACAATCACTTTTTCCTGCGGCATAACGCTCGGATTATATGACGGGTTTAACTTGCCGCGCAAAATCACCGCAATCTTGCTTGCTAATCTTCCTAACGGCTGGTCCGTGGCATCAATAGTGTGAACTTTCATCATATTATTATTCAACAAACTCAATTATCGCCATTTTTGCACCATCGCTTGGGCGGCGGGGCAAACTTATAATTCTAGTGTATCCCCCATTACGGCCGGCAAACTTCGGCCCGATCTCCTGCAAAAGTTTTTTGACTAACGCTCGGCTGAAACTGGCGGCCAGAAATCTGGTAGTAGCAACACTGCTCACCTTGCTTTTGGTTATTATCTTTTCTATGTACGGCCTCAAGCTCTTGGCCTTGGCCTGGCTCGTGGTAATCTTGCCGTTAGCAATCAGGGCCTCGGCAAGGTCGCGCATCAGTTCTTTGCGTTGTTTCGTCTCTCTCCCGAATTTTCGTCCTTTTTTACCGTGTTCCATAATTGTAAATTACTCTTCCTTTTCCTCTTTCTCTTTTTCTTTCTTTTTTGAGGCCTTTTTCGGTTTAGCCTCCGCCGGTCTAGATGTTTCCGGAACCACAACTGAGCTGACAACGGTAAAATGGTTAATCAAGATTTGGGACGCTCTTTTGAGGGCCTCTTCCGGACTAGTACTCCCGTCGGTTTCAATATCCATCAGCACTTTGTTGTAATCGGTCCTCTGGCCGACGCGGATATTTTCCACGGTGAAATTAACATTCTTTATGGGGGTAAAAATGCCGTCAATGGCTATCTCCCCAATGCTCAACTTTTCTTTCTGCCGCTGTTCAGCCGGCACATAGCCCACTCCATTTTCAATCGTTAATTCCATATCAAAGGCGGCTTTTTTATCGGTTATGGTGGCTATGTGCTGGTCCTTATTTATGACTTCCACGTCGGAGGTCGTCTTAATGTCGCCGGCGGTAATTCCTCCTTCTCCCTTTGAGCTAAGCGTCAAAGTAACCGGCTCGTTTTTATAAAGCCTGAATCTGATCTTCTTCAAATTTAGAATGATCTCAATAACATCTTCCAACACGCCCGGAATGGCGGAAAATTCATGGTCAATACCTTTAATTTTCGCCGAGGTTACCGCGGCGCCCTCAAGCGAGGAAATGAGTACTCGCCTCAAGGTATTGCCTATTGTCATCCCGTAGCCCGGAGCAAGGGGAGAAATTTCAAAAACCGCCCGATTGCCGGTCTTTGAAACTGTTTTCGGCTCCGATGGTAATTGAACCATTTTTTATTATCCTCCAAAACCCTTCTTGCCAGCTGAGTGGGAATAAAACCCATCATCTAAGCAAAAGCGGATATGAAAGATTGTTTATCTTGAATAAAATTCAACTATTGCCTGGATGTCTTTTGCTTCAAGGCCGCTTTCCGCAATCGTCGGCATACCGATTATTTTTGCAACAAAATTATCGCTATCAAGTTCTATCCAGCTGGGCGGTTTGTATTTTTTTATCCACTGTGGTGCCAACACCGAGAAATATTTTGTTTTCGCGCTCCCTTCCCTGACTTTTATTACATCCCCCGTTTTTACTCCATACGAAGGTATAGAAACCTTTTTGTCGTTCACCGTTATGTGGCCATGGCCAACCAGTTGCCGTGCCTGGTCGCGCGATTGCGCAAATCCGGAACGAAACACGGCATTATCAAGACGCCTCTCCAGTTTCTTGACTAAATAGTCACTCGTTTCGCTTCGTGATTCCATCGCTTCTTTCGCCCAGTTCTTAAACTGCTTTTCCATCATGCGGTAAGTTTGCCTGACCTTCTGTTTGGACTGGAGCTGTGAACCGTATTCGGAAAGACGCGTTCTGAAATTTTTTCCGTGCATTCCGGGCGGATACATCCGTCTGACCGTCGCGGATTTCGGGGAATATGAACGCTCGCCTTTCAGAAAAAGCTTGGTTCCTAATCTACGCTCTATTTTTTCTTTCGGACCTCTATAGCGTGCCATAAAATTAAATCTAAATCCTAATATCTATTGGATTTCTAAACCCGGCGGGGTTTGGTCGGTCTGACGCCGTTATGCGGCATGGGTGTGGCGTCTATAATCGCCGTTATGTTCAAGCCGGTACTTGCCACTCCTCGTATTGCCGCTTCGCGGCCAGGGCCGATCCCTTTTACCAAAATCTTTGCTTCTTGAAAACCGAATCTCTTCGCCTTTTCAACGGCGTCTTTGCCGACCAGTGTTGCCGCGTAAGGCGTAGATTTTCTTGCCCCCTTGAAACCAAGCGTGCCGGCAGACGAATAAGCTAACACATCGCCGTCAGAATCCGTCACTGTCACGATAGTGTTGTTATAAGAAGATAAAATATGAACAGCGCCCTTAAACACCTGCTTGCGCAAAGATTTTTTGGCGATGCCAGAACCTGCCGCCTGCTTGTCGGTTTCCGCGCTAGATTCTAAATTTGTTACAATTCGTTTTTTACCCATGACAATCCGCTATTTTTTATGTTTTTCGCGCCGTTGGCTTGCGTCCAGAACCCATTGTTTTTCTCACGTTACCTCGAGTCGTACGCGAATTGGTCTTGGTCCTTCCGTGTATCGGTAACCGCCGGGCATGTCTTAGGCCACGCCATGCCCCAATTTCTTTTAACCGCTTCACATTATCCGCCACCTCTCTCCTCAAGTTTCCTTCTGTTTTGTAACTGTGGTCAACAATATTTTGTATCCTGTTAATCTCCTCCGAGGTCAAATCCTTGGCACGCTTATCTTTGGGAACATTGGCCGATCTTAAGATTAGGCGGCTCAAACTAGCGCCTATTCCGTAAACATAGCCCAAAGCAAATTCTATTTTTTTGTTTTCGGGGAGATCAACTCCCGATATTCTTGGCATATTATCCTTGCCTTTGTTTGTGTTTGGGATTACTGCAAATACAATACAGTCGCCTCTTCCGGCGCACCAATCTGCACTTACTGCATATTTTTTTGACCGATGCTCTGACTTTCATCCCGTTTTACTTTCTATAGGTTATCCGCCCCTTGTTTCCGTCGGGGCTTAATTCAACTGTTACCTTATCTCCCACTGTGACCTTAATGTGGTTCATTCTCATCTTGCCTGACAAGTAAGTAAAAATTTCCCGGCCATCATTCAATTTAACCCTGAATTTGGTATCCGGCAAAGTATCAATAACGATCCCGTCTAATTTTAGTTTGTCATCTGGCAAGTTTTTGGAATAAACCCACTAATCGCAAATGTAAGGATAATTAAGAAAAAAGCCGGATTTCTACTGGAAATCAGGACTTATCTCGCCTTATTCCATTGTCTTCATATTAGCAAACTCAATTCTGGATGTCAATCTTAATCTTGCTGACATCTTTGGGAATGCTTTTTACCCAAAACGGAGAGAGGATTATGCGCGTTGATTCTATCTCTTTGACGCCATTTAAATACGAGCGAATAGAATCTTCGCTCATCCCCCGCACGTCGTTTTTTATTGCATCCGTATCCAGCTTTGCCGCTGCCCAGCCGCTTACTTGGGCGTCAAATGAAAGCGAGGTTTTGTCGGCGCCGGGTTGGGGGTTTACATAGCTGATCACTAAATCTTTAAGCAATAACTCCATGCCGTTCTTCTGTGAAACAAAGTTCTTGATCAGCTCAATCACGTCGGACTCGCGAAAAGCGATCGTATCGGCCGAACCTTGAATGGACATCTCTAAATTTTCGGCGGCCTCGCCTACTTTGGCATTAACTTCTGGGGCATCCAGTTTTATTTCAATAGCGTCCAGAATTTTTAATTCGCCGCCTCGGTCTTTCAGCGACTTTAGAATTTCATCTTTTACCTTTGTCGTCAGCTCTTCCTGCGCCGTAGTGAAATCTTTTTCCGTAACCACTTTGGCGGGACCAATTATCCCTCCGGTCATCGGCTTGTCGGATGTTGCGTAGAAATCATTAAATTTGGGCGTTCCTTCAAAACCCGGTATTGTAAACTGCATCGGTCCTATGTTGTATTCGGTACCGGGCCTGTCGGCATAGACGGCCGCCGCAACCGAACCGGGCGTTACTGTAGCCCCCGTTTTCACACCTGCGGGGACGTTAATTGTCTGGGAGATTCTAAACACCAAACCGTCGGGCGATTTAAATCTGGTTGTGGCCACAAGCCGCTGGGCGGTTGTACCTTTATTGAAAATAGTTATCGTGCCGCTGGCTTTTTGGACGACATCTTTCTGGCCCGTAACCGGAAAGGTGCCGGTTTCCTTTTTCTGTTCTGTGAACTGCTGACCGGGTATTTGGTTGAAATTAAAGTTAACAGCCGTTGCCGTGCTTGAAGCGGAAACATTCAATTTAAAATCCAATTTTTGTTTTACCGGGCTGATTATTATCTGGGCGCTGCCTAAAGTTAAATAAAGTATAAAAACGAGGACCAAGACCGCACCGATCGCCAAAACAAGGGGCACCCTCTTGAAAAAACCGCGAGAGAGCCGTTTCCCGGTTTGGCCGTTTAAGAAATTAGTGTCTTTTCTTTGTTTCTCTCCCGCCCAAATCTTTGCTATATCCCCCCGCTGGGTCTCCTCCTGCTCAACCCGATTTTTTATATCAACATCAAAAGTTCGCTCCCTTTCTTCTTTTATCTTTAAACTGCGATCAAATCTAGCCGGCAAAATATCTTTGATCGTGCGGCCCATGCCCGGCTCTTCTTGTTCGTTTTCGTCTGCGGCGGCAGTCAAAACGGTTTCGGGCTCCGAAGCCTCAAATTCATTCTCGGGAAAGTCGGCAACGGGAGTCGCAAGCACGGAATAATCAGTTTCAGGAGAGGGCGCCGGAATTTCTGGTTCTTCATCGGCAATCGGCCACTGTCTCTTGGGCTCGGCGGGGCTTCGCTTTTCTAAAACGTCAAAGTTATATTTTGAAGCGAATTCAATCACTGCCGGGTCTGCGGACATAATACTTACGCTCTTACCCGAAGAGTCGGCCTCTTCCCTTATCGCCTCAAAATATTGCTCCTGTTTAACAAACCGCGACCCCTTGGGGAATATAAGAATTACATCTTCGGCGTCCGTATTCTTGAACAAATCAAAAACCTCCTCAAAGTCGTCGCTTTTGGAAACGTTGATAATTTTAGTCGCTGGCATTTTCTAAATTATACCACACAAATCTTATTGACTCACTCCACCGTTGCTCTGATTCGCCGGGTTCCTGCCGAAACAGACTCCTCTTTGATAATCTTGAACTTGCCTATCTCGCCCGTGTGGACTACGTGCGGACCACCGCAGATTTCTTTGGAAAAATAGTCATTGTCATTTCCAACGAAATACACTTTTACCTTATCGCCATATTTATGCTCAAAAACTCCCGTCGCTCCCAACTTCTTCGCTTCATCCACCGACATTTCTTCAAAATGGACCGACAAATTTTTCCGGATTTGCTCATTAACCAAATCCTCAACCATTTTTATCTGCTCCAGAGTCATTTTTTCATTGTGAGAAAAATCAAACCGCAAACGTTCCGAGGTTATATTGCTCCCTTTCTGTTGAATATGACCGCCGAGTACCCGCCTTAACGCCTCAAGCATCAAATGGGCGGCGGTGTGCAATCTGATAGTTTCCGGGTTTTCATCTGCCAATCCACCCTTAAACATTCCGGCTGAAGCGGTACGAGATAGCTCTTGATGTTTTTTAAATTCAGCATCAAACGCCTCGCGAGTCAGATTCTTTGCTTTTTCTCCGCCCACATCTTTAATAATCTCAAACGTTATTCCAAAAGTTCCATAAAGATTAAAAGCTACTGGGGCAGTAATAGTGTTATTGAATTTAATTTCCTCTAATCCTTGCCTAAAGGTTTTGTTGAATTGGTTAAATTCTTTATCGAAAACTTCATTAACTATGTTTAAATTCAATT
>CAIUCV010000009.1 GCA_903897805.1 Candidatus Yanofskyibacteriota bacterium | reverse complement strand
TTGTCGTCATAAACGACCTTATCAAGCGTGATTATGTTTCCTAAAAAAACACCTTGTTGAAACCGCCGACCCATTCTCTGCCTCTTCTTTTTTCCCGTCTGTCCTAAAGGTTTTGACATCCTAGTCTTCTCGGCCCACTACGATGGGGGTGCGGCAGTCCCCTCTGAGAAACCGCAAAACTGTCATGAGGCGTCGCGCCGACTAGTGAAACAAACGACATTATAAACAAAACAACCATTTTAAACATTTTATCCTCATTAAGTAAAAAGCCTAGTGACCCCACGCTTATCCCTCTTGATCGAGTAGTATACACGAAAGAGGCAAAAGGCTGATATACCTAAACGCCGCAACTCAGATGTGACTGAATCACGGCGCAAGGGGACGCTATGTTCTCACAGCGGTAAAAGACCGTCAGATTCACTCTGACTTGCCCTTAGCCATGCGCAACACCAAGCTGGCTGTGCTGAAGCTGGGGTCGCTGTGAGTGATTGTTGCATAAGTGCGTTAGAGCGCTGGTACAATGAGCGGGCAGACGAAGCCGCCGTTGCCTCGCTTAACGAGGGCTCCCGGCCTTCAAGGACAGTCGGCTTGCGGGAGAAGGGTTTTTGATAACACAAAATCAACAAACAGATACAATATTATCTTAAAAAGCGCAGGAGGTTTTATTAATATCGACAAGTTCTTTAAAATCCTGATTCTTTTGCTTGTTGGATCGCTTGTCTCGTGCTGTTCGAGTAGGATCATAGACACGGCTCCTCCGCCGTCACAGTCATCTGTCTTCCAGGATCCTGCGTGCCAAAACGTGAAGATAAGACTAAAAATACAAGGGACAGACGGCTTCCTTGTTTTTGAAGAGGTAGCTTATGTCATTGACATTGGGACACCCGTTGCTGAAAGACCGGTCTTGGTTTTTTTGCGCCTACTTGATCAAGACGGCTTTTCTATCCACGAGGAACTCGCGGGCTCGGTAGCTGCAAACTTCACGGGAACACTAAAAGGAAGTTGTCGGCTACGTAGAGAAATCTCGACAAGGATTGCTGGGGCGGAAATTTGCATCCGATGCTTCACATTGCCGAAATAAGAAGCAAACAGGCCTAAGAAGGGAAGGTGAAGAGGGGCGCTCTGTGGGAGGGATCATCAAGAACAAGCCAAGAGGCTTCCTCATGGTATAAACAAGCCTTCCAGCAATGCGAGAGACGGGTACATTCGAGGGAAGAGGAGTTTCATAGACACAGCGGCCGCGATGATGGGCTTGCAGGGAAAAAGCTGTGAGCTGCATTTCCCCGTGCTAAAAAGGAAAGGTGGTGTGTTTGATCACTTGGGGTGTTTTTCTTGTCGAAGCAGATACATTGGCCCTGCCGCGTCAGTCCTACTCCGCCAAAGGTCTGATTTCATGTCAAAACAGCGCCTAGACGCTGTATTCAAAGATAACAGAGGGGAGGTGGTGGATTGGTCGACTGGCGATCGTTATACCAACTGCGGCGTTGTTCAGTTGCCGTTCACAGAAACCGAGTCACCGAGGTAAACAGCATAACC
>CAIUCV010000008.1 GCA_903897805.1 Candidatus Yanofskyibacteriota bacterium | reverse complement strand
GTTTGCCGCCAGCATGGTTTTGTCATAGGCCCTTGCGCCTTGACAAATGGTGGCAAGAGCAACGGATGAGAAAACCACGCTGGGGTTTTCGAAGTCCCCAGAAGGCATTATGGCCGGAGCCCCTTTTTGTCAAAGTCCGAACCGAATTTCGTGATAGGGGGTCGCGATTTCTCCACAGGGGCAAAACTTCAATCGGTTGTATAATTTAAACTAGTGCCGAGGAATAATATCCTTTTGGCGATGTTTGATGTTAAACCGGTGAAAGAATCGGGTGGTTTGGATTTTGAAAAAATATCACAGGTGAGAACGAAAATAAACCTAAGAGAGGAACCGACCATTCCGCAACCTGCCAGACCAACCCTGATTGAGCACCAAGTTGTTCAACCGCAAGCTCCCGTTATAAAAAAAGCCGACAAGCCGTTGCCAGACCAGAAAACCTCCATCCTTCGCGAGCTGGAGGATGTCCTCCTTGGGCCAGTTGATGCCATAGCTGAACTGGCCAGAGCCGGCGCTCAAATACATTCTTTAGTAAGGCAAAAATCAAAACCGCGCTTTCTTGTTGCGGCGGGAATGGCGAAAGCGAGTATAGAAAAAAAGGAAACTGAGACAGTTTCTTTGCCAAGAATTGCACAGGTAGCCCCGATCAAGAGAGCCGTTGAATCTAAAAATATTTGGGCGACCCCGGTATCTACCCAGTCAAATTGCCGTCTTGCGGCACCAGCTTCGCTGGATTTGACGGGGTCTACCCCCGCTTCCAGAGAAGTTGATTTTTGGCTGACTCATCTCGGTTCAATATCGGCGAAGCCCCATGCCGCATGGCGGGGGGCGAGGCAGAAAAACGCGAAAAGAGTCGTAAAATATATTCCAAAACTTTTAATTTTCTTTGTAGGCCTCGTTTCCGTCGGCGCATTGGTGTGGTGGGCGACGCAAAGCGGCATTTGGGCCAGAAATAATATTGTCCAGAACGGGAGTAACGCGGTCGCTAATCTGGAAGACGCGAAGCAGAAACTTGAGGATTTCAAGTTTCAAGATGCGGCAAATAGTTTCGCTTTGGCTTACGATGACCTCAATAAGGCCTCTGGTACCCTGAATGAGCTTGGAGCTTCTTTCCTTTCTGTCTTCGGCAACCTGCCGGGCTTGGGTAAAATAAAAGCGGCGAATGATCTGGTTGAAGCGGGTCGCAGCATATCCAAGGCCGGCGAAAATTTGGCATCGGCCTTGGGGACGTTATATAATTCTAACCCCCTTTCTTTCTTGAATGGACAGGCGAGTTCAGGCTCAAAATCCTTTTCAGAATTACTTGGAAATTTTAAAGCCGTTTTGGTAAGCGCTGACCAAAATATTAAAAAAGCCGGCAGTTTGCTTGCCGACATAGATGTTTCAGTAATTCCCGTGGGCAAACAGCCCCTTTTATTGGATTTTAAGGAAAAAATTCCTCAACTTCAGGAATATATCGGCAATGCCATCAATTATTCGGATTTTCTTTTGAAATTTTTGGGTGGTAATAGCAAGAAGACCTACCTTGTTTTGCTGCAGAATAACAGCGAGCTCAGGCCAACAGGCGGCTTCCCCGGAACTTATGCTTTGGTGACTTTTGAAAACGGTTATCTGAAGAAAATTTTTGTGGACGACATCTATCAGATAGATGCGAACCTTAAAGAAAATATTATTCCGCCGCTTCAAATGCAGCACATTACTCCGACTTGGGGTATGCGCGATGCCAATTGGTTTACCGATTTCCCCACCTCGGCCAGAAAGGTTGAGGAGTTTTATCAAAAAGACGGCGGCGGCAAAGTTGATGGCGTATTGGCAATAACCCCGGATGTCATCGCTGATATGCTGAAGATAATCGGGCCGATTGACATGCCCGAATACGGTCTTAAGCTTGGCGCTGATAATTTCCTTGCCGAGATCCAGAACGAGGTTGAGTACGAAGCGGACAGAGCGAAGCCAAAAAAAATTCTCACGGATCTCCAACCGAAGTTTTTTGAAAAATTGGGCGAGCAGGACAAGAATAATTGGATTGAGATTTTCAAGATAATCACAAAAGCTGCAGAAGAAAAACACATGTTGGCCTATTTTGACGATTCCGGTTTGGAAAAAACGGCGGTTGAAAACGGACTTGGCGGCGAAATCAAACAAACCGCGGGGGATTTTCTGGAAATAGTTTTTGCAAACGTGAAGGGCTCCAAGACAGACTTTGTAACCGACAGCTCTTTCAATTTGGAAACATCACTGGGAAACGATGGTGGTGCAGAGCATGCCCTTACAATCAGCCGCATTCATAATGGAGGAGATTCTCAATACGGATTCTACAACAGGGACAACTCCGCCTATGTAAAAGTTTTCGTTCCGGAAGGTTCGGTTTTGGAAAGCGTAGTCGGCCAATCAATAACGGATTTCACGCCTTTAATAAATTACGATGGATTCAAGCGCGATTCCGACCTTGAGCGGATCGAGGGGAACGTTTCTCATCCCGTTGCCGGCGTGGATGTTTCCGAGGAGTCGGGCAAAACCGTTTTCGGATTCTGGCTCATCGTAAAGCCGAAGCAAACCAAATCGGTTGTTTTGAAATACCACACACCCGTCACTGGAGCAGCCGGCGGGGGATATGCTCTATACTGGCAAAAACAATCCGGGACCGGCAGCGACCACATTAATTTCAGTTTCAAATTACCCGATGGCACTTCGGTTATAAATCAAAGTCCTGACTTACAGCTTCTTGGCGACAATCTCGTCTTAAATTCCGACCTCTCCGTTGATAAAGAGATAAAAATAGAGTTCAAGTAGGAGGCATTGACTTCCCTGATAATCAGCGTTAATATTCTATCCGGTTCTTTATAAAAACCCGGGAGCCAAGATGGAAGCAGAATATAATTCTTGTTGTATAGTGGCGAAAGATGGAGAAGGAGAGGCCTTAAAATCTCTTCTTACTGGAAGTGAAGACATAAAGAGCGTGAACGAAATTAGCCCGCGTTTATTTTCGGTGACCTTCCAGAGACAACTTGACTCGCAGGGGATAGAAGAGGCCTTTTCTCTTTTTAGGGATAAGATAGAAAGATGGCAGCCCAACTATCGGACGTATCCCCTGACCGGATAAATTGTGAATATTTTCACCCGCCATTTGGCGGTCTTTGTTTTAAATTCTGACCTGTCCGTTTATAAGGAAATAAATGTAAGGTTCAGGTAATAAAACTTGACACCCCGACTACCCCCGCGCTACAATGTAGATGCTGTTTTTTAAAAAATAGGAGAGGCGAAGCAATGGAAAGTAATACGTACTATATTGAACCAAGAGGTAACACCACAGATGAACTTTTACGCAAATTCTTATTGACGATTCAGGAAAAAGAAAAATTAGTTTGGAAACTCTTAGAGCCAGGTCTTTTTTCCGTACATTTTGAAGAGGGGAACGATTTTTCCAGTGAATCGAAGGCTAAGTTGAAAAAAATTGCCTATATTCATAAAGACCATAGGATGGAGCCCTGTTAGGATAAGTAACCCGAAGCTGCTATTTGGCGGCTTTTGTTTTTAATGATAATTTATGTCTATGGATAGCATCCGTAATTTTTGCATAATCGCACATATTGATCACGGAAAATCAACTTTAGCTGACAGGTTTTTGGAATTGACGGGCGCCGTTGAAAAAAGGCAAATGCACGAGCAGTTTTTGGACCAAATGGAGCTTGAGCGGGAACGTGGGATAACAATTAAGCTCCAGCCCGTCCGAATGTCCTACTCACTACTCGCTACTCACTACACACTAAACTTGATAGATACCCCCGGCCATGTTGATTTTTCTTACGAGGTTTCCCGGTCTTTAGCCGCTGTTGATGGAGCGGTTCTGTTGGTTGACGCCGCCAAGGGCGTGCAGGCGCAGACTCTCGCGAATCTACACTTGGCACAAAAACAAGGACTGATTATTATTCCGGCCATAAACAAAATTGACCTGCCAAATGCGCGGGTTGTCGAAGTTGAGGAAGAAATCAAAAAGTTACTGCGTGCGGACGGTGACATTTTGAAAATTTCGGCCAAAACCGGAGAGGGCATTGAGCGGGTTCTGCGGGAAGTCATTGAAAAAATTCCGCCGCCTCGCGGGAGTTCCGATAGGCCATTTCGGGCTTTGATTTTTGATTCGGCGTTTGACGCTTATAAGGGCGTGATTGCGTATATCAGAGTTTTTGATGGCGAAATAAAAGCCGGCGAAAAAATAAAACTTTTTGCTTCAAAAGCTGGTGGTGAGGCAATAGAAGTCGGTCATTTTATGCCGGAGTTAAGAAAATATGCCAAACTTTCCGCTGGCGATATCGGTTATATCGCTACCGGTTTGAAAAATCCGGGCCAGGTCCGCGTCGGGGATACGATTTTTAAAATTTCTGATGGCGAGCTGGCCGAGCCGCTATCCGGTTATGAGGAGCCAAGGCCAGTGGTGTTTGCCAGCTTCTATTCCGAAAGCAGCGATGATTACAATGTGCTGAAAGACGCATTGGGCAAGTTAAAACTTACCGATGCCTCCTTGTCTTATGAGCCGGAAACTTCCGCAGGATTAGGCCGAGGATTCCGTTTGGGATTTCTGGGGATGCTCCATGTTGAGATTGTGAGCGAGCGTTTGAAACGGGAGTTCGGCCTTTCGCTGATTATCTCTACTCCGTCAGTTGAGTATCGCGTGATTCAAAAAAATGGCGAGGTCTTGGCTGTCAGGTCGGCGGCGGCCCTGCCCGACCCGTCTATCATAGAAAAAATAGAAGAACCGACGGTTGAACTTGAGATCCTGACCCCCGAAAATTATATGGGGCAACTGTTGAAATTGATGGCGGAATACAGGAGCGGGTATCTAACGACGGAGTATATAACAAAGGAACTCGTAATTTTGAAATACCGCGTACCGCTCGCCGAAATAATCACCGATTTTTACGACCGATTGAAAAGCGTCAGTTCCGGTTATGCCTCTATGAGTTACGAACCCGCTCGTTATGAACCAGCCGACTTGGTTCGGCTTGATATCCTTGTTGCCGGCGAGCTGGTAGAACCATTTTCCAAGATCATACCGCGCGCTTCGGTGCATCAAGAGGGAAGAAGAATGGTGGAAAAATTGAAAAAAGTAATTCCGCGGCAATGGTTCGCGGTTTCATTGCAGGCGGCAATCGGGGGAAAAATCATTGCCCGCGAGACCATATCTGCATTGCGGAAGGATGTCACCGGGTATCTTTATGGCGGCGATGTGACCCGAAAGAAAAAACTGCTTGAAAAGCAAAAAAAGGGGAAGAAGAAAATGAAAGAACTTGGCAAAGTGAATATTCCACAAAAGGTGTTTTTGGAGATGTTGAAAAGATAGTGCTTGAAAAAACAAAAAAGGGCCTAAGCCCTAAAGAAAACTAAGAACAAATATTGAAGCAATTCATTTCCCAATAACGCAGACATGTTCCTTTGCTGCAGACTTGGCGTTTTATCAACTTTGATCTGTTCGTCTTATGTAATTCGATTGCCTTGCAATAATCGTTATAAACCGAGATAGCAACAAAATATCTCACCCTTATTTTAGGTTTTACCCCTAATACTGAGGCGGTAGAGATGTTAAACAAAGTACCCGGCTTCAGTTGGTCAAACTTTTCTTTTCTCAATCGGAGTTCTTGCTCCGTTGTCAATTCCCGCATCATAAATTATCCCTCCCTTGCCCCTTGTTAACGAGCAATTATAAGCATAAATCCCTCCCGCTCCCTTGTCAACGGTTTAAGAAAACGTGCTATAATAAGCTTAAAGCCGGAGGAGAGGGATGACGAGGAAAGCAAGCATTGAAATAATGGTAAGAAGAGCCACGGTTATGGAAATGTATTTTATTGCCCGTTTAGAAAACATATTTTTATTGATTAAAACCTTATGCCGATAATTTTAAGGCAAAACGAGAATTTAGTAAAGGTTGTGCGCAAGCACGTAATGTTTTTGTTACCGGTGTTTTTCACCTGGCCGCTGATAATTATAGCTCTGGTTTTGGTAAGATATCTGGCGCATTTTGATTTCTTCGGGTACTGGCCACTGGTTTTGGCTTTCGCGGTTCTGCTGGTTTTGCTGATTGTCCTGTATAGATTTTTCATTTGGCGGATGGACGCTCTGATAATTACCGACCAGAGAGTCGTGGAAAATGAACAGCGCGGATTCTTCTCCAAGACCGTCACCGAGCTCTTGTATAGAGACATCTTAGAGATTTCTTATACGAAGGAGGGGATGGTCGCGTCGCTTTACAATTATGGGGACATAAAAATTAGGACCGCCTCCGAGAATGAGTTAGTGTTTGAAAAAATACCGGGCCCGGCCGAGGTGGTGGAGGTAATAAATAGGATCAGGCAAACCGGCAATGTTTCCTTGTAATGTTAAGGAGTATTTTACAATCCAGATGGTTTACTTTTTTAGCCGTGGTTATAATCGGATTTTTTTTGCTGTTAATCATCAAGCTCAAGCCCTCACTGGAAACGGTTAGTCAAGAAGTGAATAATCTGAACCAGAAAATCGCAGAGGCCGAACAAGGCCTTTCGGAATTACAAAAACTCGGCGACTATTTTAAAAGCGCTGCTTATCTTGAACGGGAAGCGCGACTGAAGCTTAATTACAAAAAACCGGGGGAGAGCGTCGTCTTTGTTTACAAAAATCAGCACGCCCAAAGCCCGGCGAAACCCAACGATACAACAAAATTGCCTACGATATTGCCAAATTGGCAGAAATGGTTAAGCTATTTATTAAATAGTAAATAGCACGGGCGTAGTACAATGGTAGTACATCAGCTTCTTTACCCCGAAAATTTTGCGGGATTAGTACAGCGGCAGTACGCTTGCTTCCCAAGCAAGAGACGCGAGTTCGATTCTCGTATCCCGCTCAAATTTTAATAATTGAGCAAAATTTTTTCGGGGCCAAGCAGTCCTGCGCAGCAGGGTATGTTCTACTGAACTTCTTTTATGAAAAAATATTTGACGGCGGCATTATCTTTAATTATCATTTTGGGTATTGGATTAGTAATATATTTTAAAACTATGCAACATCAAAAAAATCTTTCGGGAAATAGCAGTCAATCAACCAGCCCCCGCCCTTCCGAATACCTTGCGGTAACGTTGGAGGAACTGGAGAAAGACCAGGAGAAGTATGACGGCAAGAAGGTGGAGTATGCGGGAATGTACAAAACAGCTTTTGAAAAATCTCTACTGGACAATAAAATAGTCCTGGAATTCAGTCCGCAGGGAGCGGAAAACACTAAGAACCTAAACCCCTCAATTTTTGCCCGTCCGCAAGGAGCAAGAATTAAGGTGAGGGGCGTTATGCACAGTAAGACCGGCCAGCTTTATGGCCACATGGGGATCGGACGTTATCTAATTACAGTCGACGAAATGGAAGTACTGGATTAGTAAATATCCCCGCGTCATTCTATGACCGAGAGGGCGGGGATTATTCTTTTTCAGAGGTCATAAACGCAATCTATGAAAAATTCAAAATTATTGCTTTTGGCCTTATTAAATTCGCTGGGTGCTTCGGCGTATATTGCCGCAGTTGTTTTACTGATGACTAATGCCCAGAAATTTTTCGGTTCGGCCAATAATTTTTTGGGATCAGCCGCCATCTTGTTATTGTTTGTAATTTCAGCCACGATAATCGGATTACTGGTTTTGGGCCGACCCGGGCATTTATATTTCAACGGTTTTAAAAGAGACGGGATTGTCCTGTTGATTTGTACCACCATATTTCTTTTCATTATTATGATGGCTGTCTTTGGGGCATTGGTTTTATTGAAATGACATTTTGCCGGAGTAGCTCAATGGCAGAGCAATCGCTTCGTAAGCGATAGGTTGTCGGTTCAAGTCCGACCTCCGGCTCCGAATTTGTAAAAGGTAAACACCCCCCCGCAGGGGTATTTACCTTTTTGTGGTTTTAGGTTATTATTTCAGCGCCCTGTCTTAACGAACTTTAACAAGGAGGCTAGCGATGGATAAGCGGATTATCGTGGCGATTGGCTTGTTTTTGTGCCTATCTTTTTATTGTTTTGCCCAAGAGTCGCACATTTCAGTTTCTTCGGGAATCGTCGGATTGCAAAATGCAGGAACTATTTCCTCCATTTATCCGCAGGTAGCGACAGAGCTGGTAGTTCGTCTGCCGATTAACCTCGTTATCTCAAATAGGGTCAACCTTTTTCCCTACAAGAAAATTCAGACCGGCGATGGCTACCGGATTCATGAATTGATTCTCGCCCGCGTGTACCATAGGAGTTCCTTCTTCGCCGAGGTTGGGGGATATTTTACCCATTACTCAACTAGCCAGTGGAGCAAAACGGCAATTTATCCAAGTTTGGGCGTCGGGTTCAATTATAGGGATATTATCATTCCAGAAGTTATATTTAATTTCAGAGACCAGATTTCAATGAATCATGGCGCTGGCACGCTTTTCAATTGCCAAGTATTTACCCCAGTTTCTAAGAACCGAAAATTTGGCCTTAAAACCGAAACGGGGCTTTGGGTGGTAAGGTTCACTCAACTCGGCATGGGCCGTCTTACCGGATATGATATTTTTGTATCCGTCGGTCCCTATTGGAATTTTAAGTAATTTTTGCCCCAAAACTCTGGCGGAGAAATCCGCCTTGTTTTTTTATCTGAGTGTGATATTTTTATATAAGACCTCGCGGAAATATCTGAGAAATTATGAATGAAGAAACAGACAAAAAGATAAAAGATTTGGAACAGGAAACCTTAAAACCGGATTTTTGGAGAGACAAAGAAGGGGCGCAAAAAATTATCAGAAAGATCAAAGAATTAAAAGACGGCTCATTGAGCGCAGCTGGCGGCAAATATGCCAAGAGCAACGCCCTGCTTTATATTTATTCGGGTGCCGGCGGAGTTGATGCCCAGGACTGGGCGTCAATGCTTTTGCGGATGTACCAGAAATATTGCGGGAGAAAAGGATTTGGCTTTAGCTTGCTTGACCAGACGTTCGGCGAGCAGGGCGGCACAAAGAGTGCAGTCACTGAAATATCCGGTTCGTATGCTTTTGACAATCTGCGCGGGGAATCGGGGGTTCATCGTCTTGTCAGAATTTCGCCTTTTTCCGCCAAGGCATTGAGGCACACATCCTTTGCGCTGGTGGACGTTTTGCCGGAAATCGAGGACGTTAAATTAGAGATAAACCCAAAGGATTTGCGGATTGATACCTTCCGTTCTTCCGGGCCCGGCGGGCAGAACGTCAATAAACTGGAAACCGCCGTACGCGTTACGCACATTCCTACAAACACTGTAGCTACAGTACAATCAGAACGCTCACAGGCGCAAAACAAAGAAAAAGCAATGCGGGTATTACGCTCGCGTCTCGCGAAAATGATGGAAGAAGCCAAAATCAAAGAAATTTCCGAGTTGAAAACCACGGGAGAAACCGCAATAGAATGGGGGAGCCAAATACGCTCTTATGTCCTGAATCCGTATAAGCAAGTTAAAGACCACCGGACTGGCGTGGAATCTAATCAGCCGGATGGGGTTTTAGACGGCGAATTGGAGGAATTTATAAAAGCGGAAGTTTCGGAAATAAAAAAATAGGCGAATGATAAAATTTCAAAGCGTAAAAAAAATATACGAACCGCACAATGTCGTTTTGGATAATATAAACTTGGAGATCAAGCCGGGCGAGTTTGTCTCGCTCGTTGGCCTGTCGGGCGCCGGCAAATCCACCCTGCTAAAATTATTGACCAGAGAAGAACGGCCGACATCAGGCGAGGTGTTGGTTGAGGGAGTTGATCTTGCCGACATTAAAGATAAGGATGTTCCGTATTTGAGGCGAAAGATCGGCACCGTATATCAGGACTTTAAGCTTTTGGAAAAGAAAACCGCTTTTGAAAACGTTGCCTTTGCGATGGAGGTATCGGACACCGACCCGGAAGAAATAGAAAAAAACGTCCCTCAAATTCTGGCTGTCGTGGGATTAGCGGATAAAGTGGACAATTTTCCCGAACAACTGTCCGGCGGCGAGAAGCAGCGCTTGGCAATTGCCCGGGCGATGATTCACCGCCCTACGATATTACTTGCCGATGAGCCGACGGGAAATCTTGATTTGGTAAATAGTTATGATGTGCTAAAATTACTGCTGAAGATAAATGAGCTGGGAACAACGGTGGTTTTGGCTTCTCACGATTCTAATTTGGTAAATACCATAGGTAGGCGGGTTATAAGTATGGATAAGGGGAAAATTGTCAGGGACCAAACCCACCACGGTAGATACGTAATATAAAATCATAAATCCTAATATCTAAATCCTAAACAAGTTTGAGCGAATGACGAATTTCAAAAAAATAATCAGGAGCGCTTGGACCAATTTCCGAAGAAACGGCTATCTTAGTTTTGGGGCAACGGGCATAATGGCGCTGACCCTTATTTTATTCCTCGGTCTTTTGTCGCTTCAATTTCTGACCTCCCAGGTCGTGGCTTCAATTCAGGGCAAAATTGATGTTAGCGCTTATTTTACCGCCGATGCCACCGAGGAACAGATATTTCAGGTAAAATCGGACCTTGAATCTCTGCCAGATATTTCTAATATAACGTATACTTCCCGCGACCAGGCGCTGGCGGATTTTAAAGCGAGTCATGCCCAAGACCAGTTAATTCAGGACTCATTAAGCCAGCTTGATACCAATCCGTTAGCGGCATCACTCAATATTAAGGCCAAGGACCCTTCTCAATATGCTTCAATAGCCCAGTTTCTGGAGAACGACAAATTCAGAAGCGTAATTGATAAAATTGATTTTTACGAGAACGCGAGCGTTATAGGACGGATTCAGAATATCTCCAATGGCATCAGGGATTGGGGTTTAGCGGCAACTTTTGTTTTGGCCATCATCGCCGTGCTTGTAACTTTTAATACCGTCCGTCTGACGATTTTCAATCAGAAGCAGGAGATTGAGATAATGCGTTTGGTCGGCGCTTCAAATTGGCACATCCGCGGCCCGTATCTTGTAGAAGGCGGATTTTACGGGTTATTCGCTGCGGCGGTAGCTCTGGGGGTATTCTATCCGATCTCGTATTTCGCTTCCGGCAAAATTTCGTCTTTCGCGCCGGAGATTAATCTATTCAGCTATTTTGTGCACGGCATTGCCCAAGTATTTTTGTTAATTATTGTCTTGGGGATTTTCTTGGGCGTGATCTCCAGTTTTATTGCGATAAGGAAACACTTGAGAATTTAGAAAATAGAAAGTAGAAGAAAAATACGAGACGTTGTAAAAACGCCTTTTTTGTTGTAAAATTTCATACAATTGCCGGGTCATCTAATGGTAGGATACATGGCTCTGAACCATGGCATCTTGGTCCGAATCCAAGCCCGGCAGCCAAGGTCGGAAGTATCGAGGACCTAGACGGATAGCCGTTTTTTGCGGTTCTAGTCCTAGACCCTTCATGCTCACCCGACTTGCTATTCCGCCTAATGCATACCGGCTGAGCGCCGTATTCAAGAACAAAAACCCACCCATAGGTGATTTTTTGTCTGGCCATTGACTGTGAATATGTAAGGTGCTAATATGTTAAGTATCTTAATAAACTGAACTATTATCTATGATAAATCGCAAAAAGGTAATTGAAGGTCTTTTGCAAAATATACATGCCATGGGGCACAAGTTGATAGTGGGCTATACCGCTAAAAAGGAGATAGCTATTACTCCATCTCAAGGCTTTGTATTGCGTTTTGTGGCTAAAAATAGCCTCGCGAACATAAAAGCCATTGCCGAAGCGCTCCATATTACTAGCAGCGCAGTAACACAATTAACTGATGGTCTGGTTGATAACGGGTATTTGGTTCGTAGAGGTAACCCCGATGATCGACGAGTCATTGACTTGTCATTATCCGAAAAAGCCAAAAAACAATTTAAAGAATTCGAAGAGCAAGGATTGCAGAAAATGACAGAGCTCTTCAATGTGCTTACTGATAAGGAGCTAACTCAATATGCTGCCCTCAATAAGAAAATTGCCGATAATATTATAAATAAAAAATGCTAAACACACGATTCAAGCCTACGAAAAAAATTAATAATAAAAAATAAATATGACATTTTTTAAAACAAAATTAGGAATCAGTTTATTAGTCGGGGTGGCCATTGCGATAGTTGTTATTATAGTTGTAGCTAAAAAACCAACTCAACTGGTCACAATAACGGCTCACCGGGGCGATATCAGAGAAGAGATCAGTGTGACCGGTAATGTGACGTCATCAGAAAATGTTGATTTGGCGTTCCAGCGTTCAGGACGTTTGGCCAGAGTCAATGTGGTTACTGGTTCTCGCATCGGTTCTGGGCAGATTCTTATGTCCCTTGATACGGCAGAATTGGAAGGCCAGAGACAGTTACAACAGGCCCAGATTGACGAAGCGCAGGCAAAGCTGGATCAGGTTAAGGACGGCGCCCGCCCAGAAGACGTCAATGTTCTCCAAACTAGTTTAGATAATGCCAAAGCAACTCTGGAGACGGCAAAAACAAAAATCTCCATCGACACTGCCAAAACTGCTTTGAACGTCGCCATTAACGCGCTGGCAACGGTCTCCGATCTCCTCCAAACAAAATACCGAAGTCAGATTTACGCATTCCAAGCGTCTGACATTTCCGATAAAAAAGAAGTTGCCCTTTTTGATATCTACGATAAACCCGGCATGGGACTGGTTGATTCTTGGGCGTTCCTGGAACTAAATAGTGGATTGAAAGGTAAACTGGACGCCGGATTGCAAAGCATAGATGCTGACGCGGCTTTGTCCCAAACCAAAGACGCCCTGATAGCCACAAAAAACACTTTGGATTCTCTTTTGAGCGCCATTAGTCTTGCTAACGCTATCGACGCCGACAAACTTTCGGCCAACAATGCCAATTCGAACGTTCTCAACCAGATTTCAGCTATTTCAACTCAGCAACAGATGTTGATCACTGCCGAAAATAACGTCAATAATGCCCAAGCTTCACTTGATTTAAAAAAGGCGCCACCGACATCCTTTGACCTGGCCATTGCTCAATCACAACTTGACCAGGCAAAAGCAAATTTAGCAGTTATTAGTGCACAGATAGCACAAAACATGATCTTTTCTCCGGTGACGGGTATTGTGACTGCAGTGAATTTTAAACAGGGAGAGACAGTTACCGCCGGAGTCATTGCCGCTTCAGTCCTAAACGATTCCCATTTTGAAGTTGATTCAAATGTTCCGGAAACCGATATCGGTAAAATTGCTGTTAATAATCCTGTGGAAATCACTATTGATGCGTTCTCTGGAGAAACGTTTACTGGAAAAGTAAGCAAAGTTGATCCCGGAAAACAGATTATTGATGGCGTGGTTGATTATAAAGTTACGGTTGTCTTTGATAAACCGGATCAGCGGTTGAAGGACGGTCTGACTACTAATTTAGATATCCTAACCCAGCAAAAATCTAATGTCATAATCCTGCCACAGGTGGCAATTCTGGAAAATGATCAGGGTACGTTCGTTAATAAGATAATAAATGGTGCCCCTAAGCAGACCCTGATTACCATAGGTATTCGCGCAAAAGACGGCAGCGTGGAAGTTATTTCCGGCGTCCAAGACGGCAATATAGTGGAAAACATTGGTGTTAAAAAATAAACTCAATTTATGATTTCTCTTAAAAATATCCAAAAAGCTTATTATGACAGTGACCCGCCGACAATTGCGTTAAATAATATCTCATTTGAAATCAGACAGGGTGAATTTGTAGCCATAATTGGTCCTTCCGGTTCGGGTAAGTCTACTTTGCTTCATATCCTAAGCTTTATGGATCGGCCGACTAGCGGTGTCTATACTTTTTTCGGTAAAAAAATGCATGACTTAAGTGACGCCGAGTTGGCTTATATCCGCAATAAAGAAATGGGTTTTGTGTTCCAATCGTTTAATCTATTAGGGCATGCATCGGTTTATGATAATGTTGAGATACCTTTGCTATATTCTGATGTAAATATCAAGGATAGAAAAAAACTCATAGAGGACGCCGTCAAAGCAGTCGGACTGGCGGATAAAATAAATGTTGAAGCTGGCAAATTATCCGGCGGTCAAAAACAGCGCGTAGCTATCGCAAGAGCTCTTGTTAATGATCCTCAGGTCATTTTTGCCGATGAACCGACGGGTAACCTAGATTCTCAATCCGGAGCCCAAGTCATAAAAATTCTAGAGGATTTACATGCCGCAGGCCACACTATTATTCTGGTAACCCATGAAACTTATACTGCCCAATTTGCCAATCGGACTATTACAATTAAAGATGGCGGTGTTGAATCCGACAAGGAAATAGTAAAAAATCAGCATCACAAATTCTTTAAATAAATATATGAAGCTTCGTGACATATTCAAAACGGCAGTAAAGGGTCTTTTTCGTTCAAAAACCCGAACGGCGCTCACAATGCTCGGTATTGTAATCGGAATTGCGTCTGTAATCTTGCTCATGTCTGTTGGGCAATCGGCCCAGGATTTAATTTTAAACCAGGTACAAGGAGCCGGCTCTAATCTGATCTACATCATACCCGGCGCAAATAAAAGTTCTAAATTTTCAGCGCCGTCATCGGGGCTGGGTATCATAATCAAGACATTAAATAAGAATGATCTGGACACACTAAAACGTGAAGCATCAATAGATAAAGCCGCCCCGGAGGTACGCGGACAAGCTCGCGTTGTTTATAATAGCAATGATATCTCCGTGACATATGATGGTACTATGCCGGACTTTTTCGCGATTCGGAATTTCACGCTTGCCAAGGGGTATGCTTTCACCCAAAACGACGTCGACTCATTCAATCATGTCGCCGTGTTAGGTTTCGGAACCGCCAAAACATTATTTAGTAATTTTGAACCGATTGGGAAAACCGTACGTTTAAAAAATATTACCTTTACAGTTATCGGCGTGCTTGATCATAAGGGAGTCGGGGCCGGGGGATTGGATCAGGATAATATGATCATCCTCCCGGTTACGGTTGCTCAAAAACAAATGTTGGGAATTGATTACTATAACGATATCGTCGCACAGGCAAACAGCGCTTATGATATTAACTTTGTAGAATCGCGGGTTATCTCTGTTCTTCGCCAAAATCACGGCATCACCGATCCCAACAAGGATGATTTTACCGTTATGACCCAGGCGGATGTCGTGGCTTTGTTAGATAGTATAACTACGGTTTTAAAACTATTTTTAACTGCCATTGCTTCCATTTCGTTGGTTGTTGGCGGCATAGGCATTATGAATATTATGCTGGTTTCTGTGGTTGAACGGACCAAAGAGATTGGTTTGCGCAAAGCCGTTGGCGCCACAAATAAGGACATCATTCAGCAATTTTTAGTTGAAGCGGCGTTGCTTACTTTTGTCGGTGGATTAGTCGGTATTCTAGTAGGTGCATTATTCACAATCGGGCTATATCTTATTTTAGTTAGCTTCACGACGATTAGTTGGACCCTTGCTTTGCCGTTTTCGGCAATTGGACTCGCTGCAGGCGTTTCTATTATTATCGGTCTCGTATTTGGTATCTATCCTGCACGCAAAGCCGCACAAAAGAGCCCGATAGAAGCTCTGCGCTATGAGTAAGGAATCTTTTATTCTGAGCTTGGGCTTACTTACATTTAACATTCACAGAAAAAATAATCCAGGCCGAAGAATTATAGAGTTTGATAATATTATAAAGAACAAATTGGCCTGACCGAGACCCCTAAATTTGTCTCTAGAAAAGACCCTCAAAAACCCCTACAATACTCGTATATCTCTGGTTTCAGACCGGAGATGTCAGCCACAAGGGTCTGTGATAAAAACCAGTTTCGCAATATTTAGGTTGCCAGGCCGAGTTTTTTTATTACACTGGCGGTTTCTAATTTGGGGTTTACCAATATCCATTTATAAAGCAACGGGCTGACGATAAGCGAAAGGGTAATATTACCCGCAAGATGATAAAGGGTAAAGGGAATCTGGCCATAGAAAGTGCTAAAAAATGACTGGCCGAAAAATAACGGACCTACGGACAAACCAGTAAGAGCATCAAAAACCAAGGTTCCTACGATGGAGAATTTCAGATAATTTATCGCGCTAGATTCTCTTTTGGCAAAATAAAAAGCTGAGGCGATACCAATTGCGCCGTAAGTTGACGCGGTAATTAATGTCCACAGGCCAACGGTGTGAGTTACTAAATCAAAAATAATTATTGAGGTTGAGGAAAATATTAATGCCCCAAACCATTTGTATTTTTTAGAGAAGGGCATCAAGGTGCTCATTATCGGTTCGACATTTGGCGGCCTGAATGGGACAAATCGAATTATCAGAACCAATATCCAGCCGATAACATACTTCACCGAACCCTGAAAATTTTCTCTTTCCATGCTTCTTACGCGCGGCGAGATAAACAACTAACAAAAAACACCGACAGGCGATGTTTTATTTTAGAAGTTTGCCTGACGCGGGCGATTATTTATCGATTTCAAAGGATTGGACTTGTTTCTAAAATTAGAAACTTACCATTGCGCGACAGTGTCGGATTTTCACCGACTTCACTTTGAAACCAGTTTGTTAACTAAGCTTTACAGTTCATAATGATATCAGAAAGAGTAGTATCGGGCAAATTAATTATCAACTCAAGCCGTGAAAATTTTTGTTAAGGTAAAACCAAATTCAAAAACAGATAGCGTTAAAAGAATAGACCCTGCTCATTTTGAGATCCATACCAAATCTCCTCCCCGGGAAGGCAAGGCGAACTCTGCCGCAATCAATGCGCTCGCGCGGCATCTTAATATTCCCAAATCGCAAATTAAAATCCTCGCCGGAGCTAAATCCAAACAAAAAGTATTTGAGATTCCTTATTAACCAATTGGGATTTGTCACTTTATTTTCAGGCGTTTTTGTGATATACTAAAAATAACCATGAATCGTCCCAACGACGAACAATTAGTTTGGCGATACCTCAAGAGCAATGACGAGCACGCCTTGGAGGATTTAATTAAGCGGTATCTGCCGCTTATATACGCTTTCACGCGCAACTATACCGGCAATCAGGACAATGCCTCGGACATTACTCAAGAGGTTTTCGTGAAGGTTTGGCGGAATCTCAAAAAGCCTGCCCTAAGTCCGTCGAAGGGATTTGACCCCAAGAAGGGGAGTTTTAAGACTTGGATTTTTACCATTGCCAAGCGCACTGCCATTGACTGGCTAAAGAAGAAAAACGCCCTGCCATTTTCCGTGATTCAGGACGAGGCCAGAGACGATAATTTTGCAAACTCACTGGCCGATGAATCTCCCTCAATTACCGAGCGATTGGTGCTTCAAGAAACCTCCAAAAAGTTAGCATTTGCCCTAGCGCGATTGCCCGGTGATTATAATGCCGTCGTCAACCTTCGCATTAATGATGACCTTAACTTCCGTGAAATTGCCGAACGCCTAAATAAACCCCTGAATACTGTAAAAAGCCATTACCGCAGGAGCTTATCTTTGCTGAAAAAAATTCTCCTTACCGACTCTCACAGGAAGAGCTAATGCACCAAAACGCATAAGTAGCTCGTATTACTATCTATGCGAGACGAGAGACGGATATTTACATATATCTCCCCGGCGGCACCTCCTCGGGGCCTCTTCTCGCGCATCATAAAGCGCCTGAAGCTGGAAAAACAGCTCGGCATGGCGAGAAAGCACCTCGGGTTTTTTGTTTCCGCCCTTTTAATTTTTGTTTTTCTTTCCGTCTTTGCGTTTATCGGCCTTAAACAAGTGCTTATCCAATCCAGTTTCGGCCCGTTTTTGTCCCTTATCTTTTCCGATCCCAAAATGGTGTTGAAATATTGGCAAAGCTTTCTACTTTCAGTTTTTGAGTCAATGCCCGGGGCTTATCTCTTGTTTTTCCTTATTCCGCTTGCTCTATTTTTGCTTTTCGTAAGGTTGGCCGGCGTTTATTTTGAAAAGTTCTTATCGCTTATGAAATTAATTAACAAGCAAAAACACTAATTCCGCCACAAGTAACTTGGGTTTATTACACGAGCTACCCGTACTTATATCGGAAGTTTAAAACATAATGGATACGAATAATTTTCTGAATTTTATAAAATCAAAAACCTTCGTTGTTATAATCGTTGTTCTTTTTGGCCTCGCGCTGTTGGTGGGAGCATTCACCTTAGGTGCGGCGGTTGGATATCGCAAGGCCAGATTTTCCTATGCGTGGGGAGAAAATTATAGCCGCAATTTCGGCGGTCCCAGAGAGGGATTCATGGGAAATTTTGCCAAAGATTTCAGCGGGGGAGACCTTATTGATGCTCACGGGACTTTCGGGCAAGTTATAAAGATTGATCCCTCGACGGGTTCGACGGGCTCACCGCAGGCGGACTCGGGACAAGCGGCAACCCTGGTTATCAAGGGCCCGGATAATGTTGAGAAATCAGTGTTAATAAAAAATGACACAACAATCCAGCGTTTGCGAGAAACCATAAAACCCGGCGATCTTAAAATCAATGATAATGTCGTGGTTATCGGAGATCCGAATAATTTAGGCCAGATAGAAGCCAAATTTATCAGAGTTACGCCGTTTATGCCAGTGCCTTCCATACCAATGCCGATGATGCGGTAACGGCGGAAATATTAATTACCAAAAACTATGTTTCAAAAAATTAAACAATTTATATCGCAGCACAAAATCACCACGGTATTTTTGGTCCTCGTAATTATTCTAGGTTCATATTTCGGCTACCAAAAGTTAGGCAGTAGTTCCGCGGTAACTCGTTATGCATTGGCTGCCGTTCAGCAGGGGACCATCATCACTTCAGTTTCCGGCAGCGGACAGGTTTCCGTTTCAAATCAGGTGGATGTAAAACCGAAAGCTTCGGGCGATGTCATTTATGTCGGTGTGAAAAACGGCCAGCAGGTCAAAACGGGGACACTATTGGCACAACTTGATATAACTGATGCCCAAAAAGCCGTACGGGATGCCCAGTTAGCCCTGGATAATGCGAGAATATCTTTGGAAAAATTTAAAATTGACCAAGGAACAAGCCAGCAAAATCGTACCGATAGCCTGGAAAAATCTTATGAAGATGGTCTTAACCAAATTTCCAACGCCTTCTCGGAATTAGTAGATATAATGAACGGAGCAAACGATGTTTTGTACGGCGATACATTGAAAGGCAGTTGCTCTCCTAATATTTGCGAATATGGAAATCGTATAGCAGACATTGATGAACTCAGGGCATTTAATCAGTTTTCTCATCTTGCCGAAGATGATTTTACTGCAGCAGAAGCATCTTATGAATCAGCCCTCAGCCAATATAGAGAGCTGCGCCTTCTTGATATAAAGCCGGAAACATTAAAACCGACGCTGGACAATACATTATCTACTTTGCGTTTAGCCGTTCAGGCAGTAAAGAGCGAACAAAATATGATTGACGCATTAATATCGGATATTAATGAACAAAATAAACAAGCTGGTGCGGGCGTCTCTGCCATTCCGGCCCAGATAACGACTTATCAGAAAAATCTTGCCAGTTTTTTCGGTACCCTAAATAGCTGTATGAGCGGGGTTTCCGGGTCTATAAGTTCAATCCGCTCGCAAGAGCAAGCAATAACAAGCGCTGGGATGGGGGATCCTTTAGATCTTACGGATCAAGAAAATCTGATTTCCCAGAAAGAAGCTGCGCTTTCGGATGCCAACGATAATCTTGCCCATTTATACATACGGGCTCCTTTTGCCGGCACTGTGGCGAACGTTGCGGTTGAAAAGGGAGATTCTGTTTCCAGCGGCACTGTCGTAGCAACGATGATTACGAACCAGAGCATTGCCGAAATTTCTCTTAACGAAGTTGACGCCGCCAAAGTTCAAGTCGGCCAGAAAGCCACGCTTACATTTGACGCTATCACGGATCTCACGATAACGGGCGAGGTGTCGGAAATTGATACCTTGGGGACGGTTAGTCAAGGAGTTGTGACTTACACCGTAAAAATTAATTTTGATACGCAGGATACCAGAGTTAAACCCGGCATGAGTGTCTCCGCCGACATTATTACTAATGCGAAACAGAACGTTTTGATGGTCCCCAATTCTGCGATCAAGTCTGCGGGAGGGACAAGTTACGTTGAAGTACCTCAAGATGCAACTGCCGCCAGCCAGCTTCTGGCAAACGCTGCCAACAGCACAACGGGTGTTATCTTAAATCCTGCGCCCCTCCAGCAAGCGGTTGAAATCGGATTGTCCAACGATACGGTATCGGAGGTTACGAGCGGGCTAAAGGCGGGCGATTTGGTGATAACAAGGACCATAACCCCGTCATCTACAACGACTCAGGCCCAGTCTACCCAGACCACCAGAAGTATTTTTGGTGGTAGTAGCGGCGGTTCCACCAGAAACATAACCCCGCTTCGCTAACTTTTTACCCCGATGATTAAATGCGACAACATCACAAAAATTTATAATAGCGGAGATGTAAAAACTGTTGCCCTCAAAGGGGTTTCTTTTGAGATAAATGACGGGGAATTCATCGCCATTATGGGGCCTTCCGGTTCCGGCAAATCAACGTTAATGCATATAATCGGTGCCCTTGATACGCCAACTAGCGGCAAGTATCTTTTGGATGGCCAGGATGTTTCCAAACTTTCCGACGATGAGCTGGCGGATATCAGAAAGAACAAACTCGGATTTGTGTTCCAATCTTTTAATTTATTAC
The DNA here is from genome assembly GCA_903897805.1 of Candidatus Yanofskyibacteriota bacterium. GTDB lineage: Bacteria > Patescibacteriota > Minisyncoccia > 2-02-FULL-40-12 > IGHO2-01-FULL-4-A > CAIUCV01. The sequence goes on along the minus strand of CAIUCV010000008.1, from coordinate 29,441 downwards.
CCCGGACAACAGTTCTCCGCAATGTGGTCCTGCCGTTAATTTACGCCGGCTTGCCAAGCGGGGAACGGGAAGCAAGGGCGAAAGCGGCCCTTGAGAATGCCGGATTGGATGAGTCGCATTTTTATCACCATTCCAATCAGCTCTCGGGTGGGCAGATGCAGCGCGTCGCAATCGCCAGGGCGCTCGTTAATAATCCTTCTCTAATTCTCGCCGATGAGCCCACGGGAAATCTTGATACCAAGACCGGGGAAATTGTACTTGATACATTCCAAGCTTTAAATGAAAAACAGCGTCGTACCATTATTCTCATTACCCATGAACGATACGTGGCGGAACATACCGACAGAATAATCCATATTTTGGATGGTGCTATCGTCAGCGATGAAAAAAATAAAAATAAGAGGAAGGTGCATAATATTGCCTGACAACAACGAACATGACTATTTCCGATTTATTTAAAGAGACATCTGCGGCCCTTTTGGTGAATAAAGCGCGGACGGGCCTGACCATGCTTGGCATCATAATCGGTATCGGTTCGGTCATCGCCATGGTTTCAATCGGCCAAGGCGTGCAAAGCACCATTGAGTCAAGCATCCAGTCGCTTGGGTCTAATTTGATAATCGTTATGCCTGGTGCCCAGCGCGGGCCGGGAATGGAAGTAAACGCCGGCCGTGGCAGCTCCCAAACTCTTACTTTAGCTGATGCCGATGCGATTCAGCAGCAGATTTCGCTTACCCAAGCCATCGCGCCAGAAGTTGACGGCCGTTATCAAATTACTGCACGGGGAACCAATACCAATACTCAAGTAATAGGAACAGTAGCGGCCTATCCTTCAGTAAAAAACGTTGAGATTGACACCGGATCATTTATTGATGACCAGCAAGTGAAAGGTCTTGCCAAAGTAGCAGTGCTCGGGCCAACTACCCGCGATGATCTTTTTGGGGAAAGTGTAGATCCTACCGGCCAGACAATACGGATAAAGGGAGTTATCTTTAAGATTGTTGGCGTTACTAAAGCAAAAGGCGGAAGTGGCTTTAGCAACCCCGATGATGTAATTTATATTCCAATTTCCACTGCCCAGCGTTTTTTAACCGGCCATGAGTACGTGAGCGACATTAACGTCCAAGCGGTTGACCAGCAGTCAATGACGGATATGCAGGCGCAAATCACTAATCTTTTGCTCGATCGGCACCATATATCAGATCCGACTCTTGCCGATTTTAGCACTCTCAATCAGGCAGATATTATTGCAACTGCCTCCTCAATTACCAACACGCTTACGATATTCCTGGGTGCCATAGCTGGTATATCTCTTGTCGTTGGTGGTATCGGGATAATGAATATGATGCTTACGACAGTAACCGAAAGAACGAGGGAAATAGGCCTGCGCAAAGCCATAGGTGCGAAAAGCAGGGATATTAATCTTCAATTTTTGGCGGAAGCAGTGATGTTAACTTTTACCGGAGGAGGCGTCGGTGTTGTTCTGGGATGGATTTTGAGCTTGCTTATCTCGCACTTTGGCGGACTCACGACTTCAATTTCGTTATTTTCAATTTTATTGGCATTCGGCGTATCCGCCGCCATTGGGATTAGTTTCGGCTACTACCCCGCCCGCCGTGCCGCTGGTTTGAATCCAATAGAAGCATTAAGATACGAATAACATGATTCAAGTTAAAAATCTTACAAAAAGGTTTAATGATTTTACGGCGGTGGATAATATTTCCCTTTCCGTTCCTGACGGCGAGATTTTTGCATTTCTTGGCCCTAACGGTGCCGGGAAAACTACGACAATCAGGATGCTCACCACGCTTTTGCATCCCACTTCCGGCGAGATGCGCTTGAACGGTTATGACCCGGTTACCGACCAAAATGAAGCGCGTCGTTCATTCGGAATCGTATTTCAGGACCCGAGTTTGGATGAGGAGCTTACGGCTTATGAGAACATGGAGTTTCACGGCGTATTATATAAAGTGCCGAAAGATATCCGTCGGGGACGGGTTGAGCAGTTATTGCGATTCGTGGAACTTTGGGACCGAAAGGATGATTTAGTAAAACATTTTTCGGGCGGCATGAAACGGCGGCTTGAGATCGCCCGCGGACTCGTGCACCATCCCAAAATTCTTTTTCTTGACGAACCGACACTTGGCCTTGATCCTCAAACGAGAGACCATATATGGAGCTATATCAAAAATTTAAACAAAGAGGAGCGAATGACGGTCTTTTTTACCACTCACTATATGGAAGAAGCCGATCGCGTTGCAAAGCAAGTTGCAATTATTGACAAAGGTAAAATCGTCGCTCAGGGTTCACCGCAGGAGCTAAAGCATCAGACCAACACCTCGTCTTTAGAAGATGCGTTCCTTGCGCTTACCGGCCGCGCCATTCGAGAAGAAGAAGTCGGCGCAATTGACCATTTGCGCATGCATCGCAGAATGCGGCATAGATAATAAATATCATGAGCACCATCTATATTCTTTGGTTAAGACAATTAAAACGTTATTTCCGGTCCAAGACGAGAATAATCGGTTCGCTTGGCCAGCCTCTTCTTTTCCTTTTGGCTTTAGGATTTGGTTTTGGCCCAATATTTCAGCGCGCCGGCGGGGGAAATTACATTCAGTTTCTAACCCCTGGTATTATTGCGATGAGCATTCTTTTTACCGCGTTATTTTCCGGCATTGAGATTATCTGGGACAGACAATTTGGTTTCTTGAAAGAAACTCTTGTTGCTCCCGTTTCTCGTCTTCAGATTATGATTGGCCGGACTCTCGGCGGCGCGACCGTCGCTTCTTTGCAGGGCGTTATCGTATTATTGCTTTCGCTGCTTGTAGGCTTTCGGCCGGTTAGTATGGCGCTTTTGCCGATGGCGTTTCTTTTCACCGTTCTTATCGCCCTCCTTTTCACCGCACTGGGGACAACCATCGCGTCTCTGCTTGAGGATATGCAAGGATTCCAGCTTATCATGAACTTTCTCGTAATGCCGATTTTTTTCCTTTCCGGTGCTCTCTTTCCTCTGCAGGGGTTGCCGAAGGGGTTGATTGCGGTTGCTAGCGTTAATCCGCTTTCCTACGGCGTGGACGGGCTTCGGGGAACTTTGGCAAATGGTGTTCATTTCGGGCTTACTATGGACTTTCTTGTATTGGGCGTGATTGTGGCCATCCTGCTTGTTGTCGGAGGATATTTATTTTCAAAAATACAAGTATAATTTACAATTTTCAATTCTCAATTTTCATTGAATTTTCAATGACTAAATTTTCAAACAGGTTTGAAAATTGAAAATCGGAGCATTCACTGAAAATTGAAAATTAGTAAATTGAAAACTTTATGAAAAAATCATTAATTATAGCAGTTGCGATAGCGGTAGTTTTCGGAGGAGCCGGTTTTTACGGGGGGACGAAATATGCCCAAAGCAAAACTCCGCAGAGGTCGGCGCAGGGGAATTTTGGAAATCTTCAGCGAAGTGGCGCGGCCAATATGGGAGGATTGAGGGGAAACGGGTCCGGAGGTTTTACCACCGGAGAGATTATCGCCAAAGACAATAACAGTGTTACCGTCAAATTAAATGATGGCGGATCAAAAATTGTATTTTATTCAAATACCACCGAAGTTGATAAATTTGCGAAGGGAACGGCAGGTGATTTGCAGATCGGCGAGTCGGTTACCGTCAGCGGCCAAGCAAACCAAGATGGAAGCATTACGGCGCAATCGGTTCAGATCAGGCCCAATATGCCGAGTCCAAGCCCGGCAAGCACCAGCAATCAATAATTAATATTTTACGAGACGGGCGATGATTTATTGCAAGAAGTTCAGTTAAGATATCCGTGAAAAAGTGAAAAACATCATCAAAAAACATAAGTTTTTTTGGACCCAGAAGGCGTTTTTGTTCGACGTCTTTCTGGGTTTGGTTTTGCTTTTCGTCAGTTTATTCGCAACTTACTACGCGAATTCTTATACAGTGATACACGCGAGCAACTCTGTCACTGACATTCTGCTTGATAACCTGCCGATCGTTAACGTTGATTTGATATATTCCGAGGGGGCGCTCTTGTTCATAATCATTATAGGAATCATTCTTTTTATTGAACCGCGCCGGATTCCGTTTACCCTGAAAAGCATATCCATTTTTTTCCTGACACGTTCGTTTTTTATGGTTATGACCCATGTTGCTCCTCCCGCGAATGCTTTATACATTCAAGGCGAGGATATTTTTCACAGGATAAGCTCTGGTGATGATTTGTTTTTCTCCGCCCACACGGGATTGCCGTTTCTACTGACCCTTATCTTCTGGAATGAAAAATATTTAAAATATTTCTTCCTCTTCTCCGCGCTGATTGGCGGAACCGCGGTTCTTTTAGGACACCTCCATTATTCAATTGACGTATTTTCGGCCGTGTTTATAACGTTTGGAGTCTTCCAAATATCAAAATGGTTATTTAATCGCGATTACTTGATGATGAGAGCGCCTTGATTAATATCAAAGAACTTTTTATCACTTCGCTTATTTTAGCAGATTCTGGTAAATAGCCAGAGTTTTTTTTGCTATTTCCGGTAAACTTTCTTTTTGAGCCAAAATTTTTGCGTTTTCTCCCAAGCGCTTTTGTAAATTCCCGTCTTCTAATAACTTTTTCAGATAACCGGAAAATTCTTCGTTGTTTTTTGCTTTTAAGCAATTTTCGCCATGAACAAGCCAGCCCTGATAAACCGGAATGTCGCGAACAAGTATTGGCAAGCCCGCCGCTGCCGCTTCCAGTATTGCCATGCCTTGATTTTCCTCGTGAGACGGAAAAATAAAAATATCTAAAGAATTGAAAGCCGCTCTGATGTTTTCCACGAAACCCGTAAATACGACATTGAGCGGCAGGTTCTTTGGGAGCGGTTTTGCCATCAGAGAACTGTAAATCTTGCCAAACCAAATGAACTGGATTTGCGGGAAATCGCGGGCTAACGACAAAAAAGTGGCTATTCCTTTTCTGGGAATAGCCAGACCTATAGTGCCGACGACCAATCCCCGCAGTTTAAAAGCGGCTCTGGCCCGAACCCTTTCCTCGGCATCTGAAAAGAAATCTTTTAAGTCAACGCCGTTTGACTGGACGACTAATTTTTTTTCGGGAAGGCCGTAAGCTATCAGCAAAGATTTGGTATAGGCGCTGGGGCAGAAGACCAAGTCAGCCAAACCGTAGGCGAAAATCAGATATCTTTTTAAGACAGGGGAGACGAGAGACCCAAACCAAAAAACTCCCTTTATGTCTTCGGCTGTGACATGGGCCCAGATGATTATTTTTTTACCCCTGTTTCTTGCCTTTTTTATGAGCCAGATTGATTTAAGCCAGGGCGTGTTTATTTGCAAGATATCGCAAGAATCATCCCACCTTTCAACAAAATCAATACCTAAACTTTTCAGCATAACTTCTTGATTCCTATATGATGAGAGCAGGCCCGTGCCTATTTTTTTATAAAAAATTCCCCCCCGAAAATTATAAAATTCCAGATAAAGACAAATTTTCATGTTATTTTTCCGTTTAACACTTCTTGGTAGGTTTTCTCAAGCAGGCCGCCTATATTTGCGGGCGAATGGTCTGCAGCTAAAACGTGGGAGGCGGAACTGAACTTTTCTCTTAATTTTTTATCAGAACATATTTGTAAGATGTGTTCGGACATTGTTCTCCAATCGTCCGCACCAGCCAGAAACCCGTTAATACCGTTTTTTACAATCTCGGGCATGCCTTTTTCCGCAACCGCCACAATAGGCAACCCCGTGGCCATTGCTTCCAAAACGGAGAGGGGCATATTTTCGCTTTTACTGGCGGTTATGAAAATGTCGCTGGCCTGGAGCGTTTCAAGCAATTTGCCATCCCGCAGAAACCCTGTGAAAATGACCTTATTTCTTATGCCAAGATCAGATGCAAAATTTTCCAGATTTATTTTTTCCGGACCGTCGCCGACAATCATAAAACTAATTCGGGAGTTCTCTTTGGCAGCTAAAGAGAATGCTCTTAATGCTTGGTCGATGTTCTTTTCGTAACTTAGGCGTCCCATGTATATGAGCGAACAATCAGCGATTCCGAATTTCTTTTTTAGGCGCTTTTTGATTTCGGGGGATGCTGGCTTGAAGAAGTTAGTGTCTATCGCGTTGGCGATAATCCTTATAGGTTTATACAAACCACGATTAACCAATTCATCGGCCAAGGACTTTGACGGACTTATAACCAAATCGCAAAAATTGTAATATCTGACCGTATATTTCCAGGTTAACCACTTTGCCCACCTATAATCCATTTTGATATACTTTAAATAATGGTCGTAAAAAGTGTGATGAGTTCCGATAAGTTTTATTCCTGAAATTTTTGAAGCGAACACCGATCCCCAGCCAATTGCAAAGGGCGTATGGCTATGGATTATTTCCGGGCCGAATTTTTTAATTTTTGAGAATGCTGAAAAACCAAAGGGCAGAGCGGCTCTTTCCCCGGGATAAACTCCGACGGGTAACGACGGACAAAATGCCACGCTGAATCCGTTGTTACTTGTTAGTTTTTCCTTATTGGTTCTCGCCGCGGCCGTCAGAACCATGACTTGATGCCCCAATTTGGCCAGGATTTCAGCTGATTGGTGAGCCACGCGGGCGACGCCATTGATTTGAGGAGAAAATGTATCGCTAAAAATGGCAATTTTCATAAAACTTGGTGCAAGAACTTTAATGTTTCTTCGGCGATCTTTTCTTGGTAATGCAAGGCCAAATAATGGCCGGAATCTTCCAAGTGAACAACCCGGCAATCGGATATTTTCGCCGCCATGTCGTTGACTTCAGCTTCGGTGACGAACGGATCGTTTTTCCCGTGCATTATCAAAGTCGGACATTTTATTTTATCAACAGAGTTTTTTAAATTCAGCCGTAAAACTTCCGACAGCATCCAAAAATTTATTGAGAGGGGCATTGTCGTCAGTCCTTTGAGCGTTGATTCCCAATACCCATAAGGATCCCTTTGGTCAAAATAGTGATACTGTTCTCTTTTTTGCCAAATTAACAGGAGGGCCAAAGTATCAAGAAGAGCGTGGGCAGCCGGGGTCAAAAACGAAAACGGGGTATATTTCAGCGGGTTAACATGATTGGCGCTGATCAAGATCAAACTTTTAGCCGACAGGGGATTAGCTGCGGCAAAGTCCATCCCGATATAGCCGCCGAACGAGTATCCGATCAAATGAACGCCATCTAGCCCTTCTTTTTTGACGATCAATTCAACGTCATTTTTAAATACGGGGAATTTATACAATTCTTTTTTCTTGGTCTTATCCGAAAAGCCATGGCCGCGTAAGTCAGGCGCCAAACTGTTGATACCGTTTTTATCTAAGGTTTCCATTAATTCAAACCATGCCGTGTGATTTGAAGATAGGCCGTGAAGAAGCAGGACTGTCGGCCGATCTTTGGATATAATGCGCGAAAAATAAAAAATCTTCCCATTCTCAGTCGTGATAAACTTTTTTTCAAGATTTATCATACTATTCGTCGTGGGAAGATTTATTAGCCAATCTGACGGCTACGAAATAGAAAATCGCTAGCGAAATTGCCAAAATCAGCATCAAAATAGCGCCGATATCAAAGTATTTTTTAATCTGATAAACATATTGGCCGAAGAAATATCCGATTAGCAGGAGTACTAGCGACTTGGGCAATGTCGCAAGCAAATTAATCCATATGAACTTGCGGAAGGGCATTCTCGCCATACCGGCGGCCACAAGCGGAATTCCTCCGATACCGTGGGTCATTTTTCCAAGAAGCAGCGTTTTTTTGGGATGTTGCTCAAAATGACGCTCAACTCTTTCCAGTCGCGCTTGATTGATGCCCAAAAAACCGATAATTTTGGCAGCGTATTTATATCGGCTCAAACGGCCGACAGAATAATGCAGCGCATCGCCGGTCAGGTCGGCAGCCGCGATAATAGCGTAAGCTATGGGACCGTTGAAGTACCCGAGCGAGATGAAAAATCCGGCGATGACCGTAATTATTGGCCCCTCAAAAACAACAATAGGGAAGAGTAGGACGTAGCGATAGCCAAGCAAAAGTGACAATATTTTGGCGATTGAGATATTCATTTGTCCTCCGTAAATTTAAAATACGCCGCTTTTTACTATTATACAACAATAACATAAACGCGCCTCATTCAATCCGGCCGATATCAAAAAATACCGGTTAATAAAGTTAGGTTAGAAAAACAAACCACCCTCCTCGAGTGGTTTTTCTTTCCGGCGAATTTTTTCTATTTACCCCTTTTCTTTTCTGCTAGTTGGTAAAACCTTTGCAGTTTTTTGGCATCTTCAGGGGTCCATTCACCAGCCTTGCGGGCGGTCGCCTCTCCGGAGAACGGCAGCAACTCTTGATATTCCCTATCTTCCTCGGCGGTCAGGCCCTTACAGTGTTCTTCCCTGAACTGTAACACTTGCAAAATATCCCTTTTCTCCTCTAGCAATTCCGCCCTTGCGGACATCTGCTCTAGACGCAACCTCTTCAAGGTCGCCTTTTCTTCTTCGCTCAATGGCCCTCTTTTGAGCCACTCTTTCCTTCTTTCCTCCGAGTTTTCTGTGGTTTTTTCCATAATTGTCTCCATTAAGATTTAATTATAGGGCAAAACAAAAGAAAATGCAAGCCCCCTGCTTTAATTTCGCCGCACAAGCAAAAGCTGGTATAATTAAATTGATGGATCAAGAATTTAAATTTCCAGCAGGTTTTTATTGGGGCAGTGCTACCTCCGCATATCAAGTGGAAGGCGAGGTCGAAAACAACGACTGGGCCGAAGCGGCAAGGCAGGGTAAAGTACCGCCGGCTGGCCGTGCCTGCGACCACTACAACCTTTACGAAAAGGATTTTGACATTATTAAATCGCTGAGCCAAAACGCCCACCGTTTTTCTATTGAATGGGCGCGGGTTGAGCCGGAGGAAGGGAAATTTGATGAGGCCGAGATTGAACATTACCGGAAGGTATTGAGGGCCCTGCGGGAGCGGGGGATTGAGCCATTTGTAACACTCTGGCACTTTACCTTACCGATTTGGTTTGTAAGGAAGGGTGGTTTTGAAAGCAAAAAAGCGCCTTTTTATTTTTCCCGCTATTGCGAGTACGTCGTCAAAAATCTCGGACAGGGGAGCGGGATACCTAAGTTTTGGATAACCATAAATGAACCGATGGTTTTCGCCAACATGGGCTACTTGGACGGTAATTGGCTACCGCTTAAAAAATGGTATTACCCGTTATCCCTTTTTCGTTATCTTGGGGTTGTAAAGAATATGATAACGTCGCACAATGCAGCATACGTAAAAATTAAGGCCGTCAACCCCGCTTTCCAAATTGGTATTACTACGGACAATATAAGTTTTGAATCCAGCGCCAATCCTTTTAATTATCTTCTGGCAAAATTCTTGATTTGGTTCCAAAACCACAGATTTTTGCGAAAAATCTACGGGCGTCAGGACTTTATCGGACTGAATTATTATTTTCACAAGAAATTCGGCGATAAAAAACAGTATGAAAAGTCAGATCTAGGTTGGGACATTTATCCGAAAGGAATTTATAATGTCCTGATGGAACTGAAGCGGTATCACAAACCGGTCTATATCACTGAAAACGGGATTGCCGATGCCAAAGACATGAAGCGCGCCAAATTTATAAAAGACCATCTCTATTGGATAAAACGTGCGATTGATGATAAAATAGACGTGAGGGGCTATTTTCACTGGTCCCTTTTAGATAATTTTGAATGGCCCTGGTCTTCCTTGCCTTCGAGTAATTTTGGATTGCCAGACGGATTTAGGCCAAGATTCGGTTTGGTTGAGGTTGATTTCAAAACGATGGAGCGCAGAATCAGGCCGTCAGCGTACGAATACAAAAAAATCTGCGAAACCAATTCTTAAACGATTAAACATCCGTGTCCTGGATAATTATAACAATCTTTGCCCAAGCGATTTTTGCGGTTGTCACCCTGATCGACAGATTTATGGTTTCAACGCCGGCGATAAACAAACCAGCTGTTTATACTTTTTATAACAATATTTTACTGCTTATCGTAATCGGGCTTCTGCCTTTTGGTGTTGTCTTAAGTCCGACGCCGAAATTGCTCGAGTTCTCGCTTTTCTTCGGGGTTGCTTTGACTTTTTCCCTGCTTTTTCTTTACCGGGCCCTTAAGATTTCGGAGGCCTCGGATGTATCTCCCGTATTTGCCGCCATTTCGGCCATCGCAGTGTTTGGATTGGCCCCCCTTTTTTTGCTAGGAGGATTAACTGGAAATTTCTTGGCTGGTTTTGCTTTATTGGTTATCGGCACGCTGGTCATGTCATATTTCCGTTTTACCTGGAAATCTTTGTTTTATGTTTGCTTAGCCGGTTGTTTGTCTGCGCTTTCGTCAATTTTCTTGAAAGAAATTTTCAGCCAAACTTCATTTTGGAATGGTCTTTTTTGGGCGGAGTTAGGAAGTGTAACCGGTGTCCTGCTTCTTCTGTTCGTGCCATCCAACAGGAGAGATATTCGTGAAAATTTAAAACAGTCATCAGCCGGGATTAAAACGGTCGTAGTTTTGAATAAGACCCTGGCGGGATTTGCCTACTTTTTGATTATCTATTCAATAAAGCTGGGTAATGTTTCAATGGTGAATGCACTCGGTGGCACCCAGTTTGTTTTTTTGCTTTTTCTGGCCCTGATTTTCAGTAGAAAATTCCCCGAATATTTCCGCGAAGCAACGGGGGTAAAAGAGATACTAGAAAAATCAGTGGCTACGGCAGTGATAATAGCGGGGTTGGTCCTTCTTTTTGTAAAATAACTTATATATGAAAAGAAGATATAATTTTTTCATTGTTATCGGAGTGATTTTTTTGGTTTTATTTTTGTTCTCGTTCAGAAAAGTGCCGGCGGAGTTCACTTACGGCGTTTCTTTCAGCAAGTTCCATTCCGATGAGCTGAAATTGGACTGGAAGAAAGTTTATCTGGCCCTACTTGATGACTTGAAGGTTCGCAATTTCCGATTGTCGGCTCATTGGCCGAATACCGAGCCGGTGGACGGGGAATTTAATTTTTCGGAACTTGATTTTCAGATTCGGGAAGCGCAAAAACGCGGCGCTTCGGTAATTTTGGCCGTCGGCCGCCGCCTGCCCGGCTGGCCGGAATGCCATATACCCGACTGGGCCCAGAAATTAGACTCCGAAGCGCGCAATCAAAAATTGCTGCAGTACATTGAGGCCGTAGTTAATCGCTATAAAGGTTTTGACAATATAAAATACTGGCAGGTGGAAAATGAGCCGTACTTTGCTGCTTTTAGTCGTTCCGATTGCGGGTCTCTTGATGAGAATTTTTTAAAGGAAGAAATTACATTGGTGCGTAAGCTTGACCCAGCTCGGCCAGTTCTACTAAGCGACAGCGGCGAATGGGGGCTTTGGTACAAGGCGTATAAAAACGGGGATGTTTTTGGGACGACTATGTATCTGTATGTTTACTTCAAGCAAGGTGACATAAGCCAGCCGATCAGATATCCTCTTATTCCGGCTTTTTACAGGATTAAACAAAATATTATCGGAACCCTATTCGGCAAAAAGCCGTCTTTAGTAATTGAGCTTCCGGCCGAACCGTGGCTTTTGCAGCCGATCGTAGATACGCTGATCAATGTCCAGCTGGAACGGATGGGGCTGGACAAATTTAACGAGATGATCAATTTTTCAAGCAAGACCGGCTTTGACACTTTTTATCTTTGGGGCGCCGAGTGGTGGTATTATATGAAAACTAAACAAAATCACCCGGAGTTTTGGGAACGGGCCGCAGAGCTGTTTCCTAACCGTTAAGCCTGACTCATCGCCCCTTTAAACATAAAACCGCCAACTCGGCGGTTATTGAACGGATAAATGGCTTTTAGACCCACTTATTTTCTCTGACGCTTCTTATAACTTCATTAATTTCTTCGAAACCCGAATATATCACAGTCCCTAGCACTAATTCTGGCCTGAATCCCATTCCTTCAATGCGCGTAAAACAGACCTTGAAGCCAACGTTTTGTAAGTCATAGATTATTCTATTGGTGCTTTTTTCTCGGTCGTCTGCGGATAAACGCGCTTCATATTTTAAAAGATCTTTTGGCTGCTCAATCCCCGAAGGCAGTGCCCTTAACATGCGCCCTCCTTATTTAACGATTCTCTTACCTATCTCTTACTTATATAAAATAATATCTATAAAAGCAAGTAAAGAGGTTGATTTTTTTTAAAAAAAAGCTAAAATAACTATTATGAAAAACTTAAAACGAATGTTTAAAAATAAGCTGATTATGACAGTAATCGTAAGCTTTTTGGTTTCCGCGGTCGTCGGCGGGGTTTTCGGGTATTACGGGGCAACATTTTTTAACCAAGGCGCGGCGCCGTTGATACAGCATCTTACGGGAGCTAAAAGCAACGCCTATCAGCCGGTTACCGACGAAGAGTCCAAGGTTGTAAGCGCGGTCAAGCGGGCCTCGCCTGCCGTTGTCAGTATCGTCGCGACCAAAGATGTCGCCATTGTGGAACAGCAGAATCCTTTCCAGCAATTTTGCGATGACCCGTTTTTCAAGCAATTTTTAGGCAATCAATGCGACACACCCTCTCAACCGCCCAAAACCCAAACTCAGCAAGTCGCGGCCGGCTCAGGTTTCATCATTGATGCCAGCGGATTGATTCTGACGAATAAGCACGTTGTAAACATCAGTGGCGCCAACTATACCGTCATTACTAACGATGGCAAAAAATACCCCGCCCAAGTGTTGGCGAGAGACCCGGTGCAGGATCTGGCCGTTGTGAAAATCAACGCCTCCGGTTTGTCGGCATTAACTTTGGGCGATTCCGCCAACTTGCAAATCGGTCAGACGGTCATTGCCATCGGCAATGCTCTCGGTCAGTTTTCAAACTCGGTTTCCAAAGGGGTCATTTCGGGTCTTTCAAGATCCATTACGGCTTCGGAAGGCGGCGGTTCTTCGGAAACATTAAGTGAGGTTATTCAAACCGATGCCGCAATTAATCCGGGCAATTCGGGCGGGCCGCTCTTAAATCTTGCCGGACAAGTGATTGGCATGAATGCCGCTATTGTGCAAGGAGCGCAAAATATCGGCTTTGCCATTCCGATAAATCAGGCGAAAAAAGACATTAGTCAGGTGGAAACCACCGGGAAAATAAGTTACCCCTATTTAGGCATCCGTTATGTTTTGGTCACCGACGACATAAAACAGAAAAATAATTTGTCGGTTAATTATGGCGCGCTCGTAACTCGTGGAAGCGGTGCAAGCGATGTAGCTGTTGCCCCAAATTCGCCTGCGGACAAAGCGGGGATTAAGGAAGGCGATATTATCTTGGAGATAGACGGGAAAAAGATTGACCAAAATAACGATTTAGCCCAAGCAACCCAGTCCCATAATGTAGGAGATGCGGTTACGCTGAAAGTATTAAGCGGAGGCCAGGAAAAAACAGTTCAGGTTACTTTGGCAGAGCGGCCGTTATAGGCCAAATTGACCCCGTCAAATCCCGCAAAGCGGGAACTCTAAAAGAGTTATTTGATGGGGTTGACTGACTGGCACAGTTGTAGTAAGAATAGGGCATGAAATCGGGAAGGGGAACGGTGGAAATTTTTGGCAGGTGCTCCCGCCTGTTAAATAAGATTGTCCTGAACATAGAGGACGGTTTTTTTTCTCAGTTGTGTGCCAAAGAATCCGACAGCTTGTTGTCGGAGTTTATTTTTTTCTTGAGGCGTGAAGGGGGGAGGCATGCGGGTTACGTCGCACAATCTGGGAAACAATTAACTCTTCGGGTTCAAAATATTTTAAATCTGCTGGATATTATGGGGCATCTCGGTTTAGCAAAACCGCCCACTTCCCTACTCCTGGAAAAAAACCTGCTTTTGCTGAAGCTGTCGGTTTTGAACGCTTGCCAACCAACGGTGCGGCTCATAACCGAGACGGAGAAGCCGGTTCCTCTGAAGATAAGGAAAACCAATTTGCGCCGCTTGCCAAAATTAAACCAACCGAAATTAGATCCGCCTAAATTAGGCCAGACCCATCAAGAAGTTTCGGAGTTCATTAAAAGCAAAGAGCGGACTCAAAATCTGGAGGTATTCAGCCGGTTCAGCCACATCGGCCGCCGGACCCTAAAAAAGAAGCTTAGCGATCTGGCAAGAGCGAATATAATAAAAAGGATCGCCGATGGCAAAAAAGTCTTCTACGCCGTCTTATAATCTTACGTCATCGCAAGACGTGAATTGGCTAGGATTCTAAAGTTAATTTTCCCAAGCTTTTTATGTCTAATTCTTCCAGGTATTTTTTAGTATCGTTTTCATATTGTTTAACTCCTCCAAAGCAGTCTAATATAAACCCACGGTTAGTCACCGAGGGAAAATTTTTCTTTCCAACATAATCTAAATAGCTGCTCCAACGGTATGATTCCAAGAAATTTATCGCTTTTTGATAATCAACTAATTGATTTTTCCGCCATTCCGGACTTATTAGATCTAGCGGATTAAAGTGGATGTATTGAGGAATAAATCCAAAATGTTCCTCACTCATTACGGGTATAGATTTGTACCTTCCTTCAAATAGTGCTCCTTTTCTTTTGTACCTTTCGTTAAAGTATCTTGCATAGCCCATGTTTAACTTCTTCATAAACTTTGGAATTCCACCTTTAATTTTGGGACTTAGTAAAAGATGATAGTGGTTAGACATCAAACAAAAAGCGTGGATATCGACAAGCATTTTTCTTCGTTTTTTCTCGATGCTACGTCTTGCGATGACGTTGAGTCCGGAGTCATTCGCTTTTTTAAAATCCCAGTAACCCGTATTTATTAAATCACTATCATTGAATACGTATAGATCATGGATAAAACGAAAGCGGTCCTGATTATCCATGAAAATTTCTCGTTTATCCACCCCGCGATTTAAAGTGTGATATATTTCCATTTGCCAAGATAATAGCTTCCTATCAACGTCATCGCAAGACGTGAATAAATGGGGTTGTGGATAAAATTGTGGATAAGTCGGTGGATAAGTTGGGTATTGGGGTGTTGACGGGGAATTTTGTTTGGAATAAGGTTGGATTTCCAACTTTTTAATTTTTAATTAAGTGTTACAATAATTAAATAAAATAGCTAAGACTTAGATGGAAAACCCTTCCGGTTCTGAAGGAATCAAAAAAATCAATTGGCGGCAGTTCGGCAAACACTGGATTGTCGTTTTTATTTTGGCGATTGTGGCCGCATTTGTTATTTGGGGCATGCTAAATGCTAGTCCTTGGTTGAAGAAGTTGCAGAACTGGCGGGCAGCGCGGGCCTTACAAAGCCAATTGCAAGAACTTTACCGCAATGACAAATATGGCGGCAAAACCCCCGAGGAAACCTTTGATATGTTCATCGCGGCGCTGGAAAAAGGAGACGTTGAGCTGGCAAGCAAGTATTTTGTGCTAGAAAAACAGGAGAGTTGGTTAAAAACACTGGAGGAATATAAAAGCAAGGCTCTTTTGAGCAATTTGACCGCAGAATTAGAAAACAACAAAAACAATTGGAAATTAAACAACACTAGCGATGAAACCGCGGCTTTTACATATAATTATGTAGTAAAGACCCCGTTTGTAGAGGAACTTCCACTAGGCAACGGACAAACTCAAAAATTAACCCACCCGGCAGGAGAATTTAGTGCAGAAATCATCTTCAATAAAAATAAGTTCAGTAATATTTGGAAAATTAGCGTCTTATGAAACGTAGAAAAACAATTTATAAACTAGTGCTTGGAGGGGCACTTATCGGAGGTGCCCTTTTTGTTTACTTGAATTTTGCAAAAGGCTATAACCAGCAAACTACTCACCCGGCGCTGACTGACGAGGCCGTTGATTTCTATAACCTGAATTTTCCAAGCAATCTACTAACCGAAAACGATAAAAAATGGCTAATTCAGGGAGCTGTTGACGAAGATATGGGGATAAGGTCTCTCAACCATTTTTATGACCCGATTTACAATCAAGGCTGGCTTGGCTATACGTCGTCCAAGGAATGGGCCTATAGTTCGCTTCTCCAAAGAGCATTTGTCGAATCTCAAGTCGCCGGCTTTGCCGCAATGGTCAACAACGATAACCTTTCTCCCGACGACTATTCATATCAGCGGGCGCTTTACGATTATACCGTCGGTGACAGGAAAAGAGCGATGATTGCGATGGGCCACATCATGCATTTGCTGGAGGATGCCAATGTGCCCGATCATACAAGAGGTGATACCCACCTACCATTTGAAGGCATGGAGAGCCCTTATGAAAAAGCAATGGCGAAATGGAACCCGGCGAATCTGGATATTGCGGGTAAAATTTTTGCAAACGGCACTAAATCTGTTTCGTTAAATAGTTTGGGGAGTTATTTTGACAAAATTGCTCAATATTCTAATGGATACTTTTTTAGTGAGGATACAATTTTTGTAGAAAGATATACAAAACCAGTTGTGGATTTTTGGGAGTATAATTGGGAGTATAAGCAGAATGGAAGCGAATTGGTGGCTTTTGGATACAAGAGAGATAAGCAGGGAAATTATTTTTTAGTAAAAAAATTAGCCAAGTCACTAGTAAGAAATTTAGCTGACGAGAGGTATTTTTCTATTAACGATCCCCTTGTCCTTGACGACTACTGGTCTCGTCTGTCAAAAGATTTTGTTCCCAATGGTGCGGGGGCGTTGAAGCTGTTTTTGGACCAGGCGGAAAAAGTTAATAGGGAATACCCGAAAAATGAATGGGTTTATCATGAACCTAGCTTAATTGAAAGGTTTTTGGGGTTTTTGGGCTTTTCGGGCCAAGGTGGATTACAATTAAAGTTTGACCCAGCGCTGATTGACTCTATTTTAAAAGAACCAATGAGCAGGCCAATGGTGTTGGGAGAGAGCGTCAGTAATCCCCCGACATCATTGACGCCATCTGCGACACCCTTACCGACACCATCGCCGACACCATTGACACCCTTACCGACACCATCCGTGTTTGTGACTCCCGCTCCCCATCCAAGTTCCTCCCCCGTGCAATCATTTTCGGGTTCTGGCGACATAGTTTCTAGTGGCGGGAGTTCTGGCGGAGGCGGTGGCGGTGGGGGCGGCGGGACAACTTCAACTCTTACCCCCACTCCAACCCCTTCACCCAGTTCCTCGCCGACTCCTTCACCCCAATCGGAACAATCGGGAGCCCCAGCCGTAGTAATTAACGAAATTGCCTGGATGGGGACGGCGATTTCAAGCGATGACGAATGGCTGGAATTGTACAACGTTTCCTCAAAATCAGTTAATTTAACCGGTTGGCGTCTGTGTTCTTTAACCGGTGAGAACCCTAGTCCCGACATCACATTCGCCTCAAAAAGCATTGAACCGTTTGGGTTTTTCCTGTTGGAGCGCACGGATGACACGACTGTATCGGACATAATATCGGATAAAATTGCCAGTGGTCAGATTTACACCGGCGCCTTGAATAACGATGGCGAAGTTCTGGAATTAAGGGATAAAAATGGGAATCTCTCCGATTTGGTATCAAAATCTACTGACGGCTGGTATGCCGGGAAAAATGATAAGGCGGATGATGAAAGCTGGGCAAGATTTACGATGGAGCGTATTAACCCGGCCAAAGCAGGTAATGACCCGACTAATTGGGCGTCAAATAACGGTATTATCCGCAACGGCCACGATGCCGGCGGTAATCCGATAAACGGCACGCCCGGCGCTCAAAACAGCATATATATGGCTGAAAACACAACACCTACCCCAACCCCGACACCTACCCCAACCCCAGGCAACATAGTTTGGCAATTTGAGGCCCCGAATACGTATTATATTAATCAACCAGTTGCCGCCAAAGATGGCACGATATATTTTGGCGCACCGAATAATCTGACTAATAAATCCCGATTGTACGCCGTCAATCCAGACAGAACCGAAAAATGGCCCTTTTTTGAGGAGCAATACTCGGGCGAGCCGTCAACTCCGGCCGTATCGGATGACGGCGTGGTTTATTTTGGCCATTTGTCTGGTCCTGGGGTTTACGCGCTAAACCCAGAGGACGGTACACTGCGGTGGCAGTATGATACCACTCGTGTTAATGGTGTCAGCGTTGATGAGGATGGTGGCGCGTACTTTACCTCAGAGGGTAATATCCGGGCAAATGAGATGGTTACCAAAGTTGGGCCAGACGGTACCAGAAAATGGCAAGCTCAAGGTCTCTATGCTTTTAGCTCTACTCCGGTTACCATAGCCGGCGACGAGGACAATGATGTTTATCTTGCCGCAGACGGTGCTACCCGTTTGCCCGAGTTTTACCGCCTAAGTGGCGACGATGGCACAGTTGTTTGGCATAGCGAAGTGTCAGACGGCTGGGCCTTTGATCTGGTCTACGACAAAGCAACCGATAAGTTTTACACCGCGACAACGGCCGGGCATATAATCTCCGTCAACCGCTTGGACGGGGCAATAAGCAGCCAATCATTCGCTTTTGGGGGCTCGGCGACCACAAAAGTGGCGGTTTTAAACGACCTCTTGGTCGTGGGTATTGATTTTACTCTCCAAAACCCCGCCTCCGGCCAAGCGGTCATAGCCTTGAACAAGACCGACAAGTCCAAAATATGGACTTTTCCGGTTGATTCGCCGGTCAATGGGCAGATTGCCGTAGGCGCCGGCGGAAACCTGTATTTTGCGACCAAGAACGGCAAGGTTTACAGCTTGGATAAAAACGGTCAAAAGCGCTGGATTATAGACCTCGGCGTGGCTACTGATCTTTATCCAGTTTTGGGGGAAAATGCTGTTTTTATAGGCGTTGGGAGTAGTGCCGGCGGAAAATTGCTGAAAATCGCCGATTATTGAGCCATTTAGCTTTCTCAATCTTATCCACAGTATAGGGCTTGTGGGGAAATGAGGGGGAAGTATAATTAATATAAGTGCAGAAAATTATCCACATACAGGTGTTTGTGCCAGTGTTGTTTTCTGTTAATATTTAAGGGGTAAAGTTATATCCACGCAGGGTTTGACTTGGATACCGGCATTTGCTAGGATTTATATGCAACCCTGTTTAATGAGTAAATAGACGTTAGATTTCAGCAAAATAACAGGAAAATATGGTGATTATTAAGTATTTTAGCGCAACCGTTTGGGTATAGCCATTTTGGTTGTTTTGTCGTTTTTGCAGGTCAGTGTTAGGGATTTCACAAGAATTTAGTAGAAAGAAAACAGATCCCTAGCACTGGTTTACACAAGGATGGAACGTTGAAAATTTGATAAAAGTTGCAGGTAGTTAGTAAAACAGTTTTTTCATTTGAATTTTGATTGAGGTCTTAATGGTCGAATATCTGCGCCGAAATTTAGGGCTTGCGGTCGAAAAGCAAACTCTAAACACAATTGGCGCGGTAGGAAACAAGACTCTCACCCGATGAATTATTAATTTCTTTGTTGCTCTCTGGTCGTAGAACAAGAGAGCGATGAGGAGCAAAACAAAACAATTATGAGTAATACTTTAGTCTACAGCGGTGTGAGCAAGAAAACTCTTGCCATCATCGCAATTACAGTCGGCGTGCTATTAGTCGCATTAATTGGCATCAGATATGCCTCGGCAGTAGCCCCGTCCGACTACGGATTGAAGGAAGGCAACATGATCAGTGCTGCCGGTTCCAACGATCCGGATGTGTATATAGTAAATGACTGGGGATACAAGAGATTATTCTTGAATCCCGTGATTTTCGGCTTTTACGGCCAACTCACCGGCGGATTCGCCGCGGTGAAGACCGTAACGCCTGCGACACGAGACGCCTTTGGAACTTCCGGCTTGTTCCGCAATTGCGAAACAAATGACCAGGCAGTTTACGGCGTTGAGACAACCGGAGAAGATACCGGTGTATTGCACTGGGTAAATACTTCGGGCGCGCAAGCAGTAGCCGATGACCCGGCCTTCTTCAAGAAGGTATTCTGCATCAATACCAGTGAGTTTAATTGGTACGCAAAGGGCACCAACTACACTTCAGTCAGCCAGGTTCCGAGCTATTCCAGAGTTCCGGGACAGCCAGTTTTAACTGGCCCGGTTACAGTAAGCTTAGCTTCTGATAATCCTCCGTCCAATACTCTCATTGAAACGCAGGCTGCTGCTGACCTCCTCCACATTACCTTCTCGGGCAATAGCACGGTTACCAGCGTTATCTTGAACCGTCTCGGTGTGTCGTCTGACACGACTTTGTCCAATGTCTACCTGTATAACGGTTCTAAGCGTCTTACCGATGCCGCGACCGTTTCGTCGGGTAAGATCACATTCAGCGACTCGGCAGGCCTATTCACGGTAAATGGTTCCGTCACGATCTCGGTGAAAGCCGATATTGCGGATTCCACTTCCGGCCAAACTGTCGGTGTCCAATTGGCAAGCGTGAACGGCAACGCGGTATTAATCTCGGGCAACTTGTTCAGTATGGCAACAAACCCGACTGACTTAGCGACTGTTGCAGTAGGTGCGCCGACCCCGTCGGGTGCCACGACACTTGATCCACAGAAGGACTACGCAATGTGGCAGAGCACGGTTACAATCGGTAACCACGACGTGTTGCTTAAAACACTGCAACTTCGCATTATCGGTTCGGTTCTTCCCGGCGATTTACAGAACTTCCGTTTGTACGTCGATGGCGTACAGGTCGGTTCCGCAATTGCCCAGCCGGATTCTAACGGTTACCTGGTCTTTGACTTTGGTTCCGGTATGACCCTGAAGACCGGCGGCCGCGTGGTTAAGCTGGTTGGCGATGTAATAAGTGGTTCTACCAGAAGCTTTACCGTTTCGCTTCGCCAGAAGACGGATATTTCGGTTGTTGATTCGCAGTATGGCGTGGGGATCTTGGATTCTACGGGTACTTACCCGGCGACTGCGCCATCACAGGCGGTTAGTGCCCTCGTGCAGGCAATCAATACTGGCACCCTGACCATCACTAAGAACGCCAACTCGGCATCCGGTAACATTATCAAAGACGCGACCGGTGTATCTCTTGTAAGCTACAAGTTTGAGGCGTGGGGTGAGGCAATGAAGGTTGAATCCCTGCGCGCTAATTTTGCAGCAAGCATTGATCCACTTTCTTCACTTCGCAACGCCGCCATCTATGTGGATGGTGCGCAAGTTGGCTCCGTCCAGAGCTTGTGCGAAAACACCGTTGCTGCGGTAGCATCCTGCAGCGCTTGGGTAACTGGTCATAATGGGAACACCCTATACAATCTTGGCTCGTCGCTTATCGTAACACCGGGCACGCCCCGCACAGTTGAGGTCCGTGCCGATATCTATGACAATGTTGGTACGAACAATGCGGCAGACGGCGAAACCATCACGGCTGCGATCATTGCTAACACGAGCAATGTTCAGCGCATGGTATCGTTGGGCTACGCCAGCATCGACACGCCGGCAACCGGCAATACACTGACCATTAAGACCGGAACATTCGCAGCCGCAAAGTACACCGGCTATGCGAACCAATTGGTGGTAGTGCCGAAGACGCAGTTTAAGATCGGTCATTGGACACTGACTGCCGCTTCTTCGGAGGATATCAATGTGACCGCTATCAATCTTGACATGCTTGCATCCGCTGATTTCACCGCGGCACTAACTACTAATGTGTTCTTGAAAGTGTACAACGATGCCAGCACGCTTGTTTACACGAGTACGCCAAAATCAACTATTAACGATGGGAAGGGAAGCCTCCCTACTGTTACCGGCGCCAGCAATAGCTTCTCGGTGAACTTCACGATTCCGAAGACCAAAACCTGGCAGGTTGAGGCTTATGCAAACTTAGGTACTCCTATGACTAGCGATGCGGCGACATTTAACCTTGGCGCAAGTGGTATGACAACCGGTTCCAGCACTACTGTTACCGCGGCTGATGCGGCCGGGCAGACAATCACCAGTACGGATGGTTCGCTGGCCTTGGCAAATAGTGCCAACCCGGCGAAAGCATTAGTCCAAGGTGGCCAGACCAAGACAACATATGTCTTCACGCTCCAGCCACAATACGACGACTTCTATCTTGATGAAGCATCATTTAATCTTATTACGCCGACTACGGCATCTTCTAGCGGCGCGGTGGCTATGGCCTACCTGTACGATACTACCAGTGGTTCTGTTCTTCTTGGCAGTTCGCCGATTACGAGCACTACCTCTGGATCTATGGACTTTTCCGGTATGAACTACTTCCTCCCGCAAGGTGGCGGCACCAAGACCCTTTCGGTTCAGGTTGCACTGTCTAATGTGGGTGTGGGTGCGAACGATACCGGCGGTAATGTAACGGTTCGGTTGTCGCACTTAAAGTATCGTGATAGCAACGGCACCATCACAACGTATTCTGTTACCCCGACTTCATACACCGGCAACGAGATGCGCTTAGTGAAGGCGTACCCGACATTTACTAATGTTGCCTTGCCTTCAACGGTACTTGTCGCAGGAGAACAAACCCTGTTCAAGACACAGGTTAGCGCAACCGGCGGCGCTGTCGTATGGCGCAAAGTGGTGTTCACGATCGGAACAACTGCGGGCGGTGCGACCATTACCAACTTCAAGCTGTTCGAGAATGGTTCCGAAATTGATACCCTGGCATCGAAGACAGTCAACTTCAACCGGTACTACGCTTCGGTGAGTAAAGACTTCAATACTGCAGCCGGAACTAGCGGCCAATTAATCTTCATGTTCAACGCTGATCGCGCCATTCCTGCGAATGGCAGTGTGACGCTTGAACTGAAGGGAGAAGTTGGCGGTACTGTGGCGGCCGGACACTCAATCGTCACGCAGATTGCCAACACGAACGGTTCAACATTCGTGAATTCGAGTAATGTTTTGACACTCGGCGGTTCTCTTACGGCCGGGTGGCGTCTCACTACCACTCCTGCTAACACGACTTTCCTATGGTCCGATTCGTCATCTCCCACTCACTCCAGTACTACGGATGACTGGTTTACTGACGCTATGGTCCAAGGTCTCGCAACTTCGCAGGCGCTTTACCAGTAATTTCCGGATTACTGTAGAACGGCTAAAACTCCCCGAAAGGGGAGTTTTAGTTTGAAAAAACGGTCTTACTTAGTAAAGGTGTTGATAACTTATTTTGCTATATGAAAAGCGGGGATTATAATTAAAGCATATGAAAATACCTAATGTTTTTAGTTCAAAAAGCATCTGGTCGATGTCGGTTGTTTTTGTTGCAGTTTTATTGGGCTTATTGAGCTACGGTCCCAATGCTCTAGCCGGTAACAACGGTATATTTACTATAACCGTTTATAATGAGCTGGGTACTAGTTTATCTGGAGCAACGTTCAGTTTTAAATGTACGAATGGCAGTGTCGTCGCGGCAGTTACTGATGGTACCGCCTCCGATAGTGATGGCTTGTCAAATGGTGTTATTTCAGTAAGATCTTCTCAATCTGCTTATTTTAAAACCCTGGCCGGTTGTGACGGCACGGTCGCCAACAAAGCGCTTACCATTGCTTCACTTTCCCTCGATGGCTATCGGCAGATTGGGTCTATTATTTCCAACTATTCAAGCACGAGCGCAAATACTTATGGCGGCACAACTGCTATGGTGTTTGCCGTAAGGGTTGAGGTGGATGCAGTATCTCGCCTTGCCTCGACGTCACACAATATAGAGGGTGCCACGGTAACAGCGAAAAATGGCGGTATTTCTTGCACCGCCGGTTCCACCGGTACAGGAGACAGCCTCACCGGTAAATATTATTGTCCCGTTCCCATAGCTAGTACTACTTACCTAACCGCTACAGCCGTTATGCCTTCAGTTACAGGGATTACGGGAGTTTTTCTCGGCCCAACCGAGAGCTGTGATTATGCCGCCAGAGCAACAGCTAGCAGTGCCCGAAGCACCTGCACTATAAGTGCTACCGAGACGACAACTAAGGCGGTACACCCGGGAACAACAGCAGCGACTCCCACCCCCACCCCTTCTCCGACACCCACTCCTACTTTGATTGTGACAACTCCAACGCCATCACCCGCAAACATCCCTACCCCAGCCTCACTTGGCTTTACCAGTTTAGCCGCTCTGAGTTTGAAAGAGGGCGATACTATTAGCGCCGCCGGTTCATCTGACCCAGATATCTATATCGCCAACGATTGGGGGTATAAGAGATTGTTCCTAAATCCGGTTATCTTCAGTTTCTACGGCCAGCTGGGCGGATTTGCCGATGTTAAAAATATCGTATCGTCAACAAGAGATGAGCTTGTAACCTCCGGCCTTTTCAGGAATTGCGAAACAAATGCCCAGGCAGTTTATGGCGTTGAGACAACCGGAGAAGATACCGGTGTGTTGCACTGGGTAAATGTTACCGGTGACCAGGCCGTGGCCCAAGACCCGAATTTCTTCCAGAAGGTATTCTGCATCAACAACAACGAGTTCAACTGGTACTCCAAAGGTTCTGACTATACTTCAGTCAATCAAGTACCCTCATATTCCCGCTAAATTTATACGGATACTGTCGGCTCTTGAACTTATCTAAAACTCCCCGAAAGGGGAGTTTTGGTTTGAAAAAACAATAGATTAGGTATAGAATTTTTAATCAATGGTGAATGTTTTTAATTTCGTAAGAAAGATCAGTTGGACTGCCGCTTTTATTTTTTTTGTGATCGGCGCCGTATCCGGTTGGCTGGTTTTTAGTTACAAAGCCGAGCAAAATATTTTTACCGGCACTCAAATCAGGGAAAAAGACAAAAACTACGCCTTAATCAGCCCGCTTCTTGCTTGCGTAAGCCCGGGCAAAGAGCTTTTCGGCGAACTTAAACCGCTGGGCGCGAAGATATCTTCAATTGTGGATGACGAAATCAAAAAAGGAAGCGTTGAAAAAATTTCGGTGTATTACCGTGATTTGGAAAACGGCCACTGGACCGGCATTAACGAGGACGATAAATTTTTCCCGGCCAGCTTGCTCAAAGTGCCGGTAATGATGGCTTACTTTAAAAAAGCCGAGTCGGACAGCGGTTTTCTGAACGAAACGGTTTATATCGCGCCAGCCGCAGATTTTCAAGACAATGAATTTGGGATTCCTTCAAAGATTAAGCCCAGCCAATCATATACTTTTCGCACCCTCATAGAGTATATGATCGTTGATTCGGATAATGTTGCCAAAGATATTTTGCTAAGCTCGGTTGACGCGAATGTTCTAACCGAGATTTTTTCTGATCTTGGGATTGACAACCCGGGATTGGTGCAGGAGAACGAGTCATATAGTATCTCAGCCAGAAAATATTCGTTGTTATTTAGGTCTTTGTATAACGCTACGATGCTCAACAAAGAGATGTCCGAACAAGCCCTTGAATTTTTAAGTCGGGCGAAATTCGATGCCGGGCTTACCGCCGGTTTGCCCAAATCGGTTACCGTCGCCCATAAGTATGGTTCGCATGCCAGCCCTCCAATTGGGACCGAGATTCATGACTGCGGTATCGTTTATTCCAAAAATCCGTATTTTCTCTGCGTGATGACTAAAGGCAACGATCCGGCAGAGCTTTTTTCCGTAATTTCAGAAATTTCCTCAACTGTTTACAAGGAAGTTGCCAATTAAATAATCTTTAGTGCGTAATTTTTGGAGCAAAAATTCAACACTGATTATCTTTTTGATAATCATCGGTTTTTCTTTGTACGCAGTTAACCTGCATAATAAGCTCTTTTGGGATGACGACGATTGGATAGTGAATAATGCTTATGTCCACGATTTCTCGCATCTCAAAGAAATTTTTACCCAAAACATCCTTTCCGGCTTTGGCCTGAACAGCAATTACTATCGTCCTCTGCTTTTAATAAGCTTCGCCGTTAATTATACAATTCACGGCATTAAGCCGTTTGGCTATCACCTTTTAAGCAACGGTTTCCACGTCGCCAATGGCATACTTGTGTTTCTGCTTTTGCTTTCCGCTTTCAAAAGAAAATTGCCGGCATTTTTGGCCGCCCTTCTGTTTTTAATCCATCCCCTCCAAACCGAAACCGTAACATACATATCCGGCCGGGGCGACCCAATGTCAGTTTTCTTTATGCTCCTGGCCCTCTGGTTATTTATCAAGGCGGAGAGCGGAAAGCGCAAGTGGTTATGGCTAGCGGTTTCTCTGTCTTCTTTTATTCTGGCTATTTTAAGCCGCGAAACGGCAGTCCTCTTGCCGGCGCTTTTGATGGTCTTTTATATTGCATTTTTAAGTAATGAAAGATTTTTGAAATCCATTGGCGGAGCATTATCGAAAACTCTGCCTTATTGGGCGATATCGGCGATCTACGGGATTTTGCGTCTGACCGTACTCAATTTTAACAACACCCTCAATTTTTATTCGCAGACCAATGTATATACTCAGCACTTAAGCTATCGTCTCTATACTTTCGGCCATGCTCTTTTTGAATATTTCAAATTGATTTTCGCCCCGGTAAATTTGCATATGGAACGCAACCTGTCGGTAGATACTTCATTTTTTCAATGGCCGGTTTGGCTCGTCGGCTTGGCAGTTTTGGGGTTGGTGTGGTGGCTGATTTTCCTATATAGAAGAAGTTTAAGGTCGCGCAACCTAGAACCTAGAACCTATAACCTAGCACCTTTTCAAATCTGGTTCTTCGGCGTCGGTTGGTTCTTCGTAGCGATGCTGCCGGTTTCGGGAATTGTGCCGATAAACGCGATTATGTATGAACACTGGCTTTATTTACCGCTTATCGGGCTTTTCGCATTCGCGGGATTTTATTTGGACAAACTTCTCTCTTTCGCGAAATCAAAAAAACTATTTTTATTTTACTTGTTGGTAATAATTCTTGTGGCCTATTTTGCTTTCTTTGCGGTTACTTCCATTAAGCGCAATATCCTTTGGGGCAAACCGGTTGAATTTTACAATGATATTTTGAAATACAACCCGACCAGCATAAGGATTTTGAATAATTTAGGCAATACTTATTCCGCGCAAGGGGATTTAAAAAATGCCGCGGATGTCTACCAAAGAGCTATCTCAAGCCCTGACGGCAATAATTTCGCCCAGCCATATTACAATCTTGGTAATATTTATCGTGATATGGGCAATACCGACAAAGCGATAGAAGAGTATAAGAATGCGATAGAAGTTGACCCTAATTTCCCATTTGCCTACCAGAATTTGGCCGTTATCTATGCCAATCGGGGGGATTTAAATAATGCTGCCAAAATGTTGGAGAAAGTAAAGAAATTAAAACCGTACGATGCTAGGGTTTACTATAATCTGGGGCTGATCTATGTCGTCCAGAATAAAAGAGATTTAGGGCTGGAGAACCTCAATTCAGCGCTGAAACTTTCTTCAAACGATCCGCAGACCAACGCCGAGGTTAGAAAGGTTTTGGAGAAATTATTACAAAAAGAGTTCTGAAGGAAATTGATACAAAAACACCCCTAAAATTCGGGGTGGGATAAGAACTGCTGCTTTTTCCGGTGGCAGAGGGGCCTTTTGTTTCTGATTGGTTTCAACTTCATACCATTCATTACTCTCGCGGGCATAAACCGCGAAAAAGTCCAGAAACATCCTGATTATTTCTGCGTCGTCCGTGTCCAATTGGCGGGAAGAAGAACCTTCAAGGGAAATCGTGTCTTTTTTCAGGTCAAATAAATATTTTAATTGCTCATCAAGGGCGACGATTGTGCCATCTTTAAAAATGCCGGGGGTAAATTCTACGGAAAGATTGTTTCCGGAGACATCCCACATGAATGTTTCCAGGCGTTTTGGCCCGGCCTCCTTTTTTTCTTCTTGGTTCTGGCCGTCGTATCTGTCGGTGCTGAAAGCAAGTTTGTTAGAGAACAGGACGATAACCCTTCGCAAGAGTACTGCCTCATAAGCATTGTCAAAAGGCAGCACTTGATGGCCATCCTCATCGCTTCCTTTCTTCATAGTCGGCAGCAGAATATGCAGATACGTTGTATATTTTTCCCCTGCTTCGGAAACAACCACCAAAAGCCCGTCCTTAGGGAACAATTGTATGGTCTTGGCTCTAAGTTTTGCTTGTGCCGGCGTCATTTCCTGTGCCGGCATCGGCAACGTGAAAGCAACCAGAAGTCCGAGTAAAAGAACGATCCTTCGCGTCATCTGTCCCTCCCATTCTTAATGTTTCATTTATAATTCTGGTGATGACTAATGTCAAGCGATTGAGGCCATTGTTGCCACATTTGTTATCTCACTGTTTTATCTCAAATTTTCTTATCAATGCGGAATTTTCCGGAATTCTTTTTAAAAATATTGCCACGCTGCCATCTTTATAAACCAGTGGCCAATCCGGGTTTTGGGAGATGTAAAAAAGAAATGCCCTCGCCCAAGGCGTAATGTCGTAAGTGACAAAGAAAACATAATTTATGTCGTATTTTTCGGAATAATATTTCCACATTTTCGGGTCTTCCTGCATCGGAAGCAAGTTAAATAATTTATTGACAATCATTGCGTCGCGGACTATATTTGTGTTATAAGATTTCAAAAATTTCATAAATAATGAACAACGTTATCAAATTCCTATTCCACCCTTTCTTTAGAAAATATCACGACTTATTATCTCGGGTATCGGCCCTGGAAACTGCTGTTGACTGTTTGATCAACAGCCCCAAGTGGGTTGAATCTGAAGAGGTGGGGTTTAATGGTCAAAGGCACAGAAAGATAATATTCCTAAGTTTGCTAAAAGCTTTTAATTTTGATGCAATTGTAGAAACTGGGACATATATTGGAGATACCACTGGATATATGGCTAAAATTTCTGGCTTGCCAGTATATACCTGTGAGCTAAATACGCGTTTCTTTTCTCTTGCAAAGATGAGATTGCGGGGTATTCCAAATATCACTTTCGCGTTAAGCGATTCTCGGCCTTTCTTAAAACACATGTCAGGCACAGATATAGTAAACAACAGAACCTTCTTCTACCTGGACGCGCATCAGTATAAAAAGTACCCTCTACGGGAAGAATTAGAGATAATATGCAGCGGATGGAAAAATTTCGTGATTATGATTGACGATTTTTGGTTCCTGATGACAACGGATATGGACATGACAATTATAGCAAGGGGAAAACATTATCCTTAGACGCAATTTCAGATGTCGCGTCAAAGTTTGGGCTAAATCCGTTTTTCCCTGCATTACCGTCTGGCGAAGAAACCGGGCATAGGCGTGGCTGTGTGGTTCTTGCAAGAGAGGGAGAATTCAGCGAAATACTCAACAATCTTCAACCCCTTTGCAAAAAAGATCTCTAGCAAGGCATTTACGGCCGCGGTTTTTCTCTCCTTATTTTATCTCAAATTTTTTAATTAACGCAGAATTTTCTGGGGTTCGTTTCAGGAATATCGCCACGCTCCCGTCCTTATAAACCAGCGGCCAGTTTGGGTCCTGTGAGACATTGAAAAGGAATTGCCTTGCCCAAGGCGTAATATCAGTGTGGGCAAAGAAAATATAATTGATGCCGTATTTTTCGGAATAATATTTCCAC
>CAIUCV010000007.1 GCA_903897805.1 Candidatus Yanofskyibacteriota bacterium | reverse complement strand
GGCAATCTTTAATCTTCTCTGGTTTCCGCAAGACATTGTTTCATATACCCCCTTTTGTGTCTCAAACTGTCTCATTTTTCATTTTCAGACCCCGACCGAGACACCCCAAACTGACCTCTGGAAAAACCCATCAAAAAGCCCTATAATACTTGCATTGGTGTGGTTCTAGACCGAGTCACACCGCTGGAAGAAAGGGCTGGGCGATTCCCTGCCCACCCTGCTTGCTGACTGGCAAGCTACTGCTCCCGCACCCGGTGTCAGTAAACAAAAACACCCCTTGACCTAGGGGCGTTTTTGTTTTTTGAAGTTGTGAATTTGTCGTCTTGAATTGATGTTGACAAGAGCCGTAGGGTAGTTATGATGGAGGCAGGATTGACCTTTAACAATTTTAGAGGAGAGAACGATATGGCTCATTATGGAAACTGGCCGAAGAAATTAGAAAGAAAGTTAAAAGAGCATTGGTTAAAAGCCAAAGGCGACAGAGATAAATTTCAGGAACTGGTCTTAGCTGACGATGTATTGATAAAAGAAAAAGAATGGGATGCTTGCAATAGAAAAGCAAGGCGAATGGGGTTTTTTAAAAAGGCCAAAATGTCCAAAAGATATGTCTTTTCCCAGCTAGACAAGGAACAACTGGAAGAGCTGAAAAAAATGCTGGCCGATAATAACATCGGCTTTAAGGAAATTATACAAAAATGCTCTGAGTTCAACTTGACCGTAACCGAGCAGCAACTTCGGAACTTTGCCAGGAGCTGTGATATAAAAATAAACAAGGAGAAGCCCGGCAGGAAACCCCTGCACGCCAGTGAAACGGCAGGCAATCGCGACGCGAGCGAGATTCAAGATTTGTTGGATGGTTTGCAAAGCGGAGCCCTAACCGAGCAGAAGTTTCTGGACGCTCTCATTGACAGAAGAGAAGCTAACCAAATTTCTTGCGTTCTTTTTCTTGAGCATTTGGTCGGCGAGCTCAAAGGTTACTGGGAAATCATTTTGAAACTTTTGTCTGAAAAAAGAGCAATTCGCGCATCTGACCTTTTGCCTCTTATTGAAGCGAAAAATAAGCGCATTAGAATTACCGATAAGATCGCTAAACACAAGCAAAACATCATCAAGGGCGTCCTGACGAAATTTGTTGAATGGGGGGTTCTCTATCCCTTCAAGACCGGAACCTATTATTCCTATGTATGTAATCTGCCTGGTTTCCATTCTCCCGAGGAGACGTTTAAATTGGTGCCGGATGGAGTAAAAAGAGCAGTTCAGCATGTATTTGACTCAATGGTGCAGGTGGGCAAGAAGCCCAAACCCCTAACCCTTGATTCTCTAGCGAAAGAATTTGAAGGCAAAATCGGAGCCAGCCTCTTGAGCTCATTGCTTGATTACTACATTGAAAAAGGTGTTGTTGAGTGTAAAAAAGGAAATTATTACCTAACCCAAGCAGGCGCGACTTATGGTCTTGACGAACAAAGCCTCAAAACTTTTAGTGCCGCTACTCTTGAGAATCAACTTTTCCTTGAAGATGAAAGAAGCACGATGATAGTCACTCTGGATGAAGCAGAAAAGGCACTTGCTGAAGAAATGCGGAAAAAAACGGTCGTCCCAATCGTTTTGAACGAGCTGGCAGGCAAAGATAGCGTCAGAATCACTTTCTTGGCGGAAGTTCTTTTCGGAAACCAATTTACCGATCTCGGTCTGCTTAATTATATTCTCCCAAGAATCAAAGCGGATGTGATAGTTGTGAGCGGCCTGGTTCAGGGGGTTTTTGCCGGTTTGAGGGTTGATAAGCGGAGGATTCTATCCGAAGCTTTCGGTAGAATCGGGACTCAATATGCCCTAGCCGGGGAATTGAATCGGAAACTTGAACAAATCGCCAGAACAAAAGTCATTGATATTAGCGGTGACGATGATTGGGAACATGCTGTTAGCGTAGCCAGATTGCTCCAGCTTGGCGAGGGCAAATGGTGGAATTACGGCATGAGCACTTCCAGCTTAAGCACCGAGCTGAAAAGACGGTTGGCAATTTCCGAATATTATAAGAAATTGGATATTCAATGGGAAAGGGTCGGTATCTATCAACGCAGATTTTACAGGTCTTTGCTGAATGCCGACGAGGTAGAGCAAATTATCGGCGTTCATAAGAGCGAGTACCGATTGATCATTGAAATCCTCATAGCTAAAAGAAAGAATTTTAGCTACCCCAAAGATTATGAGGAAGTCGTAAACGTTGAAGCGCTTTTCGGTGATATCGGGAAGAGAGTTGTTACGCCCGACCCGGCACCGATCATGATTGGAGACAAAGAGATTAAAGTCGTTCACAACGTTGCCTTTTCGGATATTACCCAATACGTTGATCCAATGCTGCCCCCCGAAATGATCATGCGCAACTTGGCGGCCAGAGGAGTGAAGCTGCCCTTTGCTCTGGTGAATTGCCACCAAGAGAAATTCGGAGCTCATTATTTGCAGGGCCATTGGCTTATCAACCTACCCGGTATGCAAAATACCGCTACCTCGAGCAGGTTTGATATGAAGACCTTTAATACCAGAGTCTTGAGCTCTAAATCCCTAAGGCAGGAAACCTTCCGTAAGGAACCAGTTACTCCCGGAGTGATGGATTTAGACCTCTTGAAAGATGGAAGGACAAGATTCCACTTTTGGAACAATAAGATTAGGGAAAAAATCGAAGCTCAAAAATCCGAACCCGAAGTCAGTGAAAGCGTTTGCCTGCTTACTGACCTTCAGCACGGTTCAATTACTATGTGTCCGGAACTCGAGATCGCCTTTACCGATTATTGTCTCTACGATCAGGGATCTACTAGACTATGGCTTAATGGCGATATCATACAGGGCATCAATTATTTTCAGACCTTTGCCGAGAACAGGCCTTATCGTTTAGTAAGTATTGATTCCCAGCAGAGATTTACCGACAAAATTTTGTCGCCGCTGATCTTTAATGCCCCCAACCTCAAGGACTTCTTTGCTTGGCTGGGGAATCATGAATATAACACCTTTGGCAGTAATATTTCCGGCGTCAATCATTTGGCCTTCCTGGAGTTTAAGCTTCAGGGTTACCTTGAGGGCATGAAAATGGCCGGCAAGGACGCGTTGCTTAAAAATGCCTTTACGATTAGCAGGATCAGAATGCTGAATAGCCATAATCCTTATGGCGATATCGTTAATTGGCCCTACTTTACCGACACCGTTGCTGGGTTTAAAGCGGCTCTTAGCCATATGTGGCGTTTCCGTGGCAGGGGAAGAACTCCAATCCACGAAGCTTCCAGATGGATGAGGGGTATGGCTAAAACTGCCAGTGACATTGACATTATGTTCGGTGGGCATGTCCATTCTTTCTGGATGGGCATGGAAGCCGAGAAGCTCATGGTGCAATTAGCCGCCTCAGCCAGCCTCAGCGGTTATGAAATGGGACTTGGCGTGATGAGCACCGTATTGTTTACAAGAGCCATCTTTTCCAACCGCAATGGCATTACCATTGAAGTCGTGCCGTGGCAGTTCTTGGAAAATTACAAACTCCAATCCCCAATATACAAGGGTAAGGAAGAATTATTGAAGAGACCCAAGCGCGGTACTCTTGAATATAAGTACGGCAAGATGTCGCCATATATTGAAGGAGTGATTGACGAGCTGACCCAGTATAGGGAAGTCTAAAAAAAACAACCGAGCATTGCTCGGTTTTTATTTTCTTATTTTTTCTTTAATCTCGGATCTTGGGAATAATTTATTCCAAGATGTTGGGGAAGGAAGGGCATGGGGTAGGCATCGCCGATCGTGGCCCGGTAAATTTCTCCTCCATCGTATCCGAGTAGGGGAATAGTGGGGTCAAACTTGCCGTTTTCGTCAAAACAATTTTCTACAATGACCTGGAGGCAATGGCCACAAGATAGGCAGACGTCGCTAACCGATTTAATTGAAGGATGTTTCTGTTTAGAAATTTTAGCAGGCGGCCAAACAACTTCTTGCCCCTCCGGCCCCCCAACTATTGCCATGCTGGAAATTCTGCAAATTCCTATCCGGGCGATTGCGGAACTGATTGCGTTCTCCTCGGCATGCATGGTTTCCGACCAGTTTACATTTTCAACATTACATCCGACGGAAACTGTTTTATCGGACGTGATAAGCGCGCAGCCAACTTGGTAATGAGAATAAGGCGCTTGAGCGTTAAGACGGGCATGGCACGCCAGTCCGATCAGCGTTCTTTCTGTTTGGCTCAATTCTTCAAATTTCAATATTTCTACCTTGACTATCTTTTCAAGTTTTTTCATCGTCTTTCCTTTTTCTGAATGAACTGCCGCAAGCTTAGCATGCGCGATGGCTGTGGTCAAACAAAAACGGCTGCAGCCGTTTTTGTGAGTAAAAATCAGCCCCAATTTTATTTTTCAAAAAACATCAATTTTTAATTTTCGTGTTTGAGGCTTGCTTCTTTCAATCTGACGCATCAAAACTTCTACATCCTCAATTTTGTACATGCGATAGTTATTCACAGGGTTGCGATATGCAATTAACGCCCCTCTCTTGTCCCAGTTGCGGACTGTCAAGGGCGTTACGCAGAAGATTCTGGCGACTTCGTTAACGGTCAGATATTTTTTGGGCATTTAGAAATTTTGTGAGAGACGAGACAGAAGAATTAACATACGGGACGAAGATTAGATTTTATTAGTTTAAATTCTACCACTCATTATCAAACTTTAACTATTAAGGTCTATTAAGGTTTGATATTAGTATTATATCTTTTTGCCAGAGGAACGGTCAATGTGGATAAGTGAAGCAGGAAATTAAGCAAGAACCATCATTTTTCCGGGTGGAATTTTTAGCTTGAAATTAGTAATTCGGTACCCAGGAAAGTTATCAACTTTTTTCTTATGTGTGCTTGTATAATTAATAAGGAAAACAAAGCGTAGAAAGTGAATCCGATAACATATCGGATAGAGATAAAAAGAGAATGAAAAAGGAGGACAGATCGGCAAGAATAATTTGTCCCCGAGACGAATGCCTCTGAAGGTAAAAATACCGCGGCCCCGACGAAAGCCGGGGCCGCGGAGAACGCGTCCTTATCCCGCCCGAAAGCGGGACTTGGACTTTTTAATTTTAGCTCAATTTTGCTCATATTACAATGCTGTCTATCCCCGATAACGACAAGAAGAAAAAAGAATTTGGCGGGTTCATTACTCTTGCCGAAGTGGCTAATAATTCGCCGTACTCGCAAGAATATTTAAGTTTACTCGCTCGTAGAGGAAAATTATTTTCTAAAAAAATAGGACGCAACTGGTACACTACGCGGGAAGCGGTTCAAGATTATCTTGCCAGGCAGGGGCTCACGGTCATAATTCCCAAGAGCGAAATTAATTCGTCATATCAGGGAAAAATTTTGAGACCGATTATAATGCGGCCGCAAATTATTGAAGCAAGCACGGCTTTTCCCGATACAAATGAGGCGGAAAAGAAACGCGGCGAGCAGCATGAAAAAAGAAGCCAGTTGCTGGAAGAATTTGAAAAACTTAATCTGCCGCCCCAGCCGATTCCTGACCAAATAAAAACTTCGGGCAAACCAGAGATAGCTTCTCCTCATATAATTTCTCCTCCCGTCCGGATTGCTCCGCCTCCTCTTGCGGAATCAGAATCTCGGATGAGCCCGGCGCAACTTGATGTAACCGGAAAGGTTTCTGAGGAAACTTTCGAAAAAGTAGTCAAGGCTGAAAAGGTTGAAGAAGCACTGGTTCAGATTTCAAAAAATCTTGAGGAGTTATCTCAACTGCAAAAAATGCAGATTGAGAACCAAATATTGCCGGTAGCCGCCCAATTGCCGGTTCTTGAAATGTCTTCTGAACAAAAAGAGTTTTTTGAAATTGAATCAAAGTCATTTTCTCACCGTTTCCGCAGATTAAATTATCTATCAAATCGCGACCTTAAAAATCCAAAAAAACTGCTCGGCCTCGTTATAGCGGCGGTTGTATTACTTTTTCTTGTCGGAGGCGGATTTAGTTTTGGACAGGTAGACGCCATTGCCCAGAGGGTCAACCAGTTTTTCAAAAATGCAGATACTTTGCAGGGCCATTTTGCTGGCACCCATGCCAACGAGGTTTTGTTGTTGGATAAAGCCGGGAACGTTTCCATTTACGGCCATATAGAAACCCAGGGTCAGTTTCGTTCTTTTGCTCCCGACGGTGTCGCCCCGATTGTAGTTGACTCAAAGACGCTGGTAGAGAATCTTAACGCGGAATATTTTGACAATCTGGCCTCGAAAGATTTTACTCTCGCCTTTGTTACTAAAAATGGAAACGTTACCTACGAAGATGTTTATCTTGAGGGCAATGTTGAGGTTGGCAAGACCCTACTCGTAAAAGGCGCGACGAAACTTTTGGATTCACTCTCCGTCTATGGCACGCTGGGAGTTTTTTCGGACGCGGTTTTCGGTAAAGATGTGAAACTGACCTCCGGCAACTTGAACATTGCTATCGGCAATCTGCAGCTCGGCCAGGGGACGATTGAGATAAACAATCGGGCAATGATTAAAAACTTAAACTCGGAGTTTTTGCAAGGTCTGCAACCGGGTGATTTCACTCTTGATTATGCCGTGGGTAACGGCAATTCAACCGACAAGGTCGCGTTTTTCAACGGCGGTTTATATGGTGGCGACGGAGCTTTTAAAAGTTTGGGTGTTGCCGGTGATGTTTCAATCGGTTCGCAGGTCAATGTTGACAAACACACTGTTACGATTTTTTCAAAAAAGTTTTCCGTTGATAGTTCTGGTAACCTGACCGTCGGAGGAAATATTTCCGGTGGTGCTCTTTCAGTCACCAAAGTAGTTTCCGACCTTATTCCTTCTGGTTCCTATAACTTGGGCTCAAGTGGCAGTCCGTGGGACGAAATCTTTGCGACAAGCGCGAGTTTTGCGACCCTTAACGTCACCGGCGGCGTTAATTTAAGCGGCACCACAAGTTCATCGTTTGTAATTAATTCAGATAACACAAGTTCTAATTCGGAGGACGCCTATTTGGCCTTTGAGCGCGGAACAATAACTCCGAATGCGGAGCTTTTATGGAATTCAACGGCTAATCGTTTTGAATTTAATGAGCCAGTTCGTATTGCTAGCACGAGCTTAGTTGCCTTTTCCGTTTCTGGCGGTGCAGTTTCGCTATCTAATACTCTTTTTGTTGAAAGCAACGGCAACGTCGGCATAGGCACAACCAGTCCGCTGACAACTCTGGACATTGTCGGCAACGCCTCGGTTTCCGGCGATTTGGAAGTCGCCGGCCTTATAAAGGGCAGCGTAATATTAAACATCGCTTCTATCTCCGGCAATCTTGAGGTAGGCGGCGTGATTGAAGCAAGCAACGGTACTGCCTCTGCTCCCAGCTATACCTTCAATTCTGACCTTGACACCGGTCTATTCAGAATAGGCGAAAACCAGCTAGGCATAACGACCGGCGGTGTTCAAAGATTCCAGGTATCAGACACCGGTGCATCCTCTTCTGTTAACTTTGAAGTCGGAACCAACAATCTTTATGTTGATTCAGCCAACGGCAGAGTAGGCATCAACACCCAGAACCTGACCGAAGCTCTTGAGGTCAACGGAACCGCCTCCATATCGGGTAATACCTGGTTTGGTAGTAATACCTCAATATCAGGGGACTTTGAAGTGGGAATTGACAAATTCCTAGTACGCGGGGCCACGGGGAATACGACTATCGCTGGAACTCTTGATGTTACCGGGCTGGCGACATTCGTGAATGCCTCCGTTTCCAACAACTTTGAGGTCGGCAATCTGGCTTCCGTCGGAGGCAACCTGACGGTTAAAGGAGATGAGACCCTGACCGGCGCCTTTAGCGGCCTGTCGATCGGCTCCAACTCATTCCTCGGCTCGTTGAACACTTCAAAAGGCATCCACGCGACAGGCAACGTCACCACCGAGGCCCAATTCCTTTCTGCCGGTGCCGCAAGCAACTCCTTCCTTGGCTCGTTGGAATTATCCAAGGGATTGAGATTCGGCAACCTTACCCAGACAGGAACGGGGGTTAATTATTTTGCCGGCAACGTCGGGATAGGAACGACTGCACCAACTACCAAATTAGAG
>CAIUCV010000006.1 GCA_903897805.1 Candidatus Yanofskyibacteriota bacterium | reverse complement strand
GCCTTGGCGGGACGGAAGGGGTACGATTTTTTATCTAGGGAAATAAGAAAATCGAAATATTATTTGTCTGCGAGAACATCGGAGGGGAAATTGGGGAGGGGAAGCGATAATTTTACAAAAACCCGATTTTTTGGTAGGCTATCCTCGTTATGGATGGAAATGGCAACGGTGCTAATGGCGAATATTTTATAAGTCCGTCGCGCGGCAAGCGTGATTTTTTTCAGGTGGTGGAGGACGTGATTGATTTTGTATGCGAAGACGAACGGTCCAGGTAC
Organism: Candidatus Yanofskyibacteriota bacterium; assembly: GCA_903897805.1. Classification (GTDB taxonomy): domain Bacteria; phylum Patescibacteriota; class Minisyncoccia; order 2-02-FULL-40-12; family IGHO2-01-FULL-4-A; genus CAIUCV01. The sequence continues at coordinate 4,461 of CAIUCV010000006.1, read as the reverse complement.
TCTATCGTCGTAGGTACCGATTCGGGATTGCATAACGGCCAAGCCGGATTGGCGGAATTTGTAAGCGTAGTGACGGTTCATCGCATTGGGAAACACGGGAGATACTTCTGGAAAAAAATATCCGCTGTCATGACTTTCAATCGGCGTGACAGAATTCTTAAAGAAGCCAATTTTTCTTTGGAGCTTGCCCAGAGAGTGGTTGCGGAACTGCGCAATAAACTGGACAAGGTGCCCTATGTTTTTGAAATCCATGTGGACATCGGTGAAAACGGGCCGACCAGAGAAATGATTCAGGAAATCGTGGGTATGATTCGGGGCAATGGTTTTGAGGCAAAGATAAAACCGTATGCCTACGCCGCAAACAAGGTGGCCGACAGATATGTTTAAAACCCGACCTCCTTCTTTGTGTTAAAATAAAACCGTGCCCTCTCTTACTTACACAATCATCGGAATTATCGGCGGAATGATCGCCGCGTTTTTAATTTTTCGTTTTACGGGGCGCAAAGGCGCACAGCCGGAACAATATGTGCAACTGAACCAGCGTTTAGATAATTTAAGCGGGTCAATAAATCAGGCCTTGCGCGATACCATAAAATTAGTCGCCGATCAACTGAAAGACAGCCGGGAATCGGTTGAACGGTCTTCCCGGGCCGTCCATCAACAAGTTCAGGGGTTTACAACGGGATTGACCCAGCTAACCGAGAATTTAAAACAAGTTCATGAGTCGGTAAAGACCGTATCTTCCTTTCAGGATATTTTCAAATCGCCGAAACTGCGTGGCATCTGGGGCGAAGCATCGCTTGAAGCATCGCTCGCCCAGTACTTTCCCAAAGACAGATATGAACTCCAGCATTATTTCAAAAGTGGTGAAGCGGTGGACGCGATTCTGCGCCTGCCCAACGATCTCATACTGCCGATTGATTCAAAATTTAATTGGGAGAATTTCCAGAAAATGGTTGAAGCCGAAAACGATATCCAGCGCGAACAGCACAAAAAAACTTTCTTTTCCGACGTTAAGAAAAAGGTTGACGAAATATCATCCAAATATATTTTGCCGTCAGAAAAAACTACCGATTTCGCTCTAATGTATGTGCCCGCCGAGACGGTTTATTATGAAATAATAAACAACATCAAAGATACTGACATCTCATCTTATGCTCGTTCCAAGAAAGTTATAATGACCTCGCCCAACACATTCTTCCTTTCGGTATCGGCGATAAGCCATTGGTTTAAGGATTATCAAACAAGCAGCCAGACGAAAGAAATTATTAAGAGATTGGACATAGTGGCTAAAGATGCGCAGAAACTAACGGACGACTTTGAGCGTTTGGGAAAACACCTCTCCAACGCGCAAGGTTCGTACGACTCATCCGAAAAAAGATTGAATCTGATGGTGGACAGAGTGCAGAACGTTTTAGAACTTGAACCACCCGATTTGATTAACCAGCCCAAAATTTTAGAAGAAGGTCGTGAGAAAACCGATGATAAGCAAGAAAATTAATCCCATGTCCTTGCTTGATATAACTATTGGAGAAGATTCGCCGGAAGTTTTTAATGTTGTGGTTGAAATCCCGAAGGGTAGCCATAACAAATATGAGTTTGATGATAAGACGGGCGTTTTTAGGTTGGATAGGGTCTTATACTCGCCCCTTTTTTACCCCGCGGATTACGGGTTTATACCTCAAACCCGTTCCTGGGATGGTGACCACTTGGATGCGATTATATTAAGTGACGAACCGCTCTTTTCTGGTTCTGTCGTGGAAGTGCGGCCCATCGGGTTGTTGAAAATGACCGATTCCGGCAAAGAAGATTTTAAAATCTTGGGCGTTCAAGCCGACAATCCCAGATACAAAAATATTCAGGACATAAAAAACATCACGGCCGAGGATGGGAAAATTCTTGAAGAAATTGCCCATTTCTTTCAGATTTATAAAAAGCCGGAGGAAAAAGAAGTTGTAATTATCGGCTGGGAAGGGGCCGAAAGCGCTAAAAAAGAGATAAGGCAGGCGCAGGAGTTGTTTAAAAAGTAGCGCGAACCCCTATCACGAAATTCGGTTCGGACTTTGACAAATAAGCTCGCTCGTAACGCGGGTCCCTCCGAGCTTTCCTCGCCACGCTCCGCTTGCCCCTTCGGGGCAGGCTGCGGTCTCGGTCTCCCACTACTCGCTCGCTTATTTGTTACCAAAGTCCTCTCTGAAAATTTCTTAGATAGGAGTTCGCTTTCGCTCCTAACCAATCTTGCCCGCTCAAATTTTTGGAAACAAAAAAGCCCAGTATGCTGGGTTTAGAAAATACGAAGACGCTTTTTGCTTATTTGCGGCTTAGTTTGATACAAGGAGTTATAAGAACAGACTCTACAGTGTTGCCCAATAGGCCGTTACCTTTTATGAGAAGTTCATTGCCTCTCATGATTGCTTCTTCTTCGGTATCGCAAATGCACGAGCCAATCATTTTTGTTCCTTGAAGATTCATTGGTACTACCATGTGCCCACGTTCTTGCTTAATATCTTCAGCATTCATCTGGCTCTCCTTTTGTAGAATGAGCTAGATTATGTATAGCAAGTTTTTATAGTTCCAGTCAATGCTTCCAAAAATTTGGGCGGGCCGGGGCGAGCGGCAGTGGATAACTAATTTATCTATATTTCCCTCAAAATGCTAGAATTTACTTGTAGGATTTAAGTTTGAGTAAGGGAAGGAGGTGTTCGTATGTTAGAAACAGTAGTAGCGTCAGATGTCGTAAGGACATCATTGTTGACCCTTTGGGGCAAAGTAGCCGGTTTTGTACCGCAGCTCGTTGCCGCACTTGTGGTCTTTTTAATTGGCTGGCTGGTAGCCGTTTTGCTCGGAAAACTGGCTTGGCATATTATCAAAATCGTCAAGCTGGATCGCGGCCTGGAAGCCATTGGTGTCAAGAAAATTTGGGAGAGAAGCGGATATAAACTGAATAGCCCGTTTTTCTTCTATGAATTAGTGAAATGGTTCTTCATCATCGTATTCTTAATGGCTGCAACCGATATCCTTGGCTTGACTCAAGTCACCGAATTTCTAAGAACAGTAGTGTTTTATCTGCCGAATGTCATTGTGGCAGCGCTCGTTCTGTTAATTGGTGCTTTGGTGGCAAGATTTTTGGAGGGACTAGTGCGTGGTTCGGTAAAGGCGGCAGAGCTGGCCTCGGCAAATTTCCTGGGGTCGCTTACCAAATGGGCAGTTCTGATTTTCTCGTTGTTGGTGGCGTTGAATCAATTGAGAGTAGCTGATGAAATAATCCGCATCGTTGTAATCGGCATAGTCGCGGCCGGTGCGATAGCTTTGGGCTTGTCATTCGGGCTTGGCGGCAAAGCGCATGCCGAGGACTTTATCAGTAAGATGCGCCAGCATATAAGAGAGTAGTTTTAATAAATCAAGCTAAACCCAAAAACGCCCCGAGGGGCGTTTTTGGGTGGAAATTTGAGGCTTTTTTATCCACATTTTGTCAACTGCCAAAAGATTTGACTTTGCTTTTTGGTTTTGCTATCATAGGGTTTGGTAAGTAAAACTATGGTCACTTCACTAAAATTCTCAATAAAAAGCGGCTGAACCCGAAGTCCTTAATTTACGCTTGAAAACCAGCCGCGTAAAACGCGGTTTTTCATAACTAAAAGACGGGGAAATAAGAAATTGGCTATCGTCCCGCCATACCTACCAGTGAATTCTTGGGTAGGCGGGACGGAAGCTAAGTTTACGCAGGCCGAAAGGGCGGCAACTTGAAAACAGAATAAGTAATAGCGGGTAAATAAAATAAAAATCGTATTCCATTCATGCGGTTTGGAATACGTGTGATTTAGATTAAAGTAGCCCTTCGGCAATCCTGACGGATTGCTCAGGGTTCAATTCGTAATTTAGCGAATTGAAGACTTAATCTTGTAAGGAATCATTAAGGGCGTATGGAGGATGCCTTGACATCAAAAGGCGATGAAGGACGCGGCGTGACTGCGATAAGCTTCGGGGAGCCGTCTAGCGGGCTTTGATCCGGAGATGTCCGAATGGGGCAACCCAGTCAGAGTAATATCTGATTACCCCGCCTCGGCGGGGAGCATACCTGGGGAAGTGAAACATCTCAGTACCCAGAGGAAAATAAAACAAATGTGCCGCAAGGCGCAAACATACCCTGAGTAGCGGCGAGCGAAAGGGGCACAGCCTAAACCCTTTTGAATTTTACTTTGTAAAACCAAAAAGGGGGTTGTAGGGATAATACTTTCTTAGACATAACTTAGGACCGCCTTTAAGGTCTTGAGTCGTGTTATAAGAAGAGAGTTACAAATTCAGTAGCTAGCAGAATGGTCCTGGAAAGGCCGGCCAAAGCGGGTGATAGCCCCGTATGCGAAAGCTTCTGAACTATTGTGTTATTTCCTGAGTACCCATGGAGCAGACTATCCGTGGCGAATCCGGGCCTACTACGGTCCAAGGCTAAATACTTTTGGT
>CAIUCV010000005.1 GCA_903897805.1 Candidatus Yanofskyibacteriota bacterium | reverse complement strand
TTTTTTCTTATATTTAGTTAGTTTGAAAAAATAATTTTTTTCTTTAACGATTTCGGGCTTGCTGTGATGCTCTGGGCACTCGCCGTCAACCAAATCCTTTTTATTTATAAATGCTTCGCAGCCCACGCAATAAAGACCTTCGTACTCTTTTGAATAAATATCGCCCGAATCTGTGCGCCAAAGCTGCTGCGCGCCGGGCCAATGGCGTTTACGGTCGGTGGTTCTAATGAAATCGTCATAGGAGATATTAAGAACCGGTTTTAATTTGGCAAACTCTGCAGAATTGCGATCTACATATTCTTGAAAGCCAATCCCCTCCTCTTGCGCGCTTCTAAATACCTTAAGCCCGTGTTCGTCTGTTCCGGTTAAAAACCAAACATCTTCGCCAAGCAAGCGATGATAGCGCGCCAGAACATCTGCCTGTAGGATTTCCAAACCAAAACCAACGTGGGGCTTACCATTTGGATAAGGAATTGCAGTTGTAATATAAAACTTGTTTGCCATAAAATAATCTAAAAAAACAGTCCTGAGTTTATCAAATGGACTGTTTTTAGATTACATTAAAATTTAACGAAAATCTAGTTTAAGAAGCCCCTGCCGTTCTCCGACTCTCCTTTTGCCTTGCCAAATCATCCAAAATCTCAACAATAACCACTGCCACAGGCACTGAAAGCAAGATACCGAGGAGACCGGCCAGCGTGCCTCCTATAAGCAAAGCAACGATAACCGTAACGGGGTTGAGTCCGAGCGTTTTGCCAAGTATGAGCGGAGTAAAAATATGAGCTTCAATTTGCTGGACGGCAACGTAAAAAACCAAAACCCATAATCCCAAAGTTGGCGATTGCGCAAAAGCTAGAATAACTCCGGGAATGGCCGAAACAACCGGGCCTACCATAGGCACGATTTCTAAAGCCATCGCCACAATACCGAGCAGTAAGGCGTATTTGACGTTTAGTAGCGAGAGACCGATAAAAACAAAGAGTCCCACTGACAAGGCAAGTAAAAGCTGGCCCTGGAGCCACCGTCCCACTTTATGCTCCGCTCTCTTCCATAAACTGATGACGTAATCCTCGTATTTCGCCGGCAAAACCGACCTGAAAAAACCCGCGGGCCCCTGTTTCATTACCGACAGGTAGAAAGATATGATGATTACCGAAACAAAGGACAAAATGCCGCCAAAAATATTTATTATGAGATTCAAAGCCGAACCGGAAGACATCTGCAAAAACTGCGAAAAGCTGTCCAGAAGATTTTGTATCTCGCTGAAAAAATCAAAATAGTGCGTGGTAGTCGTCTGCTGTGCCTTTTCCAGCGCCCCAGAGAGATTAGATATAAATTTAGGCAGGGCCTGCGTTAATTGGCCTATTTCAAGAGATATAAAAGGCACCACCAAAGAGAGCAGGAAAATCAACAGGCCGAAAAGGGCCAAATATAACACCAGTACCCCGAGCAATCGCGGAATTTTTCTTCGCTCAAGCCAATTCGCGAACGGACCGACGGCCGAGGCGATGATAATCGCCATAAACAGAATTATGAGAACGTCTTTGATGAGATAAAGGAAAATAAAACAGAGGATTATGAAAATAACCTTGAATATAGTTGAGGTACTGATATTTAAAGTTTGGGGCTCTGCCATTAATTTAATCCTACCACGAATTTAAAATATCTTTAATCTCGCGGTTATCCTCTTTGAACGGACCGACGATAGCGAGGTTTAACTTTTCCGGTTTTATAATCTCCATTGCGACATCGTGTATATCCTCCCTCGTGACCGCCATCATTTTTTCAAGTTTTTCCTCCGGCGTCAAAATTCTATTTTCCAAAAGCTCCTGCTGACCGTAAAAATAAGCGTAGGCATCCGACGTCTCAAGGCCTATCGCAAAACGGCCCTTGGCGTAATCTTTTATCCGGGTAAGTTCCTTCTCTGAAACCAGCTCTTCGGTAAGTCTTTTGTGCTCTTGAAGTATTATTTTCAAAGCGGGAATCAAGTTTCTGTTATTCAGTCCGGCATACGTGCCGAAATCTCCAGTCTCATCGTATGAGCCGGCGCCCGTGCCTATGCGATAAGCCAAGCCTCTTTTCTCCCTGACCTCCACGAAAAGACGCGAGCTCATTCCGCCGCCCAGAATGAAAGATAGGGCACCGAGAGCTTCAAGCTTCGGGTCTAGCACGCCGTAAGCTCTAAAGCCGAGGTTTATATTTGTTTGATCGGTCTTCTTATTGAATATCTTCAGTCGCGGCTCCGTTTGGTCGTCAATTGCCGAAACCGGTTTGATTATCCCCGATTCCCTTATATTGTTAAAATATTTCTTAACTTTTTCTTTTGCTGTTTCCGTACCTATATCCCCCGCTATACAGACAACCGTGCTTTTCGCAAAATAGTGCGTGGAAAAATATTTAACGATGTCGTCTCTTTTTATCGCGTCGATGATTTCTTTTTTCCCGGCAACGTTCCAGCCGAGAGGTTGGTCTCCATAAAGTAGTTCATCAAATAATAGCGCGACATAGCTGCTCGGATTATCAAAATACATATTGATCTCCTCTTTTATGGGCCCTTTCTCTTTATCCATCTCCTTTTCGTCAAATTTTGAATTTTGAAAAATATCGGAAATCACATCAAGAGCGATATCAACTTTATCCGAAGCACACTTAGCGTGATAGCCGGTACATTCTTTGGAGGTAAAAGCGTTGTATTCCGCGCCTATTGAATCCAGTTCGTGGGATATATCAAGAGTTCCCGGCCGTTTGGCAGTACCTTTGAACATAAGGTGCTCTAAAAAATGAGAAATGCCGTTGTTTTTCGGCGTCTCGTAGCGTGAACCGGTGGTAACGAGAACCAGCACCATTACTGATCTGGTATTTTCCATCGGCACGGTAACCAAACGCAGACCGTTGGGATAGGTAAACAGATCAAATTGTTTTTCGTGTTTCATTTTATTTTCCTAATTTCTCCTCCAGATAGGACGCAAGTTCCCCTATCGCTACTCTATCCTGTTTCATTGTGTCACGGTCGCGGACGGTAACTTTTTTATCTTCAAGGGAATCAAAGTCAAAAGTTACACAATAAGGCGTACCGATTTCGTCTTGCGAGTAATAACGCTTGCCGATATTTCCGCGGTCATCCCAGGCGGCCATAAAACGCGGGGTCAAATCATCATAAATTTTGCGGGCCGCTTCAACTAATTCAGGTTTGTTGGCAAGCAATGGAAACACTGCAACTTTATAAGGCGCAATTTTCCGATTCAGTTTTAAAACCACCCGCTCTTCTTCCTCAACATAAGCATCAAGCATTAAGAATAAGAATGTGCGATCAACTCCGCCTGATGCTTCAACAATATTCGGAATGAATTTTTCATTTGTTTCCGGATCGGTATAGCTCAAATCTTGACCCGAGAACTCGGAGTGTCTAGATAAGTCCCAGTCCCCCCGCCAATGGATGCCCTCCATTTCTTTGCCGATGGGCGAAGCTTCATAATAAATATCAAAAGCCTTTTTGGCGTAGTGAGCCAATTTGACATGCTGATAAAATCCCAGATTCTCCGGATGAGTAAATAGACTTTTATACCAATTCATTCTCTCTTCTTTCCAAAACTTAAACCATTTCTCCATTTCGGAGGGATGACAAAACCATTGTAAATCCCACTGTTCTAATTCCCTCAGTCTAAATAGAAAATTTCCTGGCGTCACTTCATTGCGAAAAGCTTTACCAATCTGGCAGATACCAAAAGGAATTTTTACCCGCGTTGAATCGAGAACGTTTTTGTAATTCAAATAAATTGTTTGGCAGGCTTCGCCACGAAGATAAGTTTTTGTCTTTTCGCCTTCAATAATTCCCAGCTCTGTTGAAACAAGTGTATTGAAAAATCGTGGTTCAGTCAGTGGACCGCCGCAATCCGGACATTTATCGCCCGCGATGTCATCCGCTTTGAAACGGTGGTGGCACTTTTTGCATTCAACCAGCGGATCGACAAAACTTTTCACGTGGCCGCTGGCTTCCCAAACTTTCGGAGCGGTGATAATAGCACCATCTATCCCGACTATATTTTCATGTTCTTTGGTCATCCATTTCCACCACAATGATTTCAAATTGTTCTTCATCTCCACGCCTAACGGGCCATAATCGTAAAACCCCGCCAGCCCACCGTATATTTCCGAGCCGGGAAAAATAAAACCACGCCTTTTGCAAAGGGAGGTAATTTTTTCCATTAAATTATCCCCGTCTTTCATAATTTTCTTCTACTCTCTATTTTCTATTTGTTTACTGTTGCACATTTCCGTTCGCGCTGGAATCGCTGATATTGGATGTAGTAACATCGGGTATCGTACGCAAGATTCTTTCTTTAGTAAAGGTATCCGTGCCCTCAAAGCTCACATTCTTTAAAAGAGGGACTGTTTCGCCAACCTGATTAACGGAAGGAGTAACTGAGATCTGAAAATCGGCTTCATATTGCGGGAAGGAAATGCCTATGCCGGCCGGCAGGGTTCCTAAATCCCAAGTAACGGTCCCCTGCCCAGCGTTATACACCGGCTGGGGCTGGCTGCCGCTGACTCTTGCCCTTTCTTCCCAGACCACCCCCGGCATCAGCGTGGCCGTAACTTTTGCAGACGACAGATCGTTGGACGGATTAACCAAATTCCAGCGGATAGTAAAAGTTGTTTTGGAATTTACTTTAGGCGGGAACGGCCCGCTTGAGCCGAAAACAGGATCATTCAAAAGGACTTTCTGGACAAACGTCGGGGAAGAGGAAATGCGGGTCACCAATTCGCTGTCGGCTGTCAGCTTATCCATATCAAGATTCGCCGGGACATTTGGCGTTTCCAGATGAGCAGTTGCCTTTACAAACGATTCACGGGCGCCCAAACCGCCTGAAAAACTGCTTTTCAGGCGCGCTTCAAACTCAATCGTGGCGGACTGGTTAGCCCCCAGATTATTTAAGGCCGAAACCGTTGAACTGTTCCAATAAATAGTGCCGACTCTGCTGTCAAAAAACCCATCTGACCTTACGGAAGCAAAATCAAACATACTGCCGTCCAGATGGACGGAAAAACTTAGGCCGGTGATATCAGAATCGCTATTGTTTTTCAAGTTTGTCTTGTAGCGGAGAAGGTCTCCCGCGTGGGCGATGTAATCGGCCGAATCGTTCACGATCAGCCCAACGGACAAAAGAGGAGTTGCGATAACCGAAGAGGCCTCGGTCTTTTCAAAATCAACATAATTATCGCCGGTCGCCGTCGCTATTTTTTTCTGCAAAATCACCGAAACCGTCTTAGTCTCTCTTTCATTGCCGCTAAGAGCGCCTTGAATGGTAATCCTGGCTCCCTCGCCTTGTTTTAGGACGGGAATTACCCAAACATCCTGACCCTGACTCCGGCTTGTTGGCTGAGGAGAATATTGGCTTGATTTAAATCCTTCGGGATAACGGACTTGGAAGCGCAAATCTTGCAAATCCTCACCGGACTGATTGCGGTAATCTATGAGGTAACTGATGTTCTGGCCATTAATCACCGTTGGCGGAGCAACCAGCGTAATCGGCACGGCAAGCGTTGTTATGGTGGTTGCCAATGAGGCCTCTTTCTTAAAAACAGAGCTAAGATTGCTTGGCTTGAAAGTTAGAGTAGACCTAGCCGTCTTTATATTCCCCTTATCGCCGACGACAAATGCGGTCAGGGTTCTTTCTCCCGATTCTCCGCTCTTGAGCTCGCCAATATCAAAATTCTCGTTAGTTATGTTCAGAACATTATTGTCTCTCGTCACGATCGCATCCAGGGGATAGAAAAAGCTCAGCTTAACATCGGAAAGCGAAATCTTGTTGTTATTAGCATAGGTAATTTTATACGAAACCGATGCACCAGCAGATATTTCTTGGGGTCCCTCAATTTTCAGTTCAACGCGGCTCTCGCTGAACGAACCGCGCCCCATAAAGAAAAAAACGAGGATAATGACTAAAAGGATGGTGATGCCAAGGCCAAGCAATTTTATCCTCCGGCGGCTAAAAAACGGCGCCGGCGAAACCCGCGGTCCTAAATTGGGATTTTGAATTGGTTCTATCTTAAAATCCAAACTATCTTCTATTTTACCACTCTCCTGGCAAATTGTAACGACTTGAAATGGGCGTTGGCTAACTGCTCGATCGGCAAGGCAGGATCATAACCCATTACCTTCAGGAGGTCTTCTCTTGTTAATTTTATAACTATTGGCCAGTTAGCTCTCCCCTTCTGGGCCAGCCGGTTGTAGTCGCACAAATGAGAGTGCAAAAAATCCCAGAGTTTCGGGTCGGGCTCGCCCTCAAAAACAAGCTTGTCAAAACATTCAAGTAAAAAATAAGCAGCGGCCAGCGCCGGCAAAGATGATTTCAGATCGCGGAACGTATCCAGACAGTAGGAGCTGGTAATAATGGGGTGGGAGTTTTTTTGAACAAGAGAAAAGTCCACCAGATTCAAAATATCCAGATGGCCTGCCTGCTTGGAAGACGGGCGCAGTATGCTCTTGGCCTGATAAACCTGCTTGCCCGAATCTTTCGTATAACAAACGACCAGCTCGTCATATTCGCGAACCGGTATTTTTTTGAGAATTATCGCTTGAGTCCGCATTATTGAAGAAATGGCTCTAGTTTTTATTCCTAACCCCCAACCAAATATTCACTTGTGGGCCAAGTTCAAATTCTTTCTCAACATCAAAAACCTCTTTCGGCTGATGGCCACGGCTGAATTCCACAAGGAGAGTATTTTCGGCGATTTCTTTTCCAAAAGCGTCCATTGCGCCTGCAACATCTTTGTTATCTGAAGCCCAAGCGGCATAGATTTTTTCGTCCAGTTTGTATTTCGCTTCTTTCCGCATGTCCTGTATCTGGCGCATAACTTCTCTAGCATAGCTTTCTTTCAACAATTCAAGCGTTATTCTTTTATCAAGAGCCAATTCTTCTTCCTGGGCCGGATTATAATCAACACTCTTTACATTAAGCTCGGCTAAAATTAATTTCTCCAGTTCCGGTTCAAACTTTTCCGACTTTTTCAAAGTAACACCGGCCAAGGGCTGGCGAACTTTGATATTGCTCACTTTTCTTTGGGCAAGCCCCAAAGTTACAAAGTCACGCAGTTCTCTCATTTGGCTCTCCAGCGCCGGATTTATAAACTTCTTCTTGGGCTTGGGCCAATCTTCCAGATGAACCGATTCTTTTCGGTTGTTAATCGTCTTATATACGTGGTCAGCGATAAACGGTGTGACCGGTGCGATCAGTTTACTTAACTCAACCAAAACATACGACAGGGTAAAGAACGCTGCCTCTCCAGACTTATCACCACGTTTTATGCGCTCACGATTTCGCCTGACATACCAAAGAGACAGGTCGTCAATAAATGGCTGAATGGCACGGCAGGCATTCATAATCTCATACTTTTCAAAGTTCTCGGTTACATATTTTTTCGTGGTTTCAAGGCGAGATAATATCCATTCGTCAATCTTTTCAATTTTCTTTATATCCAGTTTGTCCAATTTGTTGCGCAGTGTTTCTGTTCCTTTGGGGAGATACTTCTTTTCATAGATCTCCCAAAAACGCAGGACGTTTATTAATATGAGAACGAAATTTTTATATACCTCATCCACTCCTTTTTCTGAAAAATTGACGTTATCCGCCGTCATAACCGGTGAAGTCATAAGATAATAGCGCAGGCTATCGGCTCCATATTTGTCCAAAAGTAACTGCGGGTCTGGATAGTTGTTTTTTGATTTGGACATTTTCTCTCCGTTCTCGGCTAAAATATTACCGGTGGTTACCACATGTCTGAAGGGCGGTTTGCCGAAAATGGCAGTTGAGATAACATGCATGGTATAAAACCAACCGCGCGTTTGGGCGGTATATTCGGAAACGAAATCTGCCGGAAAGTTGTCTTCAAATTGCTTCTTATTCTCAAACGGGAAATGGGATTGCCCATAGGGCATAGAACCAGATTCAAACCAACAATCAAAAACGTCGTTCAATCTCGTCATCTTCCCGCTGCACTTGTCGCATCTGAGATATATTCCATCTATATAAGGCCTGTGCAAATCCACTTCGCCCTTTTCGTCATACGGATAATTTTTAAAATCGGTCTGTCTTAACTCGCCTTTATCTATGTAAAGGGCGGTTCTTCTGACAATGGTTTCTTCTTCCGAAAGATTTTTCGTCAAACTGTATAATAACCACAGCGGGTCGCCATGGCTTACCAGCAGGATTCTTTTGCCCTCGTACTTTTCGTCTATCTCCTTGATGACTGAAAACATCCTAGCCCTTACATCGCTCCAGCTTTCTCCGCCGCCGAATTTGTAATCAAAAGTAGGCTTTCCGTCCACGGGCAAACAAGCAGGGCGGGGTTTGCCTTCGCAAGCAAGGCCTTCGTCTATTTCTTTTAATCTGTCGTCTATTTTGACATCCAGGCCCAATTTCTTAGCCACAATTTCCGCCGTATGTCTGGTCCTCAAAAACGGGGAGGCGAAAATTAAATCCAGCCCGCCGATTTCTTTGATCCTTTCCGCGACTTCTTCAATCTGCTTAACCCCCTCCGGAGTCAAGTCGTATTTATCAAGGGCAAGCTGGGAAGCAGTGAGCTGCTCGCCATTTTCATCGTGACTTTGCGCTCTCGTGCCGTGACGGAGCAGAAAATACGTATTTTTGCCGCGGTAGCGGTATCGTTCCAAACCCTCAAGAGAACCAATAACTTGATGCTCCTGGCATTTTTCGCACTGCCATATCGGCAAAGGTGTACCGAAAAACCGGCTTCGTGAAACATTCCAATCGGGTGCGGTTTCCAACCCCTTACCAAATCTACCGTCTTTCAAGTGCGCCGGATGCCAGTCTATTTTCTTATTGGCGGAAATCATCTTCTTCTTAATCTTACTGACCGCCACAAACCAGGCTGGTTGTTGCTTGTACAAAAGTTTTGTTTCGCATCGGTAACAAACCGGGTAGCTGTGGATTATTGTTTGTTTTTTATAAAGCAGGCCGCGCGATTTGAGATTCTCGATTATTAAAGGATTAGCGTCAAACACAAATATGCCACCATAATCCTCAACCCAGTCAAAAAATATTCCGGAATCATTGACGGTTTGAAACGACGGCAACTTTTCTTTCTTTGCCAATATAAAATCTTCTTCACCAAAAGCCGGCGCTATATGGACTATCCCGGTCCCCTCTTCAGTGGAAACAAAGTCGGCTCCTACAATTTTAAAGGCGCTCTTATAATTAGGGGTATTACCCTCGTTGAGGTATTTGATATCAAATAGCGGTTCATATTCCAAGCCCAAAAGGGCCTTGCCCTCAAATTCGCTGATCGTCTGGGCGTCGGGTTCCAACTGGAACGATATTTCTTTGGCCGCGATGTGGTATTCGTTGCCCTTTTTAACGATGACGTAGTGTATTTTCTCTCCTACTGCTAAAGAGGTATTGCCCGGCAATGTCCAGGGCGTGGTTGTCCAGGCAAGAATATACGTTGAATCGTCAATTTCTAAATCACCCAATTTCTGCCCGGCTTTTATTTTAAATTTCACATAAACGGTCTCGTCCTCTACGTCCTTATAGGAATTATCCATGGCAATCTCAAAATTCGACAGCGGAGTTTCGCATCTTGGACAATAAAGTGAAATGCGCGAGTCCTTATAAACAAGATCTTTCTTATAAATCTCAGCGAATGCCCACCAGACAGATTCCATATACGAGGCATCCATAGTCTTGTAGGAATTCTTAAAATCAATGAATCGGCCGGTCTGGTCAACTATTTTTTCCCATTCGTCAACGTATTTCAACACCTGTTCTTTGGCCTTCTTGTTGAATTTGTCTATACCGTATTTTTCTATTTCCTTGCGACCGGAAATTCCAATATTGCTTTCTATAATATTTTCGATCGGCAAGCCGTGGCAGTCCCAGCCCCAGCGTCTGTCAACGCGAAAGCCCGCCATTGTGAAAAAACGAGGAACAAGATCCTTTACTGTACCGCCAAGAATATGACCATAGTGAGGCAGGCCCGTGGCAAAAGGCGGGCCGTCAAAGAAAACAAAACGCTTCGCATTTGCGCGGTTTTCCAAAGTTCTTTCAAAAATTTTCCTATCCTTCCAAAACTTGAGTATCTTTTCCTCTATTTTGGGAAAATCAAAACCTTCCGCCATATAAGTTAAAGCATAGCAAAAAAGGGGCTAAATTCAAATTTTCTCCAGCACCTTAACCCCTAAAAGACCGAGGCCGGTTTTGAGAATCGCCGCCGCAGTTTCAACAAGAACCAATCGCGCCTGTCGTCGCGGCACATCTTCGTCGGTTAGTATTCTGATGGATTCGTAGAAATGATTCATCGCGCTTGCCAGCTCGTGGATATATTTGACTAAATGATGTGGAGCGAGCTTTTCCCCGCTGTACTTAATCACTTCGGGTAATTCAAGTAGTTGCTTGATCAGTTCCAGCTCGGATTTTTCCTTAAGCACCGCCATATCCGCTGACCTCGCATCATAATTTTCTGCTTTGGAAAGAATGCTCTTTAACCGCGCATAAGCATATTGCGCGTAAGGCCCCGAGTCCCCTTCCAAAGATAAGGACTTATCAAAATCAAAGATAATATCGTGCCCCAGGGCCTGGCGGAGTATAGAATATTTCATTGCGCCGATGGCAATTTGCTCGGAATTGTTTTCTTTTTCTTCGCCGGTCAGTCCCTTATCTTTGTTTTCCTTTTCTTTCAACCTGGATTTTATTTCACTTATGAGCCACTCTGCAGTAATCACATCCCCGGTTCTAGAAGACATCTTGCCGCTTGGCAGCCGTAGCATTCCGTGAGAAATGTGGACGGTTTTCTCGGCGACCTCGGGCATAATAAGCTCCATTACCTTTAATAAAACTCTGAAATACTCGTCAATTTCATTACCAGTAATAATAATGGAAAGATCCAACGGATAAAGCTCAAATTTTTTCTTATTCAGCCCAAGTTCCTTGGCCTCATATGTCGGTAAACCTTTGGAATTGATAAAAACCCTCGTGTGTAGTCCATAGTCCTCGCCTTTGAAAACAATCGCGCCTTCACTCTTCTTAAAAATCTTCGGATTGCCCAAAACTGTTTCTTTGCCCTCCTCGCCCATTTCGCTTTCAAAGAAATAGACATCAAACTTCGTGCCGAGTTTTTTATACATCACTTCAAAATTATCCAAAGAAACTTTTCTACCCGAATTATATAAATTGTTTATTTCTGAATCACTTTTTTCATAGATCTTCTCATTGATCTCTGCTATTTCTTTTTTGACCGCAGATTCTTCTTCCGCATCTTCATATGATTTAGATCCAATAGCATATACTCGCGCTAGAGTTTCCATCACGACATCACGAGGAAGAATCTTTTCTTTTTTCATTTCCCAGATCGCCTTGGCGACATGAAGCCCGACGTCCCCTTGATAATTAGCTCTGATGACCTTCGCGCCGGAAGCTTCGTATAGCCGCGCGATTGACTCCCCTATCGTGTTGCTCATTAGATGCCCGATATGGAAAAGTTTAAAAGGATTCGGGTCTGTGTATTCAATCATCACCGTTTTTCCTTTCAAGGTCTCATTCAGGCCAAAATTTTTGTCCTCTGCGATTTTTGATAGCTCCTTTTGCAGATATTCCGAACTCAGGAAAAAATTTATGTACCCACCGGCAGCTTCAACCTTTGCAATTTCCGGCGTCCTTTTCTCGTTTAGTTTCCGGACGAGCGAACCGGCAATTTCATTGGGGCCAAAGTGCAACAACTTGCTCAACGCGAAAGCCACATTTACTGCGTAATCGCCGAATTCGCTCTGGGGTTTTTCAACTTCAATTAAAACATCCAAAGGCGTTATTTTCGTCCCCCAAATTTCGTCTATTGCTCCCTTAACTATTTCGCCGATGACGTCTCTTATCATTCCTTAAATCCTAGCATAAAACGCCCTAAATCTAAAACAAAAACTCGCTTAATCGCGAGTTGTTTAAACGAGTTACTTAAAAAGGAAAAGTGGTAATGATTTCGTCAATCAGGCCATTTGTGCCTAACTTGCGCGCGCCTAAAGCATCAAACCAACAATCTTTTTTCTTTGAAAGTTTAATGAGTTCATCAACATCTATGCCCGCTCTTTCGGCAATAATATTCATGATGATACGGTTGATTCTCTTGACTTCCTGAATCCGCTCTTCGCCCTCGCTGACTTTTTCTTCCTCCTCGAAAATCGACTGGCTAATTTCATGCACAAGGAATTGGGTATGCGGCAAGGCAAGTCTTTTTGACCCGGCCTGAATAATGACAGAGGCCATAGACGCTACTATGCCTTTGCCAATAATATTCACTTCGGCACCGGAAGCCACCGTGGCTTTTATCGTGTCATATATGGCTAGGCCCGCAACAACACTGCCGCCACACGAATCCAGGATTATCCAAATCGGCTTTTTGGTACCGCCTTCCATGGGCGGTTCGATTTTCGTGAGATGCATCATTTCGTAACTAAATTCAGATGACATTGCTCCATCGGTCACGCCTTGTATAAAAACGATCCCCCGGTCCAAGAATTTCTGATATTGCCAATCGGTCGGAGTCCAATTTAATACCTGCTTTAAATTAGCGGGTTTTGATGTACTATTCGGTCTGGCTTTCATGCGAAACCTCCTTTTTTAAAGAACTGGATTCGCGCTCATATTAACGCGCGGAGATAAATAATGCAATTTATCCGAAATAAAAAAGACGCTATTGGCGTCTTGCTCGCGGTTTATTTTTTTGTTTTGGGGCCTTCCTGCTCTTCAAGGAAAAAGATATCAAAAAGAAGTCGCCCTTGAATTTCTCCAGCAGTGGCTGAACTAATTCACTAATTTCTTTTGCCGAAAGATTGCCCAAATTCAAGCTATTGAGAGATTCTGTCAATTCCTTTTTTTCCTTGTCGCCAGTGCATCCGATAACAGTAAAGCTGCTTTCCTTGAAAAATCTTGAATCCCCGTCAAAATTGATGATGGAAAAGGTCATACTACTCAAGGTAATCTCAGCCAAAATGAATTCCAGCGCCAAGGGCTCATCGGACTTGCGGCTATAAAGGTCCTTTCGGAGGTAACCACTGATGAAATCGTTAAGCATTACAAAATTCAGGTCTCTATGGGAAAATCTGTTTCTCAATTCGTTCTCAAATCGGCCAAACTCTATTCCAAAACCTCTTCTCGCGGCAACAGAACCGCCAAGCCCCCAAATGAACAATTTTGTACTTTGGCTAGAATGCTCAAGGCCTTCACCAGGATGTTTAAGAACATTAACTATAACCGGCGACTTGATAGCAACTACTACACAATTCTTGCCTCTGATGATCAGCCCTGTTCTGTCTGAAAGCAAGGAATTAATGGCTTCTTTTTTTGCTTCCGGAGACGGTTCAAGTCTTAGCACAACAGGCATCGTATCCCCCTTATTTCTTTTAATAAGTCGTCCCTCTTCTTTATAATTAGTCGCTCAGGTACCCATCTAAATCCTTCCTTATCAATAAGAGCGACTTTCGGCGGTACGATTCGGGCATCACTAACGCCATGGCTTGCGACTCCTGAGTGGATCATTGCTCTGACGGCAAGAGTTATCGCCAAGTCAGCATCAAGGTCTTCCCGCCAACGATCAACTATCAGTCCCCTGACCGTTTCAAATCCGCAACCGGTTCCGGCAAGAAACGACGGTTCAAAATAGAAACCATCTTCGGCAAAAGAAAATATGCGCGGTTGCCCCATTTCCAAATCATAGGTAGCCAGTACGGGCACACCTATAGACCAATACCAGTAAAAAACGTAGAAATACCACCACCCCTCCATTAAATTTCGAAGGTGGTTGGCTTGTCCATCCGGCGACAATTCCCTTTGATACCGTTCCTTGAAAATAGCGCAAACGGCTTCCATGTTGTCTTCTAAGTATCTGATAATATTGCAGGAGCCAGCGCAAGCTATAGCCGAGAATTTGGACAATTGTTTAACTTTAATAGTGTTGTCAGAAGCAATCTCATAATAGCCATCTGTCATTCTCCGATCGCCGGCTAAAACCACCCCGTTATCATACGTAAACGCGAAAACGGTAGTGTTGCTCTTTCTCCCTGCCGGCTGCGGGGAAGATTGCCCAATCTTCAAACGCTCAATGATGGCCCCTACTTTTTCCTGATGCATAATCGGAAATTCTGAAGCAAAGAACTCTGAAGCAAACGCCATTTTGCCCCCCTAATTTTCAAAGTCCTAATATCGACACCATAGGGCATCTCATCAAAAAAGTCCATAGACCCTCCAAGCAAATAAAAACCCGCAATTGCGGGTTGGGCTTAGACGGGTCTTATCAGGACGCGAGCATAATTCGGGGTAAAGTATTTATTAGCGACGGCGCGCAATTTTCGGCGCGTCACTTTATGTAATCTCTGCCTGAAAGAATGGAGATGAACCAATTCTTTGCCGTCCTCATCGTCGCCATTGCATACTGCTTCAATGATCATTTCCGACAAGGTTAGGGCAATCTTTTTAAATGCATCCTGATACGAATTGTCAATATAGCTAACCATAGCATCGAGTTCCTCATCGCCCACCAGTTCTTCTTTAAGTTTTTGAATCTGTTCTAGAACTATCCCCTCGCCTTTTTGGGCAAATTCCCCGCTGACCGTAGCAAAGATTGCATATATCAAACCATGCAAAAACGATCTTGAAGTGTATACATTGGCCCGGTAGACGCCCTGGTCAAATATACGATTCCCTTCTCTGAGCCGCTGTCTCAACCTGAAGGCCAGGATCCTAGCTAAAACATCGAGTGCTTCAGCGTCTTTGCTCATATAACTCTCTGTGGGGAAACCAAGCGCAAAGTGAAACTGACCGATACTCGCTCTTTCAACCTCATTTGACCTAATCGATGCGAGTACGGGCAAATTATCAGAATGGTCATAATCCAGCACTGGCCTTGGTTTATTTTTCAAATCATCAAAGTATTGCTTGGCAAATTCTCTGACCTCTTCAAATCTGGGACCGAGCATAATCAGAAACATATTTTCTGGGACATAGTGTTTCCTAATAAAACTGGCAATTTGACTCCTTTTAATTCCCTTTAGGTCATCAACCTCGCAATCAATCCTGAGTCTTGCCGGATTGCGTTCATATATCAGTCCGTGCATTAAGTCATCAATTAAACTCCACATTGAATCAACGCCACGCAAGTAATATTCATTATGGACCGCGGCTTTTTCAACATCTATGCCTTCGGCGGTTACGATCTTGTCGCGCAAAAAATTGGCCATTACATCAAAACACGCCAGCATGCCTTCTTTTTTAAGCAGATCGCCAAAGCCATAAAAAGTGCTTGCTCTGTCAATTCTTATATTTATATCCTCGTCGGGATCGCCTAAGTGCTTTTCAAAAATCATTTCTGCTTGAAGCGGCGCGTACTTAAGCGACTCTCTGGCAAGCAGATGCTCAACTAGATGCGGGAGCCCAACGCAACCTGGTGGGGTGTGCAGTGAGCCAACTTTAACACCTATCCCGGCTAGATGCGTGCCGCCAGACCAATCATATTGGGAATAAAATTTTAAACCGTTATTTAACTTGCCGACTTTTACTTCATTGCGCATAAGCGGTCCCCTGTCTTCAATTTTAAAAAACTGGAGATAAGTTAACTGGCCTTGGCTTAAAAGTCAAGTCTCGTTTCACGATTTAACGAAAAACCTCCAGAGTTTGTGTTTGTATGGACCGGCGTAATCAACGCCGATTCGTTTTAACCTGCCAATCTGGCGCGGCTTTAATTTTACTCCTTCCTCCACCCACAATCTCTTACTTTCAATCACATCTTCTCCATTGAGGGCCTTGTCTATCTTTAAAAATCGGCAAAGTTTTCCAGGGCCACCTAGCTTGGCGCCAGATTTATCTTTTTTCAATACGGCTCCGCGTATCAAAACTGCCGCTGGATAATTCTCTTTTTCTGTAACGATATTCAGGCAATGATACATCCCATATATCAGGTAAACATATGCGTGGCCGGCCGGACCGAACATTACTTCGGTGCGTTTTGTCCGCCCGCGCGAAGCGTGATTAGCAAGGTCTCTCGGACCGCAATAGGCCTCGGTTTCGGTAATTATTACCCTGACGACTTTCCGTCTAATTTTCCTAACCAAAATCTTGCCAAGCAGTTCTTTGGCAATTCTCAATGTTGGCCTATCAAAAAATTTTCGCGAGAGCTTTTTCATAAATTAAGACTGGTTTCTTGCATTTTGCTATACTATTATGATATATTGGGCCTAACCAAAATAGACCTTTTAAAATCAATCGGGGAGGCAATATGTCAAAAAGAAAAAGAATATTGATAAGGGCTGGATTTCCTTCACCAGAAAAGGTTGCAAAGACGCTAGGTCTCAGCGACAATGAGGTAGCTAAAACACTTGGTATAGCATTACGCATAGAGAAAGAGCGATCTCGTCCAAGGAAAAACTATATCCAATCGCTCGAAAAAGATATTGCAAAATTTAAGCATAAGCAGCCAGCACATATCAAGACCAAAAAGAAGACTAAGTAACCGCCAAATCCCTCTCAAGGGATTTTCTTTTTTGCAAATTTGAATTTATTTTCTTGGTCATGTTATACTTTTTAGCATGATAGACATTGAAAAACAAACAATAGAAGCAGTAAAAAAGGTCGGCCCGGCGGTGGTTAGCATTGCCATTTCCAAGTTTATGCCCAAAATCAGGCAGATGCCCTTCCCCCCGTTTTTTGGGCCGTTCGGATTCGGCATGCCCCTACCGGAAGACCTGCCCGACCGGCAGGCGGGACCTGGCGAAATGCTCCCTGACAAGCATTTGGGAAAATCCAAGGGAGAAAAAGTAAAAGTCGGAGGCGGCTCCGGTTTTATCGTTCATCCCGACGGTTTGGTTTTAACCAACAAGCATGTAGTTTTTGATACCGAAGCTGAATATACTGTCGTTACCAGCGACGAAAAAGAATACGCGGGAAAAGTTATTTCCCGCGACCCCATGAACGATGTTGCGGTCCTGAAAATTGATGCCCGGGGCCTGCCGGCCGTACAGCTTGGCAATTCCAACAAAATAGAACTGGGGCAAACGGTTGTTGCCATCGGCAACGCGCTCGGTCTTTTCACCAACACGGTATCCAAGGGAATAATTTCCGGCCTCGGCCGCAAAATCTCGGCATCAATGGGACAAGGCGGGCAGGTAGAAAACCTGCGAAACGTCATTCAGACGGACGTAGCCATCAATCAGGGAAATTCCGGCGGACCACTGATTAATCTTGACGGCGAAGTTATCGGTATTAATACCGCTATAATCTTTGGCGCGCAAAATATCGGATTTTCCTTGCCTATTAACTGGGCCAAAGCGGACCTTGAAGATATAATCAAATTTGGTCGCATCGTCAGGCCGTTTATCGGCTTGAGATATGTGATGTTGAATAAAGAGTTGAAAGAAAAATATGCTCTGCCCGTGGATTTCGGCGCGCTGGTCATAAAGGACCATATCCCCGGAACGGAAGCCGTTGTTGCTGATTCCCCCGCCGACAAGGCAGGCATAAAGGAAAATGACATTGTGCTTGAAATAAACGGCGACAAGCTAACCGAAAAAAACGAACTCGCGGATATAATACAGACGGCAAAGGTCGGCGATGAACTGGAAATGACGGTAATGAGAAAAGACAAAACGATGAGGGTAAAGACGGTACTGGAAGAGCGAAAGTAAAATTTTAGTAACTAAAAAACAGTCCCGCCTTAGTGGGGCTGTTTTTAATGTCTCAAATAATAACGCAGTTTTGATTTTTTTGACCCCAAAAATTTCTGGCAAAATTGCCGCGCTCTTTCCGGTTCAAAGTATTTACAGCTGAAAATTTCTATAAAAGCCCTGTCTTTTGTTTCATCAAAATGCAGGGTTATGGAGGACGTTTCTATGAACTGAAGGGCGGAATAGCCGAGCAAATCACCCTCGCCAAACTTCTTTATCATCGGTGCACCGTACCTTTTCATTTTTATTGCGGAGCAAAGCTTAAAGATAAACTCTTTAATCTTTTTGGGTTGCCTTATGGATTCCGGCTTGCATTCGTACAGATCAATTGAAGTCAGAATGCCCCAGCATTTTAATTTGTCGTATTTCTGTTTTAGATTTTTTAGACCAGAATTTGTACGGTTACTACTTCCCAACTTTTTACAAAAGAATTTTTTTGATTCGCCGCCGATGATGTTCGGCAAACTCCTCTCAATGCATCCGATTACCCACTCTCCAATTTTATAATAAAGTTACTGGGAATTATTACAATAAAAAATTGTTGATAAGTGCTATAATCTAGAGGTGCAAACGTACGCCACAAACCCAAAAGCTCATTTTGATTATCACATTTTGGAGACGCTGGAAGCGGGTCTGGTTTTGACCGGACACGAGGTTAAATCAATCAGGGCCGGCAGGTGCTCAATAAAGGGCGCGTATGTTAAAATTATGAACAGTGAAGCGTGGCTTTTGGGTGCAACGGTCTCGCCTTACCAAGCCGGCAATGTCCCGCCCAATTATGACCAGCAAAGGAGCCGGAAATTGCTTTTGAAAAAGAAAGAGCTCAATTATCTAACCGGGAAATCGCAGGAGAAGGGATTGACATTGGTGCCAATTAAGTTGTATAATAAGAATGGTTTGATAAAGCTTGAAGTGGGCATCGGGCAAGGAAAAAAGAAAGGCGATAAACGCGAGAAAATCATTGAGCGCGAAACCCAAAGAAAAATAGAAAGAACATTAAAACAACGGGGATGACCGGCTTCGATGGAATTTCTTTTAAAATCTGCGCAAGTAGTGGATGGATAATCACCACTTAAATCATTTACCCAAAATCATAATTGCCAATTACAACAGCAATTACGCCCTAGCTTACGCTTAAGGCGCGTCCTCCCGGTGATTTCTGCTAACCGGACCAGGGCGTCATCAGCAGGATAAGGCCCTATCACCTTTTCAATGTTTTAGCGATAGAGCACGAAAAATACAAAATAGGTCTTTGGTTATTTTGTCGGGTTTTTAACTGAAGTCTAATCAACCCGGCTAAACTTGTAGTGCAATTTTAAATCATTTTCCAGACTGGGGTTCAACTCCCCACATCTCCACTGTGGTAATAAAACAAAAGGCGTCCCATTAAAGGACGCTTTTTGTTTTATTATTGCAGCAAAGCTGCGGAGTTGAACAATCGCCCTTCGGGCGATAAGTTCTTCCCTGAATTTTTCTTAAAATCATTCTGATTTTAAGCCGCTCGGCACGGAGGCCTCGCTAAAATTCCGATTGAAGCCAAGCAGTTGGCTTCAATGCCCACATCTCCACAAATTAAAACGGCCGTTACGGCTGTTTTATTTTGTGGGAACGATAAAAAATGACTTCGCCAGCCGTCCCTGATGGCTTGACCCCTTCTTCTTGCGGGGCTAATATTTGAGGGCGGTCTTTAAAAACGGGAGGAAATATGAAACGGACTGCCAGCAACATCATTACCCTTTTCTTCTTTGCGGTCAGCAGTGTGGGATTTGCCCAACAGGTCATTCCGGCAAAGGGCGGTTTAATTCATTACACTGAAGGCAAGGTTTTGGTAAATAATCAGCTATTGGAACCAAAGTTCGGGGTTTTCCCTCTATTTAAGGACAGTGACCAAATCCAAACCGGACAAGGACGGGTCGAAATGCTGTTTGGTCCGGGGCTGTTTCTGCGTATGGGCGAAAATAGTGATTTGCGAGTCGTTTCAAGCAAACTACTGAACACCGAGCTGGAACTCCGGAGCGGCTCAATCATTGTGGAATACGTTGAGAATACCAAAAATAATGTCGTCGTTCTTAGATGCAAGAATATGACTGCGTATTTACTGAAAAACGGTCTATATCGACTGGATGCCGACTTGACCAGATTTCAAGTTTACAAAGGTAAAGCAAAAGTAGAATTCGGGGGCAAAACTATTTTTGCGGGGAAAGGAAAACAAGTTAACTTTAACGGCGCTCTCACTGTAGGAAAATTCAATGTAAAGATAGAGGATGATCTTTCCCTATGGAGCCGTCGGCGGGCAGGATACCTGGCCATGGCAAGCTTATCCGCGGCAAGGTCAATCTATGGTGGGCGAATGTTAACGTCTTGGAGATACAGCGATTGGCTATGGGATCCCTACTTCGGTATGATGGCTTATCTCCCCTTTAGGAATTACTGCGGTTTTTACGGCGATTGTTATTGGAACCCGATGAGTGCAGTGACTGTATTTAGGTCGACCCCACCGGGCAGCAGCGTTATAACTCCTACCTACAATCCCAATCTTGGCTACGCAACGGTTCCTGCCACTTCTGCCGGGACTTCCGGAACCATATCGTCTTCCAGCCCTCCCTCAGCTACAGCTCCTATCTCCCGCGACCCGGGACAAGCAGGTGGTAAGCCAAAGTAGCATGGGTTAGTAAATAGTTCTTTTTCAGAACCGCCCTATTGAGCGGTTTTTGTTTTGCCGTGAAACTTTTGATGAATTTCCCGGAGTTGTTTATCGGTTACGTGGGTATAAATCTGGGTCGTGGTGATGGAGGAGTGGCCGAGCAAGGCCTGCACCGAGCGGATGTCCGCGCCGTTTCGCAATAAATCTGTGGCAAAGGAGTGGCGCAAACTATGAGGGCTGACTTTTTTACCGACGATACCGGCGGCAATGGCATACTTTTTTACAATCCTCTGAACGCTGCGCGGCGTAAGGCGCAATTCCTCATATTTTTCAAAACGCTCATTGCGGGGCACGCGGATAAACAGCGCTTCGTCAGCGTCCTGCCGCTTGTCTAAATAGCTTGAGATTGCCGTCTTTGACTGTTCGGACAAAAAAACCATACGCAATTTGCTCCCCTTCCCCCTAACCGAAAACTCTCCCCTCTTCAAGTCAATATCGTCCTGATCCAGCGAGCACAGTTCCGACACGCGCAGGCCGGTTGAAAAAAGCGTCTCCAAGATCGCCCGGTCACGGAGGTTGCTTAAGGTCTCCCCTTGCGGTGCGCGCAAAAACCTTTCCAGTTCCGATGATTCCAAAAAAACAACTTCCCGCTCTTCCTGCTTGCCCAGCTCAATCTTCTCGGCAGGGACGACTCTGATGTCGCGCTTGGCAAGATATTTTAGAAATGACCGCAGGGCAATGACGTGGTAATTTTGAGTAACCTTCTTCAGGGGTTTCCCCCGCTCGTCCGTCGTCCTATTAAGTGTGAGGCGGTATTTGCGGATGGTTTCCTCCGTAATGTCTCTCGGATTTTCAACTTTGGCGAAACTGATAAAGCGGGTCAGGTAATGGTTATAATTCTCAATCGTTTTCGGCGAACGGTTCTTTTCTATTTCCATATATTCCAGAAATTGTGATTTGAGGTCTTTTACGGTCATCGCCTTTATTTTACCACAGGGGCTATATTTTGCGACATGACTGAGCCGCTTGGCAAATCTTTGGCAAAAATAAAAGACCGAATCCGGTGAGGGAGAAAGGATTCGGTCCTGAGAGGTACTACGAGGGTCTGCAGGTCACAGAATGGTCGTACGGCACTGGCATTTATCCCTCATGTGCCAGCGGTACAAAGAGCGAGCCCCGGAGACACAAAGTCCCGCGGACTGTTTGGCCGGCCGACTGGTTATGGTCGGCGGGTGCTACCGGCGGTGAATCGTATCGCCGTCGTCCTTATCCTAGCACGGCCGATAAAAATTGCAAGGGGGTACGGTTTATGCTATTATAAGTTCGATGTTAAACCCCAAACAAAAACAGAAGGTTGTGACCAAACACGCCACGCATGAGGGCGACACCGGCTCATCGGAGGTCCAGATTGCTTTATTTACAGAAGAAATTGAGGCCCTGGCTAAGCATCTTAAGAAGCATTCAAAGGACAACAGTTCTCGTACCGGTCTTTTGAAGATGGTGGCCAAGCGCAAACGGCTCTTGGATTATCTGAAAAAAGAGGCCCCGTCCAGATACGCAAAGATCATCAAGGAACTGGATCTCAAGAGATAACGGCTATGTTGGAAAAGAAAAGACAAAAAAACCCGGAAATAACCTCCCAGCACCAAAGGGTGGGAGTTTTTGTTGACGCCCAGAATATGTACCATTCCGCCAAGAACCTTTACCATGCCAAGGTCAATTTCAAAAAGGTGCTTGAATCCGCCGTGGGCAAAAGACGCCTGATACGCGCTTTTATTTACGTCATCAGGACAGAAAGCGGGGAAGAAAAAGCATTCGTTGAGGCGCTTGAGAAGGGCGGGTTTGAAATAAAGGAAAAGGACTTGCAGATCTTTCCCGGCGGGATGAAAAAGGCTGATTGGGATGTCGGTTTGGCAATAGATGCTGTTATTTTGGCCGACAAAATTGATGTCGCCATCATAATGAGCGGGGATGGCGACTTTATTCCCTTGGTTGAATATCTCCACATCTCCAAAGGATTGAAGGTGGAAGTGGTATCTTTCGGCCGCTCAACTTCGGCCAAACTTAAAGAAGCCGTGGATGTTTTCACCGACCTTGGAGACGACCCTAAAAAGTTTTTAATTTATTAATTGACAACTAAATAGCCAGCGGAGAGGAACGGCCGGTGCTACGCACCGGAAATCCGAAATACTAAATCCAAAATTCTAAACAAATTCTAAATTCCAATGTCCAAATTTCTAAAACTGTTTGGGACTTGGTACTTGGGATTTGTTTAGAAATTAGGAATTAGGAATTAGAAATTTCGGATAGTTACTCCCCTCTTCTATTTAATTGTCCGGAAAAATGGCAATAAAGACATACTCTGCAGAATTTGCGGGAAAACCGCTCTTCGTTGAAATTGGCCGCCTTGCCGGCCAGGCAAATGGTTCCTGCCGCGTGCAATACGGCGAGACAACTGTTTTGGCTACTGCCACGGCGGCCAAAGAGCCGAAAGAGGGCACCAGCTACTTTCCCCTCTCGGTTGATTACGAGGAAAAATATTACGCCGCCGGGAAAATAAAGGGTTCTAAATGGATAAAGCGCGAAACCAGACCTTCGGATGAGGCCATTTTAACCTCGCGCCTGATTGACCGTTCTCTAAGGCCGCGCTTTAACCAAAACATCCGCAATGACATCCAAGTAGTGGCCATGGTGCTTTCTTTTGACGGCATCAACGACCCGGACATCCCGGCGCTTTTCGGCGCATCGTTAGCCCTTATGATTTCCAACATTCCTTTTGACGGTCCGATAGCCGCCGCCAGAGTTGGCCGCGTCAACGGCAAATTGATAATCAATCCCACGTACGAAGAAAGGTTGCAAAGCGATTTTGATATAGTCGTCGCCGGCACGGAAAATAAAATCAACATGATTGAGGCCGGTGCCAAGATCGTGTCCGAAGAAGATATCGTCAAGGCCTCCGTATATGCGTTGGACGAGCTTCGGGGATTGATAAAACTGCAGAAAAAGATAGCCAAAGAATTGTCGCCAAGTAAAAAAGAGCTCGGAGGACCGGCCCGCGATGAAGCAATTGCCAAAATTGTAAGAGATTTTGTCTCTCCCAAACTTGAGAAAGTTCTATATACCCCCCACAAACATGAATATATTGAGGGCCTTGATAGGATTGAGGGTGAATTGGACGAATTCTTAAAAACGGAGTTCGCGGCACACCCCGACATTGATAAAAAACTGGCCGAAGCCAAACTTATTTTTGAAGAAGAAATAAACCGCATAGTCCACAAAAATATTCTTGAATCGGAGAAAAGACCCGATGGCAGGAAAATTGACGAACTAAGAGAAATTACGGCGGAGATTGGCATTCTTCCCCACTCGCATGGGACGGGATTGTTCAACAGGGGTACTACCCAAGCGCTTACCAGTTTAACTCTGGCCGCCCCGGGCATGGAACAGTGGGTTGAGACGATGGAGATAGAGCTTACCAAAAAACGGTTTATGCACCATTATGTTTTTCCGCCATTTTGCGTCGGCGAAACCGGGCGAATGGGCAGCGGTGGCAGGCGTGAAATAGGACACGGAGCGCTAGCCGAAAGGGCTTTGGAACCGCTCATCCCGAGCAAAGATGACTTCCCATATACAATACGCTTAGTATCGGAAATCCTTTCTTCCAATGGCTCGTCGTCAATGGCTTCTGTCTGCGGTTCGTCGCTTGCCCTGATGGACGGCGGAGTTCCGGTGAAAGCGCCGGCTGCCGGAATCGCGATGGGCTTGATGTTTGATGAGAAAGGTGACAAGTATAAAATCCTGACCGATATTCAAGGCCCCGAAGACCACCACGGGGATATGGATTTGAAAGTTGCCGGTACTAAAGACGGGGTGACCGCAATACAAATGGACGTAAAGGTTGAGGGCATAAACGAAAAAATCCTCAAAGAAGCCCTAACACAAGCTAAAAAGGCACGGCTAGAAATTCTCGAAGTTATGGCCAAGGCCATCCCTGCTCCCCGGAAAGAATTGTCACCCTACGCCCCGAGAGTACAAATCATCAAGATAAACCCGGAGAAAATCGGGGCACTCATAGGTCCTCAGGGAAAAAACATCAATGAGATAATAGAACAAACCGGCGCGGAGATAGATATTGAGGATGACGGTTCGGTGTTCATAACTTCTGACAAGCCGGAAAATATGGAAAAAGCAATCGCTCTAATAAGAAACTCCACCTACGAAGCCAAGCCGGGAGATGAATTTGACGGCAAGGTCTCCAGATTGCTCGATTTTGGCGCTATGGTTGAGTATTTACCTGGCAAAGAAGGGCTGGTCCACGTTTCCGAAATATCCAAGGAACGCATTGGTCGTCTGTCCGACGTTCTAAAAATCGGCCAAGTTGTCCATGTCCGTGTGAAAAATATAGATGACTATGGTAGAATTA
The DNA here is from genome assembly GCA_903897805.1 of Candidatus Yanofskyibacteriota bacterium. GTDB lineage: Bacteria > Patescibacteriota > Minisyncoccia > 2-02-FULL-40-12 > IGHO2-01-FULL-4-A > CAIUCV01. The sequence continues at coordinate 43,744 of CAIUCV010000005.1, read as the reverse complement.
ATTTGACAATGAAATAGAGGTTTTAGGTTTAGATTTTGGGTTTTAGAAATAGTGCTTTCTAAAAACTAAAAAAATAAACCAAGGACCCAATCTTAAATGGCAGATCCAACAAAGCTCTCGGATGCTCCAAGTTCGGCGAGCCCAATAAGCCCGCAGATTAAGATACCGCCGGCAGGCTCACAGTCAACCCCGTCAAATAACCCCCTTGGGGTTCCCACCTTGCGGGATTTGACGGGGTCAACCCCGTCGTCAGGAGGATCTGCCTCGCCGACAGGCAGGCCTATTCCCCCTAATCTACCCATAAAAGAAGGAATAAGTCCGGCACCCACTCCCTTCCTCAGATCGCCCATGCAAGGACCTCAACCCAATCCGGACATAAAACCAGTCCAAGCTCCGCCAAAGACAGAAATGCCGGGAGCGCCACCCGTTTTCAAATCCTCAATCAGGACAATGCAGGAAGACATAACCGCTATTAAAAAGGGGCAGGCGCCCACCGGTTTTCAGGTAGAAAAACAGTCGGAAAAGGACGTAACGCCTCCTCCAGTAGGAGCCCCTGGTCCTAAAATCATAATGCCGCCAAGGCCGGCTCAAGAAGTTAGACTTGGAGAGCTTGAGAAATCGAGGTCGCTTCCTAGCACCAAGCTTCCATCCTTTCCTTCGATGCCTACGATTCCGCCAGCTGGTCCCGCGACAAAACCGGCAGGACTTAGCGTGCCAATGGGCGGTAGGGTAAACTGGAAAAGATTGGTTTTGCTCGCGGGAGGGTTAGCTGTTGTAGCGTTTCTGGTTTGGTTTTTCGTCCTGCGCGGACCTTCAGCACCGGAGATAGCAATCAGCCCGACACCGACTTACACCGCCACCCCAACACCGACGCCGGTTTCAATTGAAAACAGCTTCTCTATCGTTAATTCGGCTAGTATTTCGCTTGGCGCAAATTTTATAACCAGATTTGACAACTCCATAAACAAAGAATCGCTCATATCATCAAGGGAGCCGGCGCTCTATAAAATTTTAAACCCCGCTACCGGCAATGGGTACACGCTTAGCGAATTCCTGGGCGGTCTTCTCATCCAAGCACCCACCGAACTGATTGCGGCAGCCAAAGATAATTTTTACCTGTCGGTTTTGTACAAGTCGGACAATGTTAACGGCTACGGTCTGCTTATAGAGTTAAATGATCCCACCGCGGCTTTTACGGCTATGGGCAATTGGGAAGGAACGATAACGCAAGGGCTAAAGGATATTTTCCTTCTTAACCCGGCCAAAGCGGCCTCAACCACCTTCCTGGATAATACCTATAACGGCGTAGTAATAAGGTATAGGAATTTTCCCGATCCTAACAAAACTACGGACTACGCTATTGTTACGGCAAGCAATGGTGAGACCTTTCTTGTTATCACGAATTCCAGGGAACAGACGTACTCTATTATTGACAAGATAAAGTAAGTGTTTTCTGAACGAATGATGTCAAAAATGGTGTCGCATCGTGCGACACCATTTTTGCGACTGTCCCGACACCATTGCCGACACCATTGACACCATCGACATCATTGCCGACACCATTCGGTTATCCACTGTTCCCTCTTGCCATCATCTGCAGAAGATTTAAAATGATATCAGTTCCTTGTCGTGCTAGCCATTTTAATATCCATTGCAGGAATGACTGGCAATTTTTTCGGCCCATTTGGGCCAGAGGGGGCATTGGGCCCTGAAGCAACATTGTTTTGGGCCTTATCAATGCCCTTTTTGCGTCTTTTGCCAATCTTACAAGCAATAGGGGTATTGCAACTTTTCGTATGCCTATGATATAATCCCTGTTCAATTCAAAACATGACTCCAGATGAAGTGAAAAAATTAAAGGAAGATTTACTGGAAGAAAAGAAGACCCTTGAGGCCGAGCTTAATCGCATTGCAACTAAGAATCCTTCCGTTGAAGACGATTATCAGGCTCATTTCCATAAGTCCGAGCCGGGCGATACTTTAGATGAACAGGCGCATAGCATAACCGATTACGAGGAAGATAGGGCGGTTGAACAAAACTTTGAGTTGCGCCTGCATGAAATAAACGATACTCTTAGAAAAATTGACGAAGGCACTTACGGAACCTGCGAAAAGTGCCTTTCACCCATTGACCAAAAACGTCTTAAAGTTGTCCCAGTAGCAAAGTTCTGTTTTGACTGCGCTAAAAAAGCAACCCTTGCTTAGGAGGTAGTGTCAGCTTTTAATATTATGCCCTCTGTCCGTGTTTTTTCCGGCGCCATAATAGGCATTGACGCTTTTCCTATTGAAGTTGAGGTAGATTCTACTCCAGGTCTTCATTTTTTCAGTATAGTCGGCTTGCCCGACAAAACAGTTGAAGAATCTAAAGACCGCATCGCTTCCGCTATCAGAAATAGCGGTTTTATTGCACCCAGTCAGAAAAACAGGAAAATAATTGTGAATTTAGCCCCTGCCGATATTAAAAAAGAAGGGCCGGCTTATGATTTGCCTATAGCCCTCGGCTACTTGCTGGCCACAGCTCAACTAAAATTTGACGGCAAAGACAAGGTTTTCCTGGGGGAACTTTCTTTGGATGGTTCCTTGAGAAAAATCAGCGGCGTTTTACCGATTACTCTCATGGCAAAAAGAAAGGGGTTTAAAGAGATCGTCATTCCCCAAGACAATGTGGGTGAGGCCTCTATTGTTAAAGACATGAGAGTTATCGGGGTAAAAACGCTCGGCGAGTTGGCTGGCTATCTTCAAGGCAAAACGCAAATAGAAGCGGCCAAAACTATTGACTATGACCAATTCGTAAAGGAAATCCAAGAAAAAAACGAGGAGGAAGATTTTGACATTTCCCACATAAAAGGCCAGGAAAATGCTAAACGCGCCCTAGTGATTGCCGCTAGCGGCGGACATAACTTGCTGCTTTATGGCCCGCCCGGTTCGGGCAAGACGCTTCTTGCCAAAGCGCTAGCCGGAATCCTGCCTCGCATGAGCCAAGAAGAAGCTCTGGAAGTCACTAAAATCTACAGTATCTGCGGCCTAATTAACAATCAGCCGATTATTTCAAAAAGGCCGTTCCGCAATCCTCACCACACCACTTCCGCCGTCGCAGTAACTGGCGGGGGTACATGGCCAAAACCGGGCGAAATATCACTCGCTCATCGCGGAGTGCTATTTATGGATGAGTTGCCGGAATTCCCGCGGAATGTAATTGAGGCCCTGCGCCAGCCGCTGGAAAGTGGGGAAATTGTCGTATCAAGAGCTTCCGGCTCGGTCAAGTTCCCCTCTCGCTTTATGCTGGTTGGCGCTATGAACCCTTGCCCTTGCGGGAACTACGGCGATGAGGCAAAGGCGTGCATTTGCACGGCTCAGTCAATTTATAAATATCAAAGGAAAATCTCGGGTCCGGTGCTGGACAGAATTGATATCCAGATAAATGTTCCACGCGAAACATATGAGAAAATGAGCGGTGAGGCCGAGGGACCAAAAAGCGAGGAAATTGGGCAAATAGTTGCGGAGGCAAGACAAGTCCAGCAAAAAAGATTTGCCGGCACTAGTTTGCAGGTCAATGCCGAAATGGGGCCAAGGGAGATCAAAAAATACTGCCAAGTTGATGTGGCGGCCGAAAATTTGATAAAAAACGCGGTTACTTCGCACAATCTTTCTGTCCGCGGTTATCACAAAATCCTAAAAATAGCACGCACCATCGCCGATCTAGACAATAATGAGGAGATAATCCGGGCAAACCATATTGCAGAAGCCATTGCCTATAGGATTAAGCCGGAAAATGATCCGCTGGCCTCAGCTATCTAGTCAAGCCCGCCCGAATAATGTCTTCTATCACCACTAACAACCCCAGCGAGGTTGTTGCGTTCCGTTGAAACCGTGGATTTTCCTCGCAGTGAAAGAAATATTTTACTGCTCGGAACCGTGCAAATCACACAGTTTCAACGGTGCTATAAGACATTATTCGGCGGGCCTTGAATCGCAAACCGTCAATTTGTTTCCATGAAACAACCACAATACATCTAGTACTTTGCCAGCGGATTTTTTGCCCCATGGACTTCAAAGTGGAGATGGCAACCGGTAGAATTGCCGGTTGAGCCCATAACCGCGATCTGCTGTCCCTTGGTTACATACTCGCCCACGGTAGCCAAAAGACGACTGGCGTGGGCATAAAGTGTTTCTGTTCCATTAGAATGAAGTATTTTTAGAAAGTTACCAAATCCCCCATTCCAGCCGGAAGTTTTTGCCGATGTCACAGAACCATCTGCTGCGGCATAAATGGGGGTCCCGCAAGAATTAGCAATATCCACACCGTTTCTGCCGTGGATTCTGCCCCAATCATACCCCGTCGTGGGAAGCATGAAAAAACCGCCTAAATTCGGTAGATAAGCAAATTGTTTGGCGGCGCTTACTGGCGCTGGTACTGACTGCGTCTGCAGCTTACCGCCGGGTATTATCAATTCTTGGCCCTCTTGAAGATCGCCCTCTTGAGGCAAGAAGTTAAAACTAATGATTTTATCCGCTTCAACTCCATACTTTTTGGCTAATGCGGAAACGGTGTCGCCCTTTTTGACTTTGTGAACTACGCCGGTAACTGGCGGTATTTTTAATTCCATATCCGGTCTTATGCTATCCGCGTCTTTCAGGTTATTAGCCCAAATTATCGTATTTACACTGACACCGTAGTCAGAAGCAATAAAAGAGAGGGTGTCACCCTCTTGTACGGTATAAGTTGATATTTGCGCTCCCCGGTCTGTAAGTTCGTTAACAATGTCGGCCAAGATTGTTCCACGTGAAACGATTGAATTGTCTTGGATAGTACTTAAAGTTGACGGTTTTGGAACTTCGCTGGCACCGGGGCGAGCAACAATACTGTTAATATCGGCGAGTTCATTACTGGAGGGGCTGAGTATCACCGAGGCGGCAGTTTCTTCAATATATTGGGTAAGGATATTGCTAAAAATGCTCCTTTGCCCCTCGGACGAACCTTTGAAAATAATTAAGAGCAGTGAAAGGGCCATAATACCAAAAAGGCCGACCTTGTCGTTTTTAAAGAAATTTCTGGAAAAAAAGGTTTTGAGCCAAGTTCTAATAGGTCTGTATTTAGTAGTTAAAAATAGCCCGTAAAAACAAACATCCTCTTGCGAGAACGTAAGTTAAAGATAGGATTTTGAGGGGCAAAAGTCAAGCGGTTCCAGTGGATAAGTCGCGAGCCCCCACTACTTTTTGCCCGGTGTTCTGGGCAGACAAATCTTATTGAAATTTTATCGTTTTTCTGGATAAAAAAATCGTACCCCTTACGTTCAGCCCCTCGCTTCGCTCGGGGCTTCACTCCGTCCCAATTTTATTTATCAGCGAAAAACTTCATAAATTTCAGTGGATTTGTTACCTGCCCAGCCACCAAAACGCAAAAAGTAATGAGGGCTGCGCTTGAGCTCGAAATACAAAAGCCGAGTTCACCCTGAGTTTATCGAAGGGTTTCCTCGGCGATGGTATTGTCTATTATTTAGATCCTGCTGTTTTTTGAAAATCTGGCGGTTCGTTTGTGTTTGGTATTAGAACACCCTCTTGTCCTAGAAGTTCTTTAATCGCCCGGTCAAATGCGTATTCAAGCTGTTTGGCAAGTTCCGGGTCTTCTCCTAAGCCGGGGTTAATATTGGGGTCAAACCAAAAATAAATAAGAGTTTTTGCGGGGTTGGCTTTGTTAAAATTCACACAGTCAATCCAGAGTTTTGAATGGGCGGTAATTTCAGAACCAAATCGCCACTCAACCGCACGCCCCTTTCTAAATGTTTCGTGAATTGATTCAAGGTGTACCGGGTTTAGATATCTGCTTCCAAACCCTCCTACCACCCGATCATATAACTGAACTATTCTCTGCAACAGTCCGTAGTTTAAATTACCCAATTTCATTTTGGCGTGTCGTTTAATTCTCGGTGGAATCGGCATAACGCCCCCGTTTGCTTGGGAAAGAACTGTAAAGAATGATACCGGAAGCAACTCAACATTGTCAAGTTTCTGTGGAGAAAAACTGGCTTTACACTTTTCGTTTTTGGTTTTACGCTCCCTACAATGGATTCTAAAGAAATCGGGTTTCTTGCTGAAAATATTGCGGCCAGATACCTTGAAGAAAGGGGATATGAGATAATCGCTAAAAACTACCGCAAGCCGTGGGGGGAGATAGACATCATTGCCAAGACAGGGGATACGGTTGTTTTCGTAGAGGTAAAGGCAAACAGGCAGGAGTTTGCGGGAGATTTCAATCCCGAGGTCAGAGTTGACTACCAAAAAGCCCAAAAGATAAAACGGACGGCAATGCTTTTTCTGGAACACGAATTAGGCAATATGGACACTGAGTGGCAGATAGATATCATTGCCGTTACCTTTGATATTCCAAATAAGAAGGCAAAAATCCGCCACTTTAAAAATATCTAGAATCCCGTTATACTTCGGAAAACGTATCCTTAACAAAAAAAGGGGGAAGAAATGAAAATTACCGTCAAGTTTTTATTCCTCGGTTTTCTGGCCCAGTTTTGCCTTCCCTTTACTTCTCACGGTGCTCAAGAAAAAGAAAAAATAATAATCACCGATCCGGCCAAACCTAACCCGACCGTCGTTACCCTCCAAGTAGATCCCTTGCCGAAATTCACTTTCGCTTTGAATAAAATCTTCCGGGTAAGAAAAACTGAAGGGGCGGTAATATACGGGTATGAACCCAAAAAGCCGGACAAGCCCTACCGGCACCTGATGATTTTTCTGGAGCTGCTTCAACAAGAAACCAAAACAAAACTTCCCAAAGTTGATGTCGTGGCAGTAACAGCAAGGGAATTCCTTGATATCGTGGAAGTAAACGGACTCGTCTGGACAGAACCGCTAACGGATGCGTCGGCAAAACCAAGAGGGAGCGGACTACTCTGGTTCGTTGAAGAGGATACTTTTAAGATATTCATAGTGAATTTTAAAAACCCGGCAAGAATATTGCTTTTAGAGCAATTCCTAACGCATCTGATACTCTTGACAGAATGGGAATCAAGTGTTAGAAATGTCAGCCCCGAGGACACCGATGTCCTTGTGGATAAACGGAAGGAAGAATGGGAAAAACGGGAAGGGGAAGCATACGCCCTGTTTAGTAGAATCTCCGGGAATTGGCACCTGCTACAACTGGATTGGCCCCCCGTGCTATCGCAACGACCGAAAATTTTCTCCATTCCGCTACCCTGGCCCCCTTGGCCATAGTCGCCTTCTCTGTTCTAGTGGTTATTAGTAATTTGGAGCAATCAGCCAAAAACTTATGTTTTTGGCCGTTTTTTTTGCTATTGACCCCCACACTCAACGAAGATTGAGCGGGGGGTTGACTTTGCTGTAAGATTTTGCTATAATTAATACATCAGGATGAGGTTCGTTCTTTGACATCTCGTCCCCTTTCGAAAGGAATTAGGAGGATTTCGATGACACGTAAGGTGTTCTTCGCTCTGTTGTTTTTCGCCGCCACCTTCGCGGTGGTAGCAAACGCGCAACGATTCGGCACGACTACCTGTGACTTGACCCCAGGCCCCTGTGCCGAGCGCTACGCCCGGCAGGGATACGCCCCCGTCGACTACATGCTCAACAACTACGGTTACGGCTACGGCGGGTATGGTGGCTACGGCTACTACGGCAACGGCCGCGGCATGCTAGTCAGCGCCGCTACCGGTGCTATCGCTGGTGCAATCACCGGCGGTCTAGTCGCCCGGGCCGTCTCGCGCAACAACCAGACAGCGTATGCTGCAACCCCCGACGGGAGACAGTATTACTCCGCTCCGACTTCATCGAGGGAGCAAAAGCCGCTGGACTGCCGGAAGAAATCAAACCGACAGGCTTGCGAGGCTCTTGCCCGCGAGCAGGATGACCGGCAGAGATCTGCCGAGGCAGAAGCTACTACTCAGCAACAGACCGCCGAAAAGCAGGCCTGTCTGAATCAGCTAGCCGCCAGCTCATGGCGGCTCAAAAATGCTTCGGATCGGTTCACCTTCTACCCGACAGTAGGAAGCGGGCCAATGGTCATCTGCGGCGAACAAGTAGTTCTCCGGCCTCTTCAGACCATCAGAATTTTCCCGCCCGATGGCCAAGTTGGCGGGAAGTCATCCGGGGCAGGCGCCTCGGGCGAACGGGTAGAGTTTGAAGCAAGAGTTCAGGCTTCTAACCAGCCCGGATTCATCGGCTTCGTACTAATGGCGCCCGGCGCGCCAGAAGGAGGGAACTAACATGGCCGCCAATCATATTCCTCCTCTCACTTGGACTTGCCCCACTTGCGGGGCCAATGTCCCGGCCGGGCAGTTAACCTGCTCGAACTGCGCCGGAGCGGGGAATCCACCGCCGGCTCCAGCTCCACGGCTCCAGCGGGCTCCGGCAACTCCGCCGCCCCCGCAAGCACACGGCGGTAACGTCCAGTACCAGCAAAGGCTGACTAGTGTGCAGGTCAGCCGCAACGAGAACCTGATAAACCATAACTGGTACAGGTTCCTCCTCTGGATGCTCCGCATCGGAGGAGCGGCAGCACTCCTCTGGCTGTTCTACGGTGGCTTCCTGTTGGGCTGGCACGCTAACCCGTGCAAGCCCCCTTGCACCGCAGTTGTGGCGGCCACGGTTCCCGTGCCGTCGGTACCAGCGCCACCGCCCGTTCTGCCTGCGGTTTCGATAGCCGTGAGCCAGCCAGCCGCACCGGCACCGCCACCGCTTGATCTTTCCCCAGTCGAGCGCGGGCTCAACCGGATTGCTGATGAACTTTCGCGACCAGTCACAGCAGAGCCGGCGCGAGTCAACCCTCACCCCGTTCCACAGGAGTTGGACGAGGCCACAGCCCGCTGGTTGGAGAGCCGGCAGGATCCCTAGTTCTTTCCTGTGCACCTCGTGCGCAGACCCCCGCTTTGTTATGTCGCCACTTCTCGGCGACCTCTGACAGGCGGGTTTTTTTATTTTCAAACCCTCACAACAAGGTAAAAATCATTTGAAAAAAGCCCTTGAGAAGGTTAAGATAAGGACATGATTTTTAAGACGAGGGGCGCAAAAGAAACCCAAAAATTAGCCGCCAATTTGGCCCAAAAAACCGCAAACTCCAAACCGCTTAAACATGCCCGCATCTTCGCCCTGGAGGGTGAATTGGGAGCGGGAAAAACAACCTTCATCCAGGGATTCGCCAAAGCGTTAAAAATAAGACAAAGAATCACCAGCCCGACTTTTGTCTTAATGCGTCACTATAAACTGAAAACTATAAACTGGAAACTATTAGTCCATATTGACGCCTTCCGCCTTAGGGACTGGCATGACTTGGCTTCGCTTGGCGTAAAAGATATTTTCGCCGACCCGGGAAATATAATCCTGATTGAATGGGCCGAGAGAGTTCGGCCGATTTTACCCCAAAAACGCATAAAGATTCATATTGACCACCTGGGGAACAACACCAGAAAAATTACCATCACCGAAAAATGAAAAAGCTAATCTTAATTGACGGGAACGCGCTAGTGCACCGGGCGTTCCACGCCCTGCCGCCGCTGACTTCGCCGCGAGGCATTGTCACCAATGCCGTTTTTGGTTTTTCCTCAATACTCTTGAAAACGATCAAGGAAATGAAACCCGATTACATTGCTGCCGCTTTTGATTTGGCCGCTCCCACTTTCAGGCACAAAGAGTTCGCCGAATACAAAATCCACCGCGAACGCGCACCCGACGAATTGTACAATCAAATACCGCTCGTCAAAGACGTGCTCAACGCCTTCGGCGTGCCAGTTTATGAAAAACAGGGTTACGAGGCCGATGATCTGATCGGTACCCTTGCAACCGAAACGAAGAAAAACAAAGACGTTCAGGTTGTTATCGCCACAGGCGATTTAGATACTCTCCAATTGGTGGAAGGCGAAAAAGTCGTCGTGTTCACCCCTAAAAAAGGGATGAACGATACCATCATATACGACGAAAGGGCCGTCATGACCAGGTACGGCCTCAAGCCGGGACAATTAAACGATTACAGGGGCCTTAAGGGTGACCCCTCCGATAATATCCCCGGAGTCCCCGGAATAGGGGAGAAGACGGCGGCGGATTTAATCCAAAAGTTCGGTAGCTTGGACGGATTATATGAATGCCTGGAGGGACAGAAACCTGAACTAAAAGCAAAAAATAAAATAAGCGACAAACTGGCGGAGAGATTGCTTGAGAACAAGGGAAAAGCCTATTTTTCCAAACAGCTTTCAACTCTCGTAATTGACTTGGATACGGATTTTTCGCTTGGAAAGGCCGACTGGAGAAAAAATATGGACCAGTCTAAAATTGAAACGCTATTTAAGGATTTGGGGTTCAATAGTTTACTGAAAAGATTGCAAGAAATCGGGTTGCCCGAACAAAGTGCTATGGCTTTTGAAAAAGAAACGCCCGATATAGGAGAGCTTGATTTTGATCCGGACAAAAACAACATTTACATAGCGGATGCCGGCGATAAGAAAATCCAAGAAAATATAATAGCCAGTCCGGACGTGGTTTTAATCGGTCACGACCTTAAGGGCCTATTTAAATCCCTCGTCGGCCGCGGCGTGCATACAAAAAACAAAATTTTTGACACAAAAATCGCCGCTTATCTGCTGAATCCAGACCTTAGGGAATATGATTTTGACAAAATGTACTATTTGGAATTCAAGGAAACCCCAAACGAAGACCCCGATAAAAAACCGGCTTATCTTTGGAAATTAAAAGAGCACCTTTGGGAAAAGATGAAATCGGCTAACCTCATAAAAATCTTTGAAGACATTGAAATGCCTCTGATTAAAGTGCTGGCCGAGATGGAGCTTAACGGCATTAAGATAAAAACCGAGACCTTAAAGAAACTTCTTGTATCAACCAGCAAGGAGCTCGCTAAACTTGAAGGCAAAATTTACAAACTTGCCGGCGCCAGTTTCAATATAAACTCACCCTCGCAATTGGGAGAAATACTTTTCAGTAAACTGCAGATCAAAGGGAGAGTGCGCCGCACAGGCGGGGGCGCAATGTCTACGGCCGCTCCGGAACTGGAAAAATTAAGAGACGAGCATCCGATAATTGATTTGATACTGCAATACCGGGAATTGCAGAAATTAAAGACGACATATATAGAACCGTTCCCGCTTCTGGTTGATAAATCAGATGGCCGCCTTCATACGACATATAACCAAACCGGCACTGCCACCGGTCGGCTTGCCTCTCAAGACCCAAACTTGCAGAATGTCCCGATAAGAACGGCATTGGGACAGGAGTTTCGCAAAGCATTTGTAGCCGAAAGGGGCTACTGCCTGCTCTCTCTTGATTATTCGCAGATTGAACTACGCATCGTTGCCCATATTGCCCAAGACGAAAAAATGATAGAGGCGTTTCGCAACGGTGAAGACGTCCACACCCGGACCGCCGCCGAGATTTTTGAGGTCGTGCCGGAAAAAGTTACCAAAGAAATGCGGCGGCAGGCAAAAGTTCTGAATTTCGGTATAATTTATGGGATGGGCCCTCTCGGCTTTGCCCGGGCAGCCGGTGTTGACCGCCAGAGAGCAAGAGAATTCATAACAAAATATCTGGATGATTTTTCGGGTGTGGCCAGATATATGGAAAAAACCAAGGAAGAGGCCCACCGCGATGGTTTTGTTGAAACGCTCTTCGGCCGCCGCCGTCAGCTTTTGGATATTTACTCAACGATACCGCAGGTTCAGGCACAGGCGGAACGTATGGCGATAAACCATCCTATCCAAGGCACTGCCGCCGATCTGATGAAAATGGCGATGACAAGAGTCCATGATTTTATTCATCGCAACCTCAAGGAAGGGGAGGCCAAGATGCTCCTTCAGGTCCATGACGAGCTGGTCTGCGAGGTCAAAGAAAAACTAATCACCCAAATTGCTTCCGAACTTAAAAAAATAATGGAATCGGTATACCAGTTAGATGTTCCCCTGATTGTTGACGTTAAATACGGTAATAATTGGCAGGAGATAGAACCACTAGACCACATAAACCAAGAAGAAAATTTATAATCGTGCCGGAATTACCAGAAGTAGAAACTATAGTTCGTGGGTTAAACAAAAAAGTCGTTGGACTGAAGATTTTGGACGCCTGGACGGATTGGTCCAAAATGATTAAGACCCATGCTTTGAAAGGTTTTATTTCCGACGTCCGACATCGGAAAATTTTGCGAGCTCGTCGGAGGGCGAAATACATTATGATCGACCTTTCTGGAAACAAAACCTTGCTTATCCATCAGAAAATTTCCGGTCATTTGCTATATGGGAAATGGGAAATAGAGAACAATAAACCTGTGACGACCATGGAGGGTCCCATAAAATCTGACCCTCAAAACAGATTCGTCAGATTCATACTCTATTTGGACGATGGCTATATGCTCGGCCTTTCCGACTTGAGGCGGTTCGGCAAAGTACTTTTAGTTGACACTGTGAAAATCGGTGAAATCAAGGAAATAAAAAAACTCGGACCGGAACCGCTGGATAAAAATTTTACCCTTAAAAAATTCAGGGAGTTGATGACCAAAAAGAGGGGAGTGATAAAAAAGGTATTAATGGACCAGTTCGTAATTTCCGGCATCGGCAATATTTATTCGGACGAGATCCTCTGGTACGCGGGCATACATCCGCTAAAACGCGTGGAAAAACTAAACGATAAAGAACTGGCGGTAATTTATAAGTACATCCGTTTTGTTCTCAAAAAAGCTGTCGGCGCATTGGGAGACAGCGAGCAGGATTACCGGACGCTTGAAGGCAAAATGGGCAGTTATCAAAACAAAAAGAAGGCGTATCATTTAACCGGCGAGAAATGCCAGAAGCACGACGGTGGGATTATTAAAAGAATCAAAATCAACAGCCGGTCAGCGCATTTCTGCCCGGTTCACCAAAGGCTATGATAAAAAGAGTTTTTGTAATTCATGGCTGGGATGGCCATCCTGAAGAGGGATGGTTTCCTTGGGTTAAAAAAGAATTGGAGAATAAAGGATTTGAGGTTTTTGTGCCGTCAATGCCAAATCCAAGCGAGCCCAAAATTAAAGAATGGGTTTCATTTCTTACTGAAATGGTCGGAGAACCAGATGAAGATACTTATTTCATTGGCCACAGTATTGGCTGTCAAACCATAATCAGATACCTGCAGACACTGCCAGACGGCGTTAAAATTGGTGGCGCAGTTTTTGTTGCCGGATGGTATAATTTGCGGAATCTAGAAACTGACGAAGAAAAAAGAATCGCCAGGCCATGGGTAAATGAACCGAGAGATGATAAAAAAATCCGCGAAGCAGTTAATAAGGCCATAGCAATTTTTTCTGACAACGATCCGTTTGTGATGCCGGAAAATCAAAAATCCTGGGAAGAGCGAATAGGCGCAAAAATTATTATTGAACACGGCAAGGGTCATTTTAGCGGCAGTGATGGCGTTACGGAGTTACCTTCCGCTTTGAATTCTGTTTTAGAACTGGCAAAAAATGAATAAAATTTCAAAGAAAAAATTATACATCTGGATTGGTGTAATCGCAGTTGTCATCGGGGTTGGAATTTTTTTAATCGGGTATAAAAATGAATTTAATGTCTACGGCATATCCGGCACGGAAAAGGAGAAGAAAATAAGCTCGATTTCAGGAGAGGAATGCGAGAACGCCGGAGCACGGCCGTTTGCAGTGATGATATCATCGGATGCTGAAGCAAGACCGCTGTCTGGGATTGGCGAAGCCGACATGGTTTTTGAGATGCCGGTGGTAGATAATGGCTTTACCCGGATGATGGCCGTGTTTCAGTGCGGCAGGCCCAAAGAGGTAGGTTCGGTGCGCTCTTCGCGACTTGATTTTGTGCCGTTGGCGCTGGGGCTAGATGCAATCTATGCTCACTTTGGCGGCGAACAAGAGGTCCTAGAAGAACTGAACGGCGGGGTTATTGATAATATTGATGGGCTTAAATATGACGGGACTTATTATTTTAGAAAAGCGGGGATTCCAAGGCCCCACAATTCCTTCACGAATTTTGACCTATTAACCGAAATTGCTACAAAGCTTGGCTATAATCTTGAGGGGGCAAAAGTAAGCTACCCGCACGACCCTCCTTCGCGTAAAGCTACGGAAGGGCAAGAAAATTATGTTGAACCGCCAGCTGTTTTTAACAAGGGGTTTGAGGTGGTGTGGAAATATAATAAAGAGGCTAATTCCTACTTCAGGTCTCGTAGCGGCAAGGCAGAGATGGATAAAAATACCGGCGAGCAAGTCGCAGTAAAAAACGTCGTCATTATGGAGACAACCTGGTCGCCGATAAACAAAGATTATATTCGGGTTAAGACGGTTGGCTCTGGCTCCGCCACAGTTTATAAGGACGGCATCGTTATTAACGGCAGCTGGGGAAAAAAAGATGATCATGCCAAGATGTTTTTCTACGATAAAGATGGGAAAGAAATCGATTTCGCGCCCGGCTCCATCTGGGTGGAGATTGATGCTCATTTACCATGATTATTTTCCTTTACGGCCGGGACAGTTACCGGCTTAAGCAAAATCTGGATAAAATCATAGCCGGATACCAGAAGAAAAATACTGGTATGAGTTTTTCGATTCTTGATTTCGGCCCCGACGCTCAAAGTGGCATAAAACATCAATTGGGAAAATTAAACGACTTGATAAAAACCGCATCCTTTTTTGGCGAAAAAAGATTAATCGTATTGAAGAGCGCCTTTTCGGCTGGGGAAGAAATAGCCGGTTTGATAACAAATTGGAAATTGGACGCCGACAAGGAAAGGATTTTAGTTTTTACTGAGAATTCGGAAGAAAAAGAACTGGCCAAAAAAGACAAAAAACTATTCAACTTATTGTCGGCAAAACCGAATATTATTAAATTTTTTGAACCGCTGGAGAGGGGGCAGTTAGAAAACTGGGTGAAAAAAGAGATAGAGGCATCGGGTGGTAAAATTGAACCGGCGGCTTTAAGAAAATTAATTTCTTATACGGCAAACCCCGCCAGCTGGGATAAACTTTCAGATCCAACGGCTGCTTGGAGATTAAAACAAGAAATAGACAAGTTGGTAAATTATAAATCGGCCGGGGACAATAGCGGCCACGCAAAAGACGAAGCTATAAACGTTTCCGATATAGAGTCGCTTGTGGGGCCCAATGTAAATTTAAATATTTTTGAAGTCATTGACGCCATAGCAGGTAAAAACCGGTACAGGGCCCTAACTATGCTTTACAATCACCTGGAATCGGGAGCTGACCCTTATTATATTTTCTCCATGATTATCTTTCAGTTCCGAAATCTTTTGAGGATTAAAACTCTCATAAAAAATGCCGTGCCCTATGCCAATATAATCAAAAAAACCGGTTTAAATCCCTATGTTGTAAAAAAAACGTACGAGCAGTGCAAAAAATTTGACCAAGACGAGTTGAAACGCGCGTTTGCTACGCTTGCCCAAACCGAGACAAGCGCCAAATCCGGCACTATGGATATGACCGAAGGGTTGTATCGTTTCGCCTTGTCTTTAGGCGCCTAGCGCGGTATCGTAATAAATGTCTGGGGCATGCGCCCCTTTTTCAATAACTTGGATACTAGTCACTATTACACAAGAGTAGGCAAATATACTGATCTGACGAAAAAAAGCGAAAGGAGGCTTTACCGACTTTTTGAAATCCTGCCGGGATTTTTATCGTGGGCCACATTGGCACTGGTGTTTTTTCTGTCCTTTGCCCAACCGGTGGCAATTGCGCTTTTTATTATCGTCTTTGACATTTACTGGCTGACAAGAGTGGTCTATATGACTCTGCACTTCCGCGTTGCTTTTGGGCACGTGCGCAAGAATATGAAAGTTAATTGGTTGGAAAGATTGGAACGGCTATCTCCCGCCGAATACAGCCTACCTGCAGTCAAGTCATGGCAAGAAATTTTCCATCTGATCATTCTCCCGACTTATAAGGAGAGAATAGAAGTTATCAGCGCCGCCCTTAACGGCCTCATCGGAGCTAATTACCCGAAGAGCAAAATGATTGTTATCCTAACCCAAGAAGAAAGTGCCGGCCGGGAGTTCAATGAAGAAGTTGCTCGTTTAATTAATTCAAAGTTTCAAAACGAATTTTTCAAATTGCTTATAGTCCAACATCCGTCGTATATAACAGGCGAGCTGGCCGGCAAAGGAGCAAATATCACTTGGGCTGGAAAACACGTAAAAAGAGAAATCGTTGACAAAATGGGTGTGCCCTATAGCCATATGATAGCGTCGGCATTTGACATTGACACTATCATATTCCCCGAATATTTTGGACGATTGGCATATGTTTATCTGACGGCCCGCGACCCGCTGCACGCCTCGTACCAACCGGTGCCTTTTTATACCAACAATATCTGGGAGGCTCCGTCTTTTGCAAGAATCATCGCTTTCTCGTCAACTTTCTGGTATATGATATT
This sequence comes from Candidatus Yanofskyibacteriota bacterium, assembly GCA_903897805.1. Classification (GTDB taxonomy): domain Bacteria; phylum Patescibacteriota; class Minisyncoccia; order 2-02-FULL-40-12; family IGHO2-01-FULL-4-A; genus CAIUCV01. The sequence continues at coordinate 27,335 of CAIUCV010000005.1, read as the reverse complement.
GCAGGAAAGAGTAGAGGCCGCCACCACTTTTTCCAGCCACTCAATGCCCTTTCAGGCGCTTGTTGATGTTGATTTCTGGCAGACGAATATGGTTTCGGAGGACTCAAGAATTTTCATGCAGTGCCTCCTGCGCTACGACGGCAACTATCGGGTTGAACCGCTCTTTTATCCGGTAACCATGGACGCCAATGTCGCACCGACATTCTGGAAAACGATAGCAAACGTCTACAAACAGCAAAGGCGCTGGGCTTGGGGCGTAGAAAGTGTCCCTTACTTGCTTTTCGGCTTTCACAAAAACAAGGCGGTGCCGAAATTCAAAAAATTCTTCCTCCTTTCCACCCAGCTTGAGGGCTTTTGGTCATGGGCGACTAACGCCCTTGTCATCTTTTTACTCGGCTGGCTACCTGTGGTTTTTGGCGGCAACGAATTCAACCGAACTGTCTTATCTTTCAACCTCCCCAGCTTAACCCGCACGATTATGACCCTGGCTACCGTGGGTTTGGTAACAACGGCAATCTTTTCAATTATGATTTTGCCTCCGCGCCCGCCAAAATATGGTAAATTCAAATACGTCTGGATGCTCCTGCAATGGATACTCTTCCCGATAATCACCATCATCTTGGGGGCCCTGCCGGCATTAGACGCCCAAACCCGGCTAATGTTCGGTAAATATATGGGGTTTTGGGTAACTCCAAAATCTAGGGAAGGGGTCGGGGAACAGTAGTTCCCCGATAGGGGAAGAATTGAAACCACTAGGTTTCAAGGAGCGGGATGGGAACCTCAACTGAAAGGAGAGGGTGGGGTCCGCGACGTTTTTGTGGTGACTCCTAAAATTAGGAAGGGATAAAATCCCCGCCTTGCGGGGATTTTTGGTTGTGGTAGATTTGAAAAGGTTCTTTTATAAACAGGGGGGTTTATGGGCTGCGGACGCAATGTAGGAGCTGATATGTTGAGTTTGGCTTTATTCTGCACCGCAATAAACCAGGTGCTGGTAAAATTTTGTGATGAAGATCAATCTGGCGCCGACCTTTGGGTAAGAGTAGGCGCTGCCATTGGTTTCTTGAGTTGTTATCCAGAGCGAAGTCTAAAGCAAATGAAGAAAGACGGATTTGATTTGCCGCCATATGGTTTTAGGGGCAAGAAATGCAGATTGACTTACGAACAGTTTGTTGTTGCTCAAAATTTTCTTAAGAACCACAAAAAGAGGTTGCTCCAAACTAAGAAAACGCTTCCCCGAATCTTGGATTTACGGCTCGCCACCGAGCAAAGGAGGAAGGCGGCGGGATATTGCATGAAATTATTTAGCGACCTTCATGACCATTGTTTGTATTATTCTTACTTCCCACCCATCATTGGGATTCCGCGGGGAATCTTAAAACTTCTGGAGGGAAAAAGCAAAAAACCAAAAGGGGGAAAGAAATGACCACCAGAAAACAGATGGATCTCTTGGGGCTGATGCTGTACTGTCAAAATGTCGTAGATGCCCTCCTTGGCTTTCTGCAGAGAAAGGAAGTTAAAAAACTGGAAGAAAAAATGAAGTCAGCCGCGGATTTAATGGTCTGGCTGGGGGCCGAGTTTGCCCCTGAATTCAAAGAAACTGTGAATGGCTGGCGGAAAAGAGGCGAGAAGTGGCCGAGTTACGGTTATGGCGACCTAGAAACTCGCCTGTGCCATGAGCACTACTTGGTCTTTGAAAAAACAGTTAAAAATGGCGGCTATAAAAACCGGCTGGTGGAAATAAGACGGAACTTACTGTCTCTTATTAATCCGGATCCGGCAATCGATTTTAGCAATCAAAAAGAAAACGCTGAAGTTTGCCTTGATTTCTTCAGCAATCTTGTGGGCGCGTGCCATTACGCCTTTAAACGAGAATACTTTAATCACTAAACAATGGTATATCCCCGCCAGCAATGGCGGTTTTTAACTTTCAAAATCGGGGTAATTAACTCGCGGCTACTCAAAATGAACTACCCTCTGCATCTGGGCTAATCGAGTCAAGAGCAGGGGGTAGTTTTTCAAAGCCGGGTCTTTTTTAAGCAACAGCTTCGCCTCAAAGCGGGCTTTTTTTATTAGTTCAACATCGGCCAGCGATGCCATGGCAAAATCGGGAATGCCAGATTGCTTAATGCCGGTAAATTCTCCCGGCCCGCGGATCTTTAAATCCATCTCAGCGAGTTCAAAGCCATTATTGGTTTTCTCAAGAGCGCGTAATCGCCGATTGGCCAAAGCAGTGTCCGAATCAGTAAACAACAAACAATAGGACTGGTGCTCGCCACGGCCGACTCGCCCCCTGAATTGGTGCAACTGGGCCAAACCGAATCTCTCCGCCGACTCAATCATCATAATGCTGGCGTTAGGTATGTCCACGCCCACCTCAACTACTGAAGTGGAGACCAAGACATCGTGATGCCCGTTTTCAAAATCCTCCATAATTTTATTCTTATCGGCCGCTTTCATTTTGCCGTGAAGCATGGCCACGTGGCGGTGGGGGAAAATATTCTCGGCAAGTTTCTTGTATTCCTCGGCTACGGCTCTTACTTCCGCCCAAAGTAGTTTTTTCATTGACAGTTGGCCGTTGCCGCCGTTTTCGGAGCTGGGAAGTTCAATCCTCGGGCAAATCACAAAAATTTGCCGCCCTTTTTGTATTTCCTCTTCAATAAACTTGTGGGCTTTTTCCCTTTCGGAGGCGGCTATTACTTTAGTGATTATGGTCTGCCGCCCCTCGGGCTTTTCTTTGAGCAAAGAGATGTCCAGGTCTCCAAAAATTGTTAAGGCCAAAGTGCGGGGAATGGGTGTTGCTGTCATTGATAGAAGATGAGGAACCAGGGTTTGCCCCTTAACCAATTTCATTCTCTGCTCAACCCCGAATCTGTGCTGTTCATCAATCACAACAAGCCCGAGATCCTTGAATTTAACATTCTTTTGGATAACGGCGTGAGTGCCCACAATGATATTAATCTGTCCCTTGGCAATTTTCTGAAGCATTAATTTTTTGCCGATTTTTTCCTGAATCGTCTCGTCAGTAGGAAATTGGCGTGCTCCGCTGCCGGTTAATAAACCAACCATGATGCTGCTTGTTTTCTGCATATCCAACAGCAATTTGATGGTGCGGAAATGTTGCTCGGCCAAAATCTCGGTTGGCGCCATAAAGACGGCCTGATGTCCGGCTGAAACTGTCTGATAAGCCGCAATCAGCGCCACCACCGTCTTACCGGAACCGACATCGCCATTCAATAGCCGGTTCATGGGGTAATTGCGCTTAAGGTCTTGCAGGATTTCATAAGCGGCAATTCGCTGGTCATTGGTTAATTGGAAGGGCAACCTGCCTACAAAAGCGGCAATAAGCTTCTCGTCAAAATTTATTATGGAGGCCCGCAGAGTTTGAAGCTGTCTGTGGTCACGCAAAACGCGCAATTGAAAAAGTATCAACTCTTCAAGGGCAAATCTTTGGCGGGCCAGTTCCGCCTCTTTATTTCTTTTTGGAAAATGAATGGAGCGCAAAGCATTTCCTAAATTGGGAAGATTATACTTCTTTATTAATTCCTCGGGCAGGGGATCGGGCAAATTTTCTACGCCCGCAAGAAGCGGTTTTATCAGAAATCGCAAATATTTGGAAGTAATGCCTTCGGTTTCAGGATATACAGGTACGAGACGGCCGGTATGCGTCAGCTCTCGGCTGTAAATTTTCTCGTAGGCAGGATTTGAAAGGTAAAGCCCCCTTTTTTCCATTGCCGCCTTGCCCGCTAAACTGACCATGGTTCCTTCGGGCAAAGATTTCTCAATATATGGCTGATTAAACCACGCAACGTGGATTATCCCGCTTTCGTCTTCCACCGTGGCATTGGTTACGGTCCTTCTTCTTCTCCAGAGCGAGGCGGTGCTTATATCTACGATTCTGCCTTTTATATTCACAATCGTTCCCGCTTCAACTTGAGCGATAGGCAAAATGGCGCTGAAATCATCGTATCGCGCCGGGAAGTGCCATAATAAATCTTTTACCGTTTTAATGCCTAGCTTTTTCAGGCGAGACAGGCTTTTTGGTCCGACATGAGCAAGTTTTTCAATTGGAGTTGCTAAATCCATTATAGATAGACCTGTCACGAAACGTGACGGCGTTTATAACCTTAATAACACTTAATCAAGTAATTTAAAAGCCGCGTTTGCTCACGCGGCCGCTTTTGGTCCGGATTTGAGACCGAGTAGCTGAGAAACGGCGTCAAAAAATTCTGACTGATCGCTGGAGTAATTTGTCAGGCCATTCCAAGTGAATGACCAGCGTACTTTTAAATCGCTCCAGATAAAGCCGTGGTCTGCCCTTAATCTTTCCGGGTCTTCCATTGATTCTTTCCTGATCTTTTTGATCCATTTCTCGCTGGAAATCACTATCAAGGGAATGTTTTTTAGCAACGTTGATCGCCGGATATTCCCCAGTATCGTCAAACCGTAATAGCCCTCGTCGGGGAATACTTCCAATTCGGAAATAATGAGAAATGGCCTTTTAAATGCTATCGAGCTGGGGCCGGTTTTGCCGTCTATGCCGCCCATTTCTATAGAAGCGCGGGAAAATTGGCTGTGCCAAAAAAAATCTATCCTCTCTGAAATCTCCGTCAGCCAATATTCAAGAGAGGGGCGGTGTAGTTCGATTGGATCAAGCACGCAGATTACGGGCTTACGTTTATCCTCTGCAAAAACTCCTGCTTCCCTTGGCTTACTGACCATTTCCTCAAGCGTAAGGATTGGCATAAGACCTCCTTTTTTCAACAAAGCTCTTAAAAGTGTATCTGATTTTATAAAAATTGTCAACAAACACAGCTGCCACAAATTTTTCCCAATAAAAAAGGCTGTGCCCTGCAGCACAGGCCTTGCTATTCAACCGTAATCTTCACAGGTTGCTCAACTTCGAGAGATCGAGGGGTCCTCTTGCTGAAGGTTACCAAGCCGTACCGGCCGGGTTTGATCTCGTTCGGAATCTTGAACTTTATGGCCGTAGCTGTCTGATTGGTAATCGGCACCTTGAAGTCGTTGGTGCCGTCCGTCAGGCGAAGTTCAGCCACATTATCCTGGTTGAGGTTCTCCCCAGATGCGGTCAGTTCAGCTCCGACCTGGCCGCTGGCGGGCTCAACTGAGACGATCCGCGGCATTGTTTTGTTTGATTCCTGTCCAAATACCAAGCTGCTGCCTAGAAGAACAGCGACCAGCAAGTACAGAATTTTCATCCGATCTTTTCTGACTGACATGATCTCCCTCCTTTTGGTTAGTTGGGTGCCGAGGGCGCCTTTATGGGGCCCACTTTAATTGTCAAGGTACTAATGTAAAGTTTCAAGGCTTCTAGAAACTTTATTCCACTAGCCACTTTCTCTATACCCCCGGCACAAAAGCTTGTCAAGGACATCAACCAACTAAAATACCCGCCGCTGGCGGGTATTTTAGTTGGTTATCCCCTCGAGAATTCGGCTTTGGCTCTCGCGGGCTTCCGCCCGCTCGGCCTAGCCACCGCCTCGCGTGATTTTCCGCCGAACGCGGAAAATCACATGCTCCGGCGTTCGATTCCTCACACAAGCCAAACAATTGGCTTGCTTCAAGCGCCCACCCATTTCATTCGTGTCCCCTTGAGAGGAATCGAACCTCTATTACGAGATCCGCAATCTCGCGTTCTGTCCGTTGAACTACAAGGGGTGATATTTTGTATCCCCAGGAGGATTTGGCTTCGGCTCTCGTCGGCTTCCGCCTCCTCGGCCTAGCCATCGCCTCGTGGTTCGGCTCGCCAACTGCTCGCCGAACATCGCTCCGGCGTTCAAATCCTCACGTACTTAAAGCAGTTTGAGCACTCCGGTAATATTTTGTATCCCCAGGAGGATTTGAACCTCCGACCTTCTCCTCCGGAGGGAGACGCTCTTCCGCTGAGCTATGGGGACAAATTCATGGCTCGTCAGATTTTATAACCCCAATCTTCTGGATACTGTGTCTGCTAAGGTATCTTCGTGCTCTGCCTCGGGTAAAAATGCTAACAAAATTAAACGCAATTGTACAGGATTTTGATCGTAAATCGGGATTTTAACATAGGTATGATACCACTTTTTCAACTGCAAGCTTAGTTCCTTTATATCAAGCGCTGGATCGTATTCTATCCAAAAAGATTTAATCTCGCGAAACCCGTAAAGCTGTTCCCCGACCTTGACCCCAAGCGGATTAATCTCAAAATCCACGACTTCCGGTTTTTTACTCGCCCTGATTAAAATCACCACTCCCAGCAGGCTGAAAAAAATTGTGGTGATGATATTTTTCTGGAATATCTGCATCAGCGCCGCAATGGCAAAAAGCGCCAGTGAAACGACCGCAATAATTTTCATATCCGGCCGGTGGATATAAAGCGGCCCCGACCAGCTAAGTACTTGCGTCTTGGGCCCAGGCGTCACTTGGGGCGGGGGAGGGCTTTCTTGCGGCATGGGTCTGGTAAATTGATGCGGCCTAATTCCCGCCGCTTCAACTTGCGGTTTTGCCAATATGTTTTGAGGAGCAGGTTCACCCTGAGCCTGTCGGACGGGCTCCTGCATCTGGGGTTTCCTATTTTTGAGATCAATTATTCTTGCCAAGTTAATAAATTTTATTGGCGGTGGGGGTGAGATTCGAACTCACGGTACGGTTTCCCGTACAACAGTTTTCAAGACTGTCCTCTTAAACCACTCGAGCACCCCACCGTCTTTTCCGCGGGTTAAAAACTTATTTTCAACTCTGATTGCGCTTATTGGCTTGATTTTCTTAAATTATTCCAAAGCGCCGCAAATACCCATCCAAAGACATATCCCACGACGAACGTCATAATCACAAGACCTATCGCGGTGCCAAGCCCGAAGTCAGAAATAATATACGGGTTCTCTATCATGTGCATCTTGAATACCCAGTCCATAAGCTGCACTACCGCCATAAAAAGTCCTGGTACCAAATCACACGAAAAAAGATTCTCTCTAACTAAAGAAATCTGCCGTTTCGCTCGTTCCCAAGATCATTATAAACAATTTTGCGCTTTGTTTGCAATGTAAATTCATAAAAAAAGAGACGGCCTTTCGACCGTCTGAGGTTCTGCTCCCTCTAGGCTCACCATTTATTTTACAGATAAACGGATAGACAAAGAACTGGTTCCCCTTGTTATTACGCCCTGGGAAAATTCTCGGGCAACCTCAGCGAAGAGGCGGTTATGTTTGGCCGGGACGGGGTGCCTACAAGCCGAAGGCGGCGGCTACCGCGGCGACTTCTGCGTCGCGGGTCTCGGCGACTTGAATCTGAGCCCTTGCCTCGCCAATCTCGACTTCCAGGTCTTTGATGTCGCCTTTCCTCTCGGCGATACACTGGGCTAGAGTTGTGCGGGCATTGGCCACGTCATCCGGCAGAGTCCATTCCATGCCGGCGACAGCAACCGCAATGCGAATTACTTTCCCGTCGGTGGGTGAAAGCCCGCCAAGCTCGCTTCTCACGGCTTCGACCGACCATAGCCCGAAGTGTTTGGGCTCGGCCGGCGGAGGCGGTTGCGGAGGCTCAAGTTTGGGGGCAAATACTCGCACCCCCGGAATCGCCCCCACAACGAGGGCGACTAATGCAACAACGACAGTAATGAGAGTCATGACCTTCTCCTTCTTTCTCCTTGTCGCGGGGTTTCCACGATGATTTAATTATATCATAATAACCTAGCTAAAGTCAAGCCCAACAAAAAACAGCCTTTCGATAGCCTCAGGACGGGCCATTTTCAAGCTGTTTTATGGCCAGCGTAGTGAAGCAATTCACTCTCTCGGATACCCTTCGAATCCCACCACTGCGATGCCAATTTTTAACATCAAAAGGTGTAAAAAATTGTCATTGCGGTGGGGGTGGGATTCGAACCCACGAAGAGCTTGCGCCCTTACCGCATTTCGAGTGCGGCCGATTCAACCACTCTCGCACCCCACCAATATTTGAGTTTACCCTGTCAAATCCCGCTAAGGCGGGAACTCTAAAAGAGTTATTTGACAGGGTAAATTATCTCATTTTTTTGGTGATTAGTAAAGAATTGACCGTGCAATTTTGGAACCGCATAATTATACTTAGAAATAACTGTTCTTTTACAGGAGAATAAGACCCATGTTGAACAAAGTCTATCTTTTTGTTCTTTTTTTGTTCGTTTTCACGGGGAACCAATTGTGGGCGCAAAAACAAGCACCGCCTGCAGTTCCAAAAAGCCGCTGTCAGGTAAGTTTTCCAAGCGACAGCCGGATTGACTGGTATTGTTACGGGGTGAAAAGTGAAAAAGCGCTGGAGGACCTGCTTGGTCCGTACCTGGAACCAGCTTTGCGCTTTAATCGCATAGACAGGATGCACGCCTTGCAGGGAGCATACATTAAAATTCCCGTTAATTTTAAAGATGTCGTTAATTTCACGCCGATGCCGCAAAAGCTTGAGCAGGCGAAAAATTATCGCCGCTATATATTGCTTGACCGGTCGGAGCAATTTCTCGGGGCGTATGAATTCGGGGAGCTGAAATTTTCTTTTCCTGTCGCTTCGGGCAGGGGGAATTCCACCCCGGCCGGGATATTCAAAGTCCTGGGGCGCGACCGCTGGGCCCGTTCAACGCTTTATAAGATCCAAGGGACTAGCATTCCTTATCCGATGTATTGGGGTATAAAATTTCACGAATCAAAAAGAGGAGTCTCATTCTGGATTCATAGCCGCGACATGCCCGGTTATCCGGCATCTCACGGATGTATCGGTCTTTACGACGAGGGAATGCAGCAAAAGTTTTATGGCTATCCGAAGAATCCGCAGCTGCTTGATTCAAAAAAACTTTATCTTTGGCTTTTCCCCGATGGGGGAGACAACGACAAGCCGCGTATGTATCCCGATGGTCTGCCCGACGCTCTTATTGAAATAAAATAATCCCCGCCCAAGCGGGGTTTTGTTTTTAGTCAAAAAAGAAAACGGCTTGTTAACCGTTAAATACGAACCCCGCATTTGTGGCAGAATGTATCATACTTGCTTGCTCTGTGGCCGCGAGGGCAGGATATTTTCTTCTTTTTTACGGTGTGCATAATGCCGCCGCATGTCGAACAAAACTTGTGTCTCCCAATAATTTCATCTGCTCCGCATTTTGAGCAAGTCCAATCGGTATTCATAGAGCGGTAAAACAATGAAAAATAGAGTAGAACTGCAAGGAAAATCGCCGCAAGGAGCCAAAAGTAATTAAACAAGGTGGAGAGAATGCTGCCTGCCAGCCCTAAAATAGATGCCCCCAGGAAGGCTATTGTAAGAATGTGTCTTTCCGCGAAGCTTTTCAGGTTCTTCATTTTTCCTCCTCCTTCGGCTTGGTCGACTTGAAAGAACTACTCCCTTTCTAGCAAATCCTGCTCGGTATGTCAACGTCAGGCAAAAAACAGTCCCGCCACGGCGGGGCCGCTTTTATGGATGATGCTCTATTCTTGAAATAGCGCGAACCGTTTTCGCCACGCGAAAAGAAGAAATTTTATATCAAGTAACTATACAAAATATCCCTACTTGTAAGAACTGTATATCTTATTCCAAGTTTATCCATTCTGCTGAGGAGAGGTTGAAAATCTTCTTTTTTAGTCAACTCAATTCCAACCAAAGCTGGTCCCATTTCTTTGGAGTTTTTCTTTATGTATTCAAAACGGACTATATCATCAGTTGGGCCAAGCGCGCTGTTAACGAACTTTTTAAGTTGCCCGGGTTTTTGGGCAAACTCCACAATAAAGTAGTGTTTGCGTCCCTGGTAGACCAAACTTTTTTCCATAATCTCCGGATAGCGTAAAATGTCGTTATTTCCTCCACTCAAAATACAAACTACTGTTTTGCCCTTAATTTTTTCCGATAGCTCTTCTAAAGCAGTGATAGAAAGCGCTCCGGCTGGTTCTGTTACAATGCCTTCATTCTGGTATAGATCAACCATAGTAGTACAAACTTTTCCCTCATCTGCTAATACCATTTGGTCAACAAGTTTTGAGGAGATTTTAAAAGTTTTAGTTCCTACTGTTCTAACAGCCGCGCCATCTACGAATGGATCTATATTTTCAAGAGCAGTAACCTTGCCATTTTTTAAGGAACGATACATTCCCGCCGCTCCTTTTGGTTCAATTCCGACAAGTTTTACATTCTTTAATTTTGTTTTAAGGTATGTACCTACTCCGGATATTAGCCCTCCGCCTCCAACTGGACAAAGTATATAGTCTAATTTTCCTTCCGCTTGATCAAAAATTTCCTTACCGACCGTCCCTTGTCCGGAGATTACTCTTTCATCATCAAATGGGTGGACAAAAACAGCCCCAACTTTTCTACAAAAGTTTTTAGCGGCGGTGGAGCTTTCATCATAAATTGCTCCTACCAACTCTATTTTTACCCATCTTCCGCCAAACTCTTTAACCCTGTTAACTTTTTGCAACGGCGTAGTTACTGGCATAAAAATAACTGCACGAACTTTCAAAGCCGAAGCACTAAATGCTACACCTTGAGCATGATTTCCAGCACTTGCGCAGACAACGCCTTTTTCCTTCTCGGAATTGGTAAGAGAACTCATTAGGTTATATGCTCCACGGATTTTATATGAGCGAACCTCTTGCAAATCTTCTCTTTTAAGATACACGTGGGCTTTGTACAACTTAGAAAGTCTTTTGGAAAACTGAAGGGGAGTTTTTTTAATAACTTCCTTCAATTTTTTACTTGCTTTCTCAATAGTTTCAACGGTTACATCCGGATTTAGATTTTTTGTAAGTTTATTTTTTAACATTTGTTTTTGCCATAGATATTTATCTTCTTATTGGTGCCCAGGGGGAGAGTCGTGCGCGTCAGTACAAATGGTGCCGCTGGTCGGAGTCGAACCGACATGCCTTGCGGCACACGATTTTGAGTCGTGCGTGTCTGCCAATTCCACCACAGCGGCCCCATTTATACTGAATCTGCCCGGGACTTAATTTTATCAAAATTCCCGCTTTTTTTCAACCCCGTTAGAAGTAGTAATAGTGGCACATAAGCCATGCTTACGGTCGCCATATTACTCTGATTAAGCGTCTGTTTTAATTCGTGAACCCGCTAGAGCTACTTCTAACGGGGTCAACCGCTATCCGCTATTGTAAAAAACCTGTCGGAGGATGATAATTAAACTGTATGGCGAGAATAATTGGTATCATCAACGCTAAGGGGGGAGTGGGAAAAACCACGACCGCCAATAATCTCGGAGCTTACCTTGCGGCGATGGGTAAATATGTTTTGCTTGTTGATTTAGACCCGCAGGCCAATGCTACGGCAGGCTTGGGGTTGCATCTTGCCGATGACCACCTCAATTTATACCATCTCCTTATAAACGGCAACGAACCGGGAGCGATTATTAGAAAATCATCTCTCTTTGGGCTTGACATTCTGCCATCAGCGGAAAATTTGGCCGGAGCGACGGTTGAGCTGGTGGGTATGGAAGAGAGGGAATTTAAATTAAAGAAAGCTCTGGACAAAATACGGACCAACTACGACTATATTTTAATTGACAGTCCGCCATCATTGGGGCTCCTTACCGTGAATGGTCTTGCTGCCGCCGAAGAAGTGATAATCCCGGTTCAGTGCGAGTATTACGCGCTTGAAGGTTTGGGCCAGCTGGTTAAAACCATTGACCTTGTCCGCAATTCGCTCAACCCCCAATTGAAAATATTGGGAGTGTTGCTTACAATGTATGATAAGAGGAATAAACTGGCGAACCAAATTGTTGCGGAGGTTAAGAAGAATTTCCCCGGCCGGGTGTTTGATACCATAATTCCCAGAGCCGTGTCGCTGGCCGAAGCGCCGAGTTTCGGCAAAACCATTTTGCAATTTGACGAGAGTTCAAAAGCCGCGGAGGCATATAGAGAATTGGCGGAGGAAGTGATAAAATTAATATTATGAAAAAATTCTTTGGGCTGGGCCGGGGACTTGAATCCCTGATTCCGGCGAAAACAACAAAGGTCGTTCCCAAAATTCTGGACAACGTCTTTTATATTGAGATAAACAAAATTAAACCTAACCCCAACCAGCCGAGGCGGGATTTTGATAAGGATGGCCTGAAAGAACTTGCCGCTTCAATCAAAAAATACGGCGTTCTTCAGCCGCTCTTGGTTTCCAAGATAGAAACCGAAACCGAAAAAGGCCTGAATGTAGAGTATGAATTGATCGCCGGTGAACGCAGGTTGCGGGCGGCGAAACTCGCCGGTCTGCCTCATGTGCCGGCCATCGTTAAAGATAATTTTGACGAAAGCCGTCTCAAGCTGGAGGTCTCTTTGGTGGAAAACCTTCAGCGGGAAGATTTGAACCCCGTTGAAGAAGCCGAGGCCTATGCCCGACTAGCCAACGAGTTTAATCTTACTCAGAAAGAAATTGCCGCTAAGGTTGCCAAGAGCCGCGAGGTGGTCGCTAACGCGGTGAGAATTATAACTTTGCCGGCGGATATCAAAGAAGCGTTAAGAGCCGGCAAAATTGCCCGTACCCATGCCCGGGCTTTGCTTGCTTTTAAGGACGAGACGAAACAGCACGAAATGTTCAAGCAAATACTGGCGGGCAATTTTGCCGTCCGCGAGCTGGAAGTTGCCGCGAAGGAATACCACGCGGCCCAAAAACCGGCTGCCCTGGCAGTCAATCCGCGTTTTCAGGAGCTTCAGCAGAATCTTTCTAAAAACCTCGGCGCGACCGTCTTTATCAAAAGCGGAGCAAGCGGCGGCAGTATAGTGATTAAGTTTGCGAATCTGGAAGAACTAAATACGATCGCTAAAACGATTCTTGATTAGGCCAGAGACCAGAAAAAAATAAAAACGGCCATCAGACCGTTTTTTGGTTTTTACTTTTACCCTTTTAAATGTTCGGATAAAAGTTCTCCGAACCGTTTTAATACCCGCGGATTTATAAGAGTGCCAAGCCACTTTAGGAGCAGGGCAGCTTTGGTTTCTACTTCTTGAGCGGAAGGTTCGCCTCCCTCATTAGATAAGAGTATCCTGATTTTTAAAATATTTTTAAAAGTCGGATCGGTTTCTTTGTTTCTTGGCATCGTAATGCTGACTCTTTGATACCCCTGCCCAATTTCCGGCATTGTTTTCCTCCCCTCACAAATAAAGAACTATTCCCTAATCTAAACTATTTTTCCGATCGTTGCAATAGTTTTTTATCCGAGGCAAATGTTCCTCTTGCGAAAACAAAACCGATAACCTCTTTTGCGCCCGCGGCCTTGAGGGCGCGGGCGCAATCATCCAGCGTTGAACCGGTAGTTGCCACGTCATCCACAAGAAGGATGGTTTTGCCTTGCACCAGTTCGGGCTCCATGCATTTAGAAATTCCAGTCGCGTTGGCAATTCTTGACTGGCGGTCGCTTATTTGCGCCTGCGGAACGTGATTACGGATGCGCACGAGAAGATTCTGAAAGTTTAGTTTTAAATAAGAGCTGATACCGTTACCGATAATTTCTGCCTGATTGAATCCCCGCCAGTTTAACCGCCTGCGATGAAGCGGGACCGGTACAACAACAGTTGAACCGCGGTCAATGTTAAAACCCAGCGAAAATCTCCGCTCAAGATATCTAGCCATAAGCCCGGCCATGTCGTCGGCCAACGACCTTACAAAGCGGTATTTCATCGTCTTGATAATTTTTTGTACCAGCGGATTCTCGTAAGATGTTGCGACAAAGAGCCGATCCAGAAAATGGTCGGCCCTGCAAAAAGGGCAGGTCGTACCGGCGACCACCGGCGAGTTGCAAAATGCGCAGGCAAAGTCGTTTTTCATCTTTATGCCAGCCAGGCAAGCCGAACAAACGTGGGATTCATTGTTGTCGGACAGCGAAATCTCGCAGCCGAGGCATAGACGGGGGAAAAGAAGATCCAAAAGCCAGCCCTTGAATGTATGCATGTGTACAATTTAAACGCTTTAGGTGGTATAATGACAATAGCGATAGGATTTTAATACATGACCTTTTTTGGTTTTAGATCTAAAAGCAAAATAGGGGTGGATATCGGCACCTCTTCTATTAAAGTTGTTGAGCTGTCAAAAGAGTCGGGCCGCTTTAAATTGGAAAACTACGGGCTTTTTGAACTGGAGTCAATTGATGAGGCCGTGAAGGTTTCAAATCAGGCGCTCGGCGACAAGCCCGTTCAACTAACCGACCGAGATCTAACATGGGGCGTGAAAGAGGTTTTAAAAAGAGCCAAAATCAGCACTCGCGAAACAGTGGCTTCAATCCCGTCTTTTTCCACTTTCGCTACTATCATTACAATGCCCTATCTTTCGGAAGAGGACATAGCAAAGTCCATTCCTTTTGAGGCCAGAAAATATATTCCCATTCCTTTGTCCGAAGTCACGCTGGACTGGTCAATTATAAACGTGGCCCAAGAAAAAGCGGGCCAGTTTCCGCCGAGCGGGGGACAGGCCCCGGGAGGACGGCCACCGACGGTTGAAATTTTTCTCGTGGCTGTGCCAAAAGAAGAAATTGCCCGCTATCAGTCAATAATGAAAAATGCCGGTTTGAACCTTCGTGCCCTTGAGCTTGAAAACTCCGCCCTGATCCGGGCGCTTATTGGCAACGACCTTAGCCCGGTTGCAATTGTTAATATCGGGGGGCGCAGCACCTCTATTTTGATTGTTGACGGAGGGTTTGAGAGGGTGGGCCACAATTATGAGATCGGCGGTTTTGAAATAACCAAATCCATCGCCCGTTCGCTCGGCATAAGTTTGAAGCGGGCCGAGGAGCTGAAAAGAAGTTTCGGCATTAAAACTTCCGACAACAATGCCGTACGCGAGGCGTTGAGCTCGCTGGTTGATATGATGGCTTTTGAAACCAAAAAAACTATCCATAATTACGAGGACCAGAAAAAAACCAAAATTTCAAAAGTTCTGCTTGTGGGAGGATTGGCCAATATGCCCAACTTCGCCGATTATTTTGGAGAAAAGCTTGGGATGACAGTTTCTTTGGGCAACTCTTTGGCCAGAGTAATCGTCCCGGCCGGGGCTGTCCGCCTTCAAGCCGAAATCAATTCAACCTTTGCCATAGCAGTCGGTTTGGCGATGAGAGAAGTTTAGGATTACTTGTGCATAACATTAGACCGTAAATGAGTTAGAATATACTTAGATGCCAGATGATACGGGAGGACTTCAGCTCCTCCCAGAAACAAGGAAAAAAATAGAGGTCCGGGTACCGGGGCAGAACAGGCTCGTAATTTTGAGTTCGATTTTCGTGCTTGCGATATTGGGTATTTATCTCGGACTTATGTTTTATAACAATTCTATCCTTTCTTCCGTGAGCCAGGCCGATGAACAATTGGCGGCGCTGGAAAAATCCCGGGACAAGAAACTGGAGCAAAAACTTCTGGACCTAAAGAACCAATTATCGGTGATCGGCCCCCTGATCTCTTCCCATTTATTCTGGTCGCAGGGCCTCTCTAAAGTGCAAAGCTTAGTCCAGCCGCAGGTCCAATTCAAATCCATTAACGCAGACAGCTCGGCGACAAAAATACTTTTTCAGGCCACGGCGGCGAGTTACACCACCATAGCCAAACAAATAGCCGCTTTTTACGCCGACGATTCCATTACCGATATAGTGCTTAATAAGGCAACCAGTCTTCCAACCGGTCAAGTTGATTTCACCATGCAATTGATATTTGACCCAGCCAAGTTTTTGATCAAATCAAAATGAACAGGACCCTCATTGCCTCCATAGTTTTCGCCGCAGGAGCATTCGCGTTCTTTGTTTTGGTTTTGCCGGAGTTTACTTCCATTGAGAATGCCAGAGCAGCTCTCCAGGTCAGGCAATCCTTGATAGAAGAGAAAAATGCGGAATTGAAAAACGTTGCGGAGCTTGACGGGCAGTACAAAGCCAGACAGGCGGGCATTGATAAAATAACCACATTTATGCCGGAACAAAAAAGGGTAGACCAGATTGTTTCAAGCATCCAACAAATAGCAAACCAAGCCGGTCTTAGTTTGGCCGATATGACAACGGCCGCCGCAGCCGAAACGGGGGAAGAGGCGGGCTACAAAAAAATATTCGTCGATTTTACCGTTATTGGCCAGTATCCCTCTTTTGTTAATTTTTTGAAATTATTAGAGCAAAATCTCCGCCTGTACGACATTTTTGGAATTATCGGTTCTCTGACGACAAGTACTACCGGCGGAGGCCAGAATATGGTTAACTTCAGCGTGAAACTTAACGCTTATAATCTTAAATAATCCCGACGCAAGGTCGGGACCCCGACTGGAACGTCGGGGCTACTAACTAATTATTCATGGCAACAGGCACAAGCAAAGAAAATCCGAGCAAAGTGATACCGATAGCAATAATAGTCATTGGCATTGTCGCCGGTTATCTTTTTTTCTCCATGACAATTCAGGGGAGCGAAGTGGGAATCTCGCCGCCGGTCACAGCTGACGACACGCTTTCAAAATTCAAGGACCTTAATTTGGATTTTTCAATTTTTGACGATGCCAGATTTAAATCTCTTAAGACTTTCGGTGAATCGCCGGTCCAACCGGGCCCAACCGGCCGGCTGGACATTTTTGCGCCATTTTAATGGCTTTTCAACTGCCGCAACTTTTAATTGATGAATTGACGAAACTGGGGTCTTTAACCCCAGAAGTTTTAAGTGAGGCGGAAAAAGAAGCGGCCAGAAGCGAAAAAGATTTCGGCGAGGTTTTGGTTTCTAAAAAATTAATTGATGATGCCGAGCTTTTAAGGATTAAATCCTCAATATACCAACTTCCCATCGTTGACCTTTCGGGCGCCGAAGTGAATCGGGAGCTTCTGAATTACATTTCGGAGGACATCATTAATTTTTACAGAGTTATCCCTTTTGCCAAAGAGGGTTCCGTTCTCCGGGTCGGGGTTGTAAACCCGGAGAATATTGACGCACTTGAGGCCTTGAAATTTATCGCTTCGGACAAAGAGCTAACCCTAGAGAAATATCTGATAAACTACAGGGATTTTGAAAATTTTTCACGCAGTTTCAGGACTCTTACTACCGAAGTCGGCAAGGCCCTTGAATCGCTTTCGGAAGAACTTTCCCAGAAAGAACTGAAAATTACGGAGAAGATCGGGGGCATAGAGGACATAACGGCTGAAGCGCCGGTAACGCGCATTGTTGCCGTTATAGTTAAGCATGCGGTTGAAACACGGGCCTCCGATATCCACATTGAACCGTTTGAGGCCAAGATCAGAATAAGGTTTAGGATTGACGGTCTTTTGCAGACGGTTTTGTCTTTGCCGCGCGGCCTGCTCTCGGCCTTGGTTACGCGCATTAAAATATTGACCGATTTGAAAATAGACGAGACCAGGTTGGCGCAGGACGGGAGGTTTTCAACGAAATTGGGGGACAGAAGGGTTGATTTCCGCGTTTCTACTTTCCCGACCCGAAATGGCGAAAAAGTAGTTTTGAGAATCCTTGACCCCATGGTCGGAAACATAACATTGACCGACTTGGGTCTGGAGGGGCGCTCGCTTGAATTGGTTTTGGAGAACATTGTCAAGCCATTCGGCGAAATTCTCATAACCGGCCCGACCGGTTCCGGCAAGTCAACCACTCTGGCCGCAATATTGAGGCAGATTAACAACGACGAGGTTAATATCGTAACCCTTGAAGACCCGATAGAATATTTTGTTGAAGGGGTTAACCAATCCCAGACCCATGAGGAGATAGGATATACTTTCGCCAGCGGCTTGCGCCATATTCTGCGCCAAGACCCCGACATTATAATGGTCGGAGAGATCAGAGACGGAGAAACGGCAAGCTTGGCAACTCAAGCGGCGCTTACGGGCCACGTCGTTATTTCCACGCTTCACACTAACGACACTATCGGAGTGATTCCCCGTTTGGTGGATATGGGTGTTGAAAAATATCTACTCGCCCCGACCCTTAATTTGGCGGCTGCCCAGCGCTTATTAAGAAAACTTTGCCCCTCTTGTAAGCAGAAAGTCAAAGCCAATGTTGGCGAGGAGCATATGATCAAGCAAGCCCTTGAAAAAATACCGGCCGAGATCCAGAAGGAATTTCCCAAGAGCGGATTTGAGATATATAAAGCAGGGGAGGGATGCAAGGATTGCCGGGGCAAGACCTACAAGGGAAGAATAGCTATTTTTGAAACGCTGGCCATGACTGACGAATTGGAGAAAATCATTCTGACCAATCTTTCAGAAAGCGAATTACGCAAAGAGGCCCAGCGGCAGGGGATGATAACAATGTTTCAGGATGGTATAATAAAAGTGTTGCACGGAATAACTTCAATTGAAGAACTTTTGCAAGTTGCCCAAGAGAACGAGGAAGAACAGGAGTCAGAGAAAGTAGAAAGTAGAAAGTAGAAAGTAGAAAAAAATTGTTCTAGATTCTATTTTCTAGATTCTAGCTTCTAGTTAAAGATGGACAATTATAAAAAACAATTAGACGACCTTATAGAAATGACCGCCCAAAAAGGAGGGTCGGATTTGCATTTGTCTCCCGGGCATCATCCCACAATGAGAGTTGACAGCCGCCTGATTCCGCTTACTGAACAGCCGATATTTGACAGGCAACTTCTTGAAAACCTTGTTTTTTCAATTCTTGGCGAAGAACGGAAAGCGATATTTCTGGCCCAGAAAGAATTGGACTTTGCCTATGAACTGAACGACGATGTTCGCTGCAGGGCTAACGTTTATCAAACGAGAGGAAATTTTGCAGTCGCCTTTCGTTTTATCCCGAAAAATATCAGAACGATTGAAGAGCTTAATCTTCCGCTGGCCATCAAAATTTTCAGCAAGCTTTCCCAAGGTTTTGTCCTCGTAGCCGGGCCAAATGGCCACGGCAAGTCAACAACCATGGCCGCGCTGATTGACCTTATTAACCACGAGCGAGCGGAGAAAATAGTAACGATTGAGGACCCGATTGAATATATCTTTTCCCCGGACCGGAGTATCATTGACCAGCGCGAGCTGTATCAAGATACACTTTCTTTCAGCAAGGCGCTGCGCTCAACTTTTCGCGAGAATGTAAACGTGATAATGGTGGGGGAGATGCGCGATTACGAAACTATGAGCGCCGCCGTTTCCGCCGCCGAGACGGGACATCTGGTTTTTGCCTCGCTTCATACGAATAACGCCGCCCAGACCGTTCAGCGCATTATTGACAGTTTCCCTCCGGAGCAGCAGCGCCAGATCGTATCCCAGCTCGCAGACACTATCTCCGGCGTGATATCCCAACGGCTTATCCCCCGCACGAAAGGCGGCTTGATACCGGCGGTTGAACTGATGATTGCCAACACGGCGGTCAGGAATCTGATTAGGGACGGTAGAATTCAGCAGCTGAACCTGGCAATTGATACCGGCTCCGATGCGGGGATGATTTCCTTAAACCGTTCTTTGGCAGATTTGCTTAGGCGGAAAGAGATATCAGCGGAGCAGGCGGAGTTTTATTCTTTGAACCCTTCTGAATTGAGAATGCTGGCTCGTTAAATCAATGGAATTTCTCTATCGGGCAAAACAACAAAGCGGAGAGCTGGTAGAGGGCAAGATTGAAGCCCCCTCCGAGGATCAGGCGGTAACCCTGCTCCACCAAAAGAATTTGGTGGTTTTGAGCTTAGAGCCGGTCCAAAAGGGTCTTTTGGGTCAAGATTTGCTTTCAGCATTTAACAAGCCGTCAAAGAAAGACGTGGTTATGTTTACGAGGCAAATGGCTACTCTGGTTGACGCGGACGTACCTCTTGTAGAAGGACTGTACACTATGGCCCGCCAGGTAGAAAAAGAATCTTTCAGGAAGGTTATTTTAAGCATTGCGTCTTCAATTGAAGGCGGCGCCTCGCTTTCCGTCGCCCTTAGCGAGCACGGTAAGGTTTTCGGCAAATTTTATATTAGCTTGGTCAGAACTGGCGAAGTTTCAGGAAAACTCCAGAATGCCCTTTCATATCTTGCCGACTATTTGGAAAGAAGCTCGAGCTTAAACTCCAAGATCAGAGGCGCGCTTACTTATCCCGCTTTTATATTATGCGCCATGATAGTGATAACGATTATTTTGATGACCACGGTGTTGCCCCAACTGCTTTCAATTATCAAAGATGCCGGCGTGACGGACTTGCCGTTTACCACTAAAATTCTTGTTGCTGGAACCGGCTTCATCAATAAATTCATAATCCCATTATTGGTTATAATAATCGGCTTGGTTTTTGGCTTCTTTTATTCCATCAAGACGCCCAGAGGCAGAGAGAGGTTTGATAACTTTAAGGTGAAGATGCCCCAATTTGGCAAGGTGGTAAGAAATCTTTATCTTGCCCGCGTTGCCGAAACGCTCTCCACTTTAATTAAGGCCGGCGTGCCGATATTGGAGGGGCTAACGATAACTTCGGATGTCGTGGGCAATGTCATTTATAAGAGAATTCTTTCAGAGGCGGTGGAAAATGTCCGGGGCGGAGGGACCATTTCCGAAATATTTGAAAAATACAAAGAGTTTCCCGCTCTTTTCACCTCAATGCTGGCGATTGGAGAAAAAACCGGCCGGACTGACTTTATGCTGGAAAATATTTTCAAATTTTATAAAACAGAATCCGAAAATGACGTTCAGAACCTTTCCCAGTTGATAGAACCGGTGCTGATACTGATTTTGGGCGTGGGCGTAGCCGGTCTGGTTTCGGCGGTTTTGCTGCCGATATACAGCTTGGTCGGGGCAGGATAGGTGTTCATAACTTATTTGCCTCTAAATTCAAGCCAGCATATAATAAATTTAGACTATCTTTTAATAGTATAATAGCATTTAGGTGAGGCGAGCGTTTAGCGTTTTTGCTGGACGTGCCTTCCTGCGCCAAGTGCCAAATAAAAAGTGATTAGTAAAATAAGAAGTTCCCGCGGTTTCACGCTGGTCGAGTTGCTGGTGGTTATAGCTATTATTTCAATCTTGGCGACTTTGCTGTTGTTACAGCTGGGCGTTGCCAGAGCGAAGGCAAGGGACGCCAAACGAATTGCTGACGTCAACCAGGTCCGTTCGGCTTTGGAGATGTATTTTGACGATAATGGTTCTTACTTGGCCACCAATGTAATGACTACCCTAAAGCCCACCTATTTGATTAATATACCCCATGACCCGCTGGCGGCCGGCTGTACCGATACTTACGCTGGAACAGCGGTCGGCGGCGTTAATTGTTATGGTTACGCTTGGAACCCCGCAACCACCCCATCGCACATGATGGTTTGGGCGGAGTTGGAACAGAAAAACATGAATGCCCTAACTAATGATGCCGATATCAATTCAACCGGATGGTCGGGCGCCGCACAAAATGGTGCCACTGAAACCTGTGTTGCCGGCACGGCCACTGATTGTATTTACGATTCCGGCCAGCCATAAACCCTAAACTTTTTTGACTCTTCTTATCTTCCTCATTGGCCTTGCCGTAGGCAGTTTTGTCGGCGTAGTTATCCATCGCCTGCCGAAAGGGGAGCAATTCGTCAGCGGACGCTCCCGATGTCCCGATTGCGGGCACGCTCTTAAATGGTATGACTTAGTGCCGGTTTTGAGTTTTTTAATTCTTTTGGGCCGGTGTCGCTACTGCCGGAATAAAATTTCTTGGAGTTACCCCGCGATTGAGATATGTTCAGGGATAATTGTCGCGGTTTCATTTTTCTTTTTGTCGCCATACGGTTTGGCTTACTGGCTCTTTTGGGTTTTTATTCTGGAATCGTTCCTCATACTTGCTTTTATTGACCTCAAGCATTTCATCTTGGCCGATTCGGTGATGGTGGTGATCCTTGCCGCTTTCGCCTGTTATGAAATTTGGGGGGGGAAAGTTGCGGGAGCAGGCTCCATTTTTTCATTCGGCAATCTGGCTAACGCAGTTCTTTTGTTCCTGATTTTTTTCCTGATCTGGAGCTTCTCAAACGGCAAGGGGATCGGACTGGGCGATGCCAAACTTGCCGGATTACTTGGCCTCGTCTTCGGTTTTTGGAATTCCGTTTTTATTTTGTACCTAGCCGTTATAATAGGGGTGGCGGTGGGCCTTATACTTATTTTCTCAGGAAAGGGGAGTTTGAAAACTAAGCTACCCTTCGGAGCCTTTATTTGTTTTTCGGCAATTGTTTCCACCCTTTTTAATTACGGTGTTTCCGAGAGAATTGCGGAGTTTTTCAGGCAGTTGATTTTTAAAGTTAATCTGTTTTAAAATTAGAGCATATGAATACAAACTACCCCTTTAAAAATTATTGGTTCTGGGTTGTATTGATTTTAGTTGTCGGCATTTCTTTTTTCTACGTTACTTTTAAATTGCCGGCCTCAAACCTCGGAGATTCGGCGCGATTAACGATTAAATTTGGCGATGGCCAAACAAGAGCTTTTGAAGGGGCGGTTGAAAAGGATATGACCGTTCTTCAGGCCCTGAACTCTGCTTCTCGGGGCGGGGGTTTTGATTTGCGGTATTTTTTGGACAAAAGCGGCGATGTTAATCTTGCCTCAATTGACGGCGCGATAAACGGTCCTAAAAACTGGCACTTTTATCTTAATAGCGAATTGATTAAGGTCAGAGAATTGGACAAAGTGGGAATTAAAAAAGGGGACCTAATTGAGGCGAGGTATGAGTAAAAACAATAATGGTTTCACTTTAGTTGAGGTTTTGGTGGTAACTGCAATTATCGCTACCCTTTCGGTGGCTTTGTTTTTTAATTTCGGGACCACCGCGCGGAACCGGACGGCCCGCAGCCAAGTCGCCTCAATAATTGTTTCCGATATCAGACACGCCCAGTCCATGGCCTTATCGGGTACCCGCTTTAACGGGAATATTTTTTGCGGGTATGGCATTCATTATGTTGACCACACTACCTATCTTCTATATGCCGGCGTGGACGAGGGGCTGGCGAGGTGCCAAGATGCCAATCACAATTATCAAGCCGGCATTGACTCGGTGGTGCAGACCCAGAAGCTTATCAATCAGAATATGGAACTTAGGTCTAGCTTCCTTGATATTTTTTTTGAATCGCCCGACCCCAAGACCTACATAAATAACAGTGCCTCCTTAACCCTTCCCCTTCCTACGGCAACGATTATCATTCAACGTACCGGCCAAGCCACTTGCAGCATCCCTCAAACTTGCACCCAGATAGATGTTTCTACCTCGGGCCAGCTAAATTTGACCGATTGATCTTAGCAGAGCAAAGAATTATGATTTCCCTAAACCCTAAACCCCATACTCTACACCCTAATAATGCTGGCTTTACCCTTGTTGAAGCATTAGTTTCGCTTCTTATTTTTAGCGTTGCTCTCACGGCCATTTTTTCTCTTTTGACCAATAATCTGAAAGATGCCTCACTGGTGGAACATAATTTTGTAGCAAGCGGTTTAGTTCAAGAGGGGATGGAAGTGGTCAGAAATATCCGCGACAGCGACTGGTATACAGGCAATCCTTTCGGCACCGCAATCCCCGACGGCAGTTACAGGGTCCAGTGGAACTCCCAGGCCCTGCTTTTGCTTTCACCCGATCCGTATTTGAAAAAAGACAGCGGCAACGGCTTAGTGAGCTATGATGCCGGCAACGATATGATCTTTAAACGTACCGTGACCATAAGCGCGGTTTCCGGCGTGGAGAAACGGGTGGTGGTTTCGGTAACCTGGAGCGAGAGAGGCGTTTCCAAATCCGTCAGCGCCGAGGACCACCTATTCAATTGGAAATAAATGCCAAAATTCAAAGCTCAAATGACAAACAAAATCCGAAGTTCAAATAGCCACCTTTCCCTAAACGCCGGTTTTACGCTGATTGAAATTCTGACGGCGTTCTTAATATTTTCCATAATTTTGACCGTTTTCAGTTCCGTCTTTTTAAGCTCTTCTAAGCTGCAGAAAGGGGCCTTCAATATTCAGCAAGCGGAGGAAAACGCGAATTATATCCTTGAATCAATGGCTAAAGAGATACGAGTTAGCAAGATTTCCGGGCCGGATACCAATTGCCCATCGTCGCCAGCCACCAGTTTGTCAATTACCCATCCGGTCAATGGAAATATTGTTTATTCTTTGAATGGCACTTCGGTTCAAAGAACCGTTGGTGGGACGGCGACCACCATCAGCTCTAACACCATTGAGTTTACCCGTCTGCAATTCTGCATTTCGGGGACGCCGATCGGAGATCAAAAACAGCCGAGAGTTACGATTCTGGCTAGCATAAGGAGCAAAAAGACCCAGCAACAGGCCGGCATTGATATTCAAACGACTGTTTCACAGAGATTTTTATCCGACCAGTACTAATTTTTAGAAGTTTTATGAAGGAAATGAAATCATCTCAAGACGGGCAGGCCGTTATTATCGCAGTTCTTATCGTTGGTTTCTTGCTGTCAGTTGCCCTGACTCTTTCTTTGCTTTTTATTCCGAAGATAAGAGCATCGTCGGAAATCAAAAAATCATCCACCGCGCTTTACGCCGCCGAGAGCGCGATTGAGTGGTGCCTTTATGTAAATAGGCATAGTTCCGTTACTGCGCCGGTTATGGCTAATAGCGCGACCTTTTTAAACGGCAAAGTAAACCCTCCTGTGCCCCTGACTTCCGCCGATTGCCTAACCCCTCCGCTAAAAGTCCTTGGCACTTACCAGGGTATCTCTAGGGCGTTTGAGATTAGTTTTTGAGGTAAATAAGGACGTTGATAATATACATCTTTTCGCTGGTAGTCATATATCCCTGAAAATGGCTTAAAATCCAGCTTTTTCGGGGTATTGACTTTGGGGGTATCTTGGAGTATAATGTAATTAAGGGGGTAAGTTTCCCTCAATTCTTTAACAAGGAGAAGGGTCATGAAAACGAAGCTTTTCGTCGTCAGTGTTTTGGTTGTTCTTTTGCTCTCCGTTGCGGCCATTCCGGCCGCCGCGCAGGGAAAGTACGCGGTTCTCGTCAACGGGACGGCCTCAATCGGCAATCCGAAGTTCATCTCGGGCTATGTAGGACCGGCTCAACTCAATGACATGAAAATCAGCCCCGGATTCGGGGGCGAGGTGAGATTTGGCCAAAATGGCCGGGCTACATTCGGACTCGGCTATCAGTCCTGGAGAGCAAGTTCGAGTCTCCGAGACGCCGCCGCCCAATGTTCCGCCTGCCTCAGAACAGATAAGGCGAGAGCGAACGAAGTTACGGGGACCCTCTATATCAACCTTGTGAAAAGAGGACCCGTTAGGCCGTTTGTGGGCGGCGGGGGTGGTGTCGCGATGGTGAAAAACGACGACACCCTGAAGTGGGATAGCGGGAGGACGGAACTCAAATCTTCCTCCGCTGTGGTTCCCACCATCAAGGCTCTTGGCGGGGTGAACATCTTCCCGACCAAGCACGTCATCCTCTCTCTGGGTGGCGGCTATATCAATGGCCTTGCCGCTACATTCGGAGCTGGTTTTACCTTCTGACAGCCAATGACAACCAACCCGTCATGGCTAGGGCCTTGCGCCCGGCCGCAGTACGCTCTGCGGCCTTTTGTTTTTGTGGATAAGTCGCCTTTTTTAATTCATCCGAAGGTTTAAAATTAGAGTAGGTTGAAAATCAGCAAAGGGCTCCAAGAAAAATATATCTCTGCGGCAATTATTCTTCTCGCTGTCGGCGCGACTGTTTTGATTTTCTATTTTAAAAACTGGTACGGCTTGGGTGGACGGCCTAATGTAAGCAATGAGCTTCCCAAGGGCTATGAGTTTATTCCTTCCGTAACAGGCGAGCTTCCGGTTGGTTTTCCCGAAGAGCTTGTGCTTTTTAAAGATGCCAAAATTTTAAGGGGCGAGAGCACCGTTGACGGTACGGGCGTAAGCCATAAAATCACGGAATACTCAACAAACCAATCATCGGCTGATGTGGCAATTCAATACCAAACCAAGCTTCCTGCTTTAGGCTGGAAGCTTTCCGGCAATCTAATTTCCCAAGGTACTTTGCAGATATTGAATTTTACCAAAGACAAAACAACACTGACCGCCATAATTTCTTTTAAAACCGCGACTTCCGCGCAAATAAGCCTTGACCTTAAAGCAGAAGGAAAATAATTTATGCCGCAAAAATTTTTAAACAAAAAAATCTTCCAATCCCGCATTTTACTCTTAACGGGCTTTTTTACTCTGATTTTCGGCTTCTGGTTATTTCCGGTTGGCTTTTTTGCCAAAGCCCAAGTTGGCACTTATTCTATGATTATAGAAACTTCCAGCCCGACTAGAATAAACGCGGGCGACAGTTCAGGAATAAACTGGAACACCACATTGAATTATGAAGACCAAAGTGGCACACGCTCAGTAGATCCAGTAAGCTGTGAGGGATGGGGCAGCTTCCAAGACGAACCCATAGGGATGAGCGGCTCTGTGACAGTATCCCCATCCGCGACAACAATTTACACCGTCTTTATAAGTTGTTCGGTATTATTAGACCCTAATTATCCTGACTACGGTTATACTACGGTTTCCGGTTTTGCCAGTGTCAGAGTGGCTGTGGGTTTCAATACGATAAATATGACCGTCCGGCCGGCAATTTGTCAGCTTGGAGTAAATCAGCCGGGAGATATCCCAGCTTGTCCTAATAATAATTATGGTAACGAGGGCCAATCTTATTGCCCCGCGGACCATCCCGTTGCCTGCGGCACGAGAACCGATAGTGCGGATGGAAATCTGATGAACAAAATTCTCTGTTGCGACCTTACGCAAGAAGCGAAGGATTTGGGCGCGGGATTGACCGACCCCTCCTATTGGATTGACGCGCGGGCCCAAGGCGGCGGCATGTGGTGCCGTAATGATAATGATTTAGTGGTGGGAGGAGAGTGGGCTAAAAATAACCAATTGGACTTTGGCTATTGCCGAAGACTATCGGGCCCGATTGAAGTTGACGAGGGTTTTGGTACATACGATTATTCCAATAACAATAAATCAACTGATTTCTATTGTCCTTCCGACTCCGTGGTTTATGGAGGTAAAAACGGGGGGGGAGCTAACGATTCTTGGAATGGAAGATATTGCGACAAGACGTTTTATAATGTTCCGGCAACCTGCTCTATCGGCAGTTTTACCTGCGACAGTTCCGATACCCTGGCCTGGTCAACTTCCAATTGTTCAAGCAGGAACATCAGTCCCACGATCGGTTCGGTCGGGGCTACGGGCAGTACCCAAGGCGCGGGCGGCACTGCTTATACTTTAACCGCAGATGGCAATACGGCAGGCCCTCGTCTTTGTCCTACCCCCACCCCAACTCCTACTCCGACACCAACACCTACCGCCGCCATAACCACACAACCAACGTGTACCGCCCCATGCAATATAACTGCTAATTTCAGTTCTGCTAATGTTTTTAACCGTCCTCCGCCAGTTATCGCTATTTGGAAAAACGGCAGCGTACAGTTGGGGGCTTTCACTGGAAATACCAGTGAAA
>CAIUCV010000004.1 GCA_903897805.1 Candidatus Yanofskyibacteriota bacterium | reverse complement strand
GAAGAAGTGGAGCGTCTCTTTCCCCTGATCGAGCAATCGCCGGTACGCCTGCTTCATACCCTCCACCCCTTCGTAGTACTGCATCGCCGGCCGCTTCTTGTCGCGTGCGAGGGAATGAATGAATGTCTCGAAGTTCTGGTGGCGCCGCTGGAGCATCTCCCGTTTCTCAGGCAATTTGTCAACGGGCCAAATGGTTACCATAAGATTTCGTACAATAGTCAACAACAATTATATGTACAACCTGACGGGACAAACCCTGAACAGCAGGGCAGATGCAGTCGCCGACAATGCGTCAAACGTTAATGATGGTGCACAAGTTTCCGTTCCGTATACAACGATCCAGCCCGTAATCTACCAGTCCGACAGACTCTCGGTCCAAAAACTGGGCAAGGATATAACAAAGGGAGAAAGCGTGGAACAAACCAGCTTGGCTGCGTCGCCCAATGATACCTTAGAATTTGTGATCAGAATAAGGTCGCTTTATTCGTCAACACTTTATAACGTTACTGCTGTTGACGCCCTGCCCTATGGTTTAAGTTACGTCAACAGGACAACCAGCGTTAATGGAACGCTAACTTCCGACAGTATAGCCGGTTCGGGATTAAACGTGGGCTCCTTAAGTCCAAATCAGGAAATCGTTATCAGATTTAATGCCTTGGTAAGTTCGGCTGATTACTTTTCAAACGGCACAGCTTCCGTTACCAATACTATCAGGATCTCCGCCGACAACACGTCAGCTGTAACGGCTCAATTATCAATATCAATCGCCAACGGCAAAGTTGCCGGAGTTTCTATAGCCAAAGTCGCCGGCGTTGCCACCGGAACAGCCGGCAGTTTGGCGGTCTCTCTGCTCTTAAGCGGTATAGTTACCTCCCTCTACATGGGCTATACTAAAACTGGGGTGTTCAAAAAACGGGACGCCTGGGCGGCAATAAGGAATAATCTTGCCGACAATGGTAAATTCAATTTTGCCAACCGGTAAACCCCGTTTTCACATGAACTTTTTCTGGAAAAACAAGTTTGTGTTTTGGAATTTAGTCGCCCTGATTTTCATCAAGGCGGTATTTTCCTATTCTGGATTACAATTCGCCAGTATAACGGGCGGGACTCCCATATTCGCGAAGGAGGAAATTGTTTCGCAAACAAACGCTTTCAGAGAATTCTTGGGCCTTGGCGATTTAAAAGAGAATCCCGTTCTTGACCAAGCCGCATCTCAAAAATTGCAGAATATGATAACCAATCAGTATTTTGCTCATACCAGTCCCACGGGTATCTCGCCTTGGCACTGGATTGAAGTTAATAATTACGGCTATATCTATGCGGGCGAGAATCTGGCAATAGGTTTCGTGACGGCAAAAGACACGGTGGATGCCTGGGAAAATTCGCCGTCGCACCGCGCCAATCTTGCAAACTCGAATTTTAAGGAAATAGGCGTGGCCGTGGCTCCGGCCACAATCCAAGGCAACGAGGGATTTTTGGTCGTTCAGCTTTTCGGCACGCCTAAACCGACAAAACCGGCAGTAGCGGTGATAAAGCCCAGCCCGTCCCCTGCTCCGCCCAAAGCAACTCCTGTCAAATCACCTTTGGCATCGCTAAAAACCACTCCTACCAGCTCGCCGCTGACTCCTAGTCCGGTACTTTTAGCTTCTGTCCAGCCGGCTGTCAAAAACGTTGCAACCGAAACTCCGGTTTCCGTTACCGTCGCCGCGTTGACGCCGAAGCTTGCCAAAGTTTCAAAAACTCTTAACACGACTCTCATCGTCTATTCTCTGCTTGTGTTCCTGGCCTCTCTCGTTTTCTTGGTGTTTACCGGCGCGCGCAAGGAATTGGTTATCAGGACGGCCGCAAGTTTATCCATGGTAATTTTGGCCGTCGCCGTTCCTGTATTTCAAATATCCCGCGCGGCTTTGATCCTCTAACAATTTATGAAGTTAAGAAGATTAAGATTTTTCTCTATCTTTGTCGTGGCTTTTGTTTTGATATTTGCCGTTTTAAACGGCCGTTTTTTGGTGGCGGAAACACAATACTCTCTTGGGATGACCCCGACTATCAGTCCGATCGTCAGTCCGGCGCCGGGCAATCTACCGATTCCCGAAAAGACCGAGATAAAAATTTCGGATAGCGCTATTTTGACCATCGGCAAGATCGGGGTCTCGGCGCCGATAGTATTCGGCATCAGCGACAAAACCAAAGACATATACGACAATCTCTCACGAGGTGTAGTGCATTATTCGCCTTCTCCCAAGCCCGGAGAAAAAGGCGCTTCAATTATCTTGGGACACAGTTCCGACTACCTGTGGAAAAAGAATGCTTACGGTTCGGTCTTTGCCCTTTTGGGGAAATTGGCCCCGGGAGACCGTCTGCAGGTGCAATACGACAACGGGACCGTTCTGACTTTTGAGGTCAAGCAATCATTGATATTCGCGCCGTTTTCAAATGACTCCCGGCTGGAAAAAATAGAAGGCGGTACGGACAGCTCACTCGTGCTTGTCAGTTGTTGGCCCGTAGGAACGGCTTACAAAAGAATAGCAGTTGAAGCCGTGCTTATACAATAAACCTAAAACCCCGCCGGCCGGCGGGGCTTTGGGTTGAAAAAACCAATTCTATCTGCTATTTTTAATTAAACGCCGCCCCTAGCTCAATTGGCAGAGCAAATCCCTCTTAAGGATGAGGTTCCGAGTTCGACTCTCGGGGGGCGGACAAGAAAAATAGGCATCCCAGCGGGATGCCTATTTATTATCTTGACAGATGCCTTACAAATTGCTATGCTCTGGACACTGTTCTTTTTCAAAAAGCGAGGTGGCATATGGTTGGTAGTATAGATTTGCGCACTTGTTTTTCCTGCAAGAATCCGTTGGTCGTACGATCAAGGGACGAAAGTATGCCCGTGGCAAAATTTAGGACATTTGCCGTCAGGCCTCCTTCTCATCATGGCAAACAAGAACGTTATCCCGTTCTCTTTGAACGCGTCGTGCATGAAGCCGACAATCTCCCAGCCGGGGGCTCATCCATAGGAGACACCGTCTTTGTGTGCGAACTGTGTTTCGCCCAGAAAGGTTTCAGAAAAAACATGGCCGAGATTTTCCTGGCAAAATTGCGGTCCCGTTCAGTTAATCTTATCACGGAACTTTTTGATTCAAATATAATCTCCGTCGGACCATCAAGTGCCGCGAGATTACAAGAATTGAAAATAGAAAGTCTCGCCGGAATTTTGGGCGCGCTGAAACGAGAGCGAAAAGACGAGATTGTACCAGAATTAATATTCGCCCTTTTTGAAAGCGGAGTAATTATTTTTAATGTACGCGCAAAAGAGACTTTTAAAAGCTTGGATTGCGAACACGCGGAATTTATAACCATGGGCCTCGTTGCATTACTGTCGGATATGAGAAATATTTTACCGAGCCCGGCGATAGAAGATCTCGCGCGCAGATTTGCCTGCTTGGAGGTTTTTCTTACCGCCTCCGACGATTAGTAGCCCGCCCACCGCGGGCTTTTTTTTATAACCGCCGCCGCCGAAATTTGTCCTGACTTATCCATTCGGCCCTCTTCTTTTTATCAGATATGGCAGCAGATACATCGCGATTCCGGTCACGGCCATTAATAATAAGGTGAGCGTAAAAATGACACTCAATTGATTGTGAATATAGCGCGCCTTTGCCAAACTTGCGCCAAATGGTGTCCAAGAATACTTTATCATAACGCCCGTCCAAGCCATTATTACTGTTATTGCGGTTATGATTAAAACCAAAAAGCGGTGTATTTTTTTGGCCAATAAATAAAGTTTAGTCATCGTCGTCGTTGTTATTTCTTATAAAAGGCCGGGTAGATGGTTGCGTTCGTTAAATTGTTGTGTTGCTGCCAAGGTTACCAATATAAAATTGGTCAAGAATTTGTCGGGCAGAATTTGAATGCGGGCCATTGCCGTTCCGAGTTTCAAAAACATTTGTGGCGTCCTTGCCGCAAAAAGGGATTATGGTCCCTGGTCCTCCCGAATGATTAGGTATGAGAGTCGTGGCGTTATAGACCTTGCTGCTGATTATAAGCCAGCAATCACCAGCATTGTTGTGCTTCGCGACTTCTCCTGCTGTCAACATAACAACGGGGTTCGGATTCTGGCCGGGAAATTTTTTGTCATACTGCCACGATAAAAAGGCCGCAAAACAAATAACGGTGATCATTCCGACTATACCAACTATAATTTCTTTCCGCATATACAGTATACGCCAATTTTACCTTATTTCTGCTTATTTTTTCAATGTTAAAACAAACCCGGCCGCGAAAGCGGCCGGGTGTTGGATTTCGGTTTTATTTTTGCTTTCCTTATTCCTTCAGTTTTTTATAAACATGGTTGGCAAAGCTGCCAAGTGCCGCGAGGAATATAATGAAGATGAAAATCCAGCCGGCAACCGGGATCAAGGCAATCAAGCCGAGCGCTAAAACGGCGAGAATGACAATCCACCAATTTAACTCGTAATTTTCTTTCTTGAAGATATATTTCAGCGCCAGTTTGGCAAAAAGCAATCCGGCAATAACCGCGGCAATAGTGATAAGGGCCAGATAGATGAACAGCGCGATCATGCCCAAAGTTATGCCGATGATGGTAATAAAACTAATAATTATTGCCACCGGCGCGACAATAAACAAAATGAATCCTCTTCCGGCTTCTTTCCAGAAATTAGAAGACGCCTCTCTGACTATTGATTTTACGTGGGTTCTGGCAAGATATAGCGCGGCTAAAGACGCGACAATAAACATCATCGTTTTCACAAGCAAGGCCAAAGTAAAAAGTCCGAAGATAAATCCCGGCATCTGTTTTTTGGCCGGCGTTTCGGTCTTATGAAAATTCACAGTTCCCCGAATTGTTGCGCCCTGTTCAATCACCGCTTCTTTCAGAGAATAATAATCAAAGTTCCCTTTTATTAGAGTGCCCGACCCAAGCGTTATATCACGCGCTTTAACCGACAAATTCTTTTCTATCGTTCCGTTTATGTAAACCTTATTGCCATTTATGACAACATCTCCGCCGGCATTACCGCTGTAATTTACATTGCCTCCGGCGATTTTAACATCCCCCTTGACGATGGAGCCGGACATCACGTTCATCTGCCCGCCCGCGGCAAGTAATTCGCCTCCGGCGGAATTAGTAATATTGATGTTCCCGCCCAGAAGCCGCATGTCGCCGGTGACGTTTCCATTAACATTAAGCGTGTTGCCCGCCGCGGCCAAATCGGCGTTCACCGGGCCGGATATGAGCACGTTGTTTCCGGCAGTAAACAAGTCGCCGTTGACTACACCGGCAATACTCACATTGGAACCAACGGTGTAGAGATTATCGTTTATTGTCAGGCCGGGATTAAGATAATAATTCTGGTCGGCTTTAAAGGTGGCGCCGTAAGCCAAAACCGGAACAATGATCAAAACCGCGGATAGGACACTCAAAAACAAGATTTTTTTCATATATCTTTATTATAACAAAATAACAATATAACGACCATCTCCGCCACCATCCCACGTCTCAATTCATGAAAGTTATTAATAACTGGAGAATTGTAGCGAATGCTCCCCAGAGAATATACGGGAGTAGGAGATAAAAAACCAGCTTGGAGTAGCGGATAACTTTATACTCCAGAAACAGCAGGGTACCCAAGACAACCAGAATATCCAGCGAGGCCGGCCAAAGCGCTTTCAGCCCAAGCTGTACGGGAGTAAAAAGAAAATTGGCGGCAAGGTTTATGGCAAAAACCCAAAGAAGTCCCCCCGGCGCTTTTTTCTTCAAAACAAGATAAACCAAATAGACGAAAGCTATCGCTATAAGGGGGTAAATAATCCCCCACGCCAGCCCGAAAGCCCACCCCGGCGGAGCAAAAAACGGTTTACTGATGCTCTGGTAAAATTCCTGATAGGTCTGCATATTAGGATTTCTTCACCACCACAATTGTGCAGTTGGTCAAAAGTGCGGCTATCGCGCCTACTGCCGCTAAAGCCGGAGCTAAAATCGCTCCCACTGCGCCAATTGTCAAAGGAATCTCAAGCAAGCTCTCGCCTTTTTCGTTTTTGATGATAATTCTTCTGGCATTGCCTTCCTTGATGAGTTCCTTGACCTTTTCTTTGAGTTTATGGCCGGAAATTTTAAACTCTTCTTGAGACGTTTTTTGTTTATTGTTTTTCATAAAATTTATTTTTTAATTTTTTCAATTAATTTTTCGACCTAACCTGTGGTGAGTTTATCGAACCATTTTTGTTGGCCAGGTCATATTGTATGAGGGAATGGCGGATCCGGATATCCCCAAGAGGTTTCATCCCATCGGGATTCGGTTTTATTGAATTTGTACGACTTAGTAAAATTAAACTTTATCTGATTGTCATTAAGTGCTGACGCAACAGTGACATTAAGAACTATTTTAATTTCTCTGTCGATAGAATTTTTTGGAAGAAAATCAAAGAATGTAGCTGTTTTTCTAACTTGATAGGGCGGGTTGTTGGGAGATATGCGGAGAGGTCCGATGTTTTGTTCTTGGTTTGTTTGAGCCGTCTTAAGCTTTATTAAAACGAAGGCCGGTATATTCGAAGCATTTGAAAACCAAAAATACGTTTTCTTTATATTGTTGTCATAAATCATATTTACATCTACGGCAGGCATTATTTGATATTCTGCCGCCTTCTTTGTAGCCAACGCCTGTATAAATATTGCCAAGCCGGTACTGGCTAATACCACAATGGATATTGACTGAGTTAATTCAATTTTTAATACACAGAATAAAAGCCAAAAAACAAGTATTCCTCCGAACCCCCACAATATAGTTTTAAAAAGAAGTGGCTTTCTCATAATAGTTTTTTGATTTTACTTAACATCATCTACGGTTTTTTCTCCCCTATTTCAATATCTCCCAAAATCTCCTTAGGCCGAATTTCGTGCCAGCGAAACTGGCGCGCTGCCTATTTTTTTCTTCTTTCCGCCCTCTTTAGATAAACAGTTCCGTACTGTATAGCGCGTAATAATAGATGGGCGTTCTCGTGGATACCAGTAGTCCATGGATCCAATTTGGAAATTTTTTATGCGACAACTATTCTAGCTCGGCTTCTTCGGCGAGTTCGTCAACTAGATCAGCTTGCGGCTTCTCATCAATAACTTGTTTAATTATTCTCTTTTCTATTTCTTTACTTACTATCTCTCCTCGCTTCTCAAAAAATGAATGGTAATTATCTGCCCACACGCCGAATTTATCAAGATCAGTAATGAGGTGGGTTTTCATCGTTTCCGCAAGACGAGGATTATCCTTCTTAAATTTCGCCATATATTCTGACGGAGGGTTTTTTCTTATCTTTCTTTTATTAAGGAAGTCGTCAACTATTGTGATATTCAGAATGTGATTAATTTTTCTCTCATCCTCATTTAATTTGGCCAAGTATGCTTTGGGGAAAAATGGTGATAATTCTTACTATTAGCTTGTTTCAACCAATAATTGCTTATATTTACGAGGGAGTCATCAATGAATGATTTTGGCTGATGATAGGCATAAATACACAAGATTGCTTTAATATAACTACTCCCCGCGTTAAACCAGCCATTATCTTTAATAAATTCGGGCGAAGTATTTATTGGCCAATCATACTTTGGTAATTCGCCGTTCAAAATTTTATCAATTTTCTTTATGTCCTGGGTAAGCTTGCTTTCAACCGCCGAAGAATATCTGCCTGCTAACGCAACTCGCCAAAAAAAATCTTGAAGATATTTTTGCTTGTCCCCGGTGGGTTTATCGTTGTGATGATAGAAGAAATAAGCAAACGGAACCATCAGTGCATTATAGGGTAACAATTGTGAAACCGGTATTCTATAATAATCTCTGAAATAATCAACCGTTCTTTCTACGGCGTCGGCAACCTGACCCCACAAATCAACAAATTTCTCTTTATCCAAATTTAAAATAATTTTTCTTTTACATTCCTTCGTCAATATAAGTGCCGCGATTTGCAATACAGTAGCATTAGAAATAGTCTCGTAGTTAACATTCTTAAGTGAGTCCATCAATTGATCAAATTTTTCCGATAAATCAAAATTTTTCTCATAGTCATAGGTTCTCGCAACCATAATCTCAAATAGTGAAAGAGGTTTGCCTCCAACATTAACTCGTGTAAAAATCTCAGAAGCTACATCAATAGGAACATCGCCCACTTGGATAACAGAGTAGTTATAGGATTCAATTCTCTTTTTATATTCTTCCAATTTGTGGTGATACCTAGTTGGATATTGTGCAAGTGAAGTTAAGCCCCCATGCAATAAATCTGTAAGTTTTATCAACTGATCCTTTTCTCTATTATCAATTTCAGTTGTAACAATTTTTTCATCTTCCTCGGCTTCAAGATCGATAAAAATTTCGGAAAAATCTTCTTCCTTGCCGTTATCGCGTATAATTTTTTCGCCCTTTAATGTTGCAAACAGGCTCGTTATTCTTTGCTGTCCATCGAGAACGAAATTTACATAATCTCCTTTTGCGGGTTCTGGTAAATTTAAATTCCCAATGTTTTTTACAGAACGCAGTCTTTCTCTTGTTTTCCAAAAAATAAAACTCCCAACGGGGTAACCTTTTACTACGCTATCCAATAAACTAGCCGACTTTTTAATTTCCCAGACAAACTCTCTCTGAAATTGAGGAATTTTTAATCTTCCAGAGGATACGTCATCCATAAGACTCGAAAATTGTTTATTCAATGGTTCTGGTAGGTTCATATTGTGAATAGTAGCAGAAATTCAAAACTTTAAAAACCTGTTGCCTCCTTACGTTGGCTGGCGAATTTTTGACCATTTTTCGTATTCATTTTTGACTTCCTCTCTTAATTGGCTTAAATTTTACTTGATCGAGAGGCAACTAGTAAATATATTAGGGCCCAAGCTTCTTTTTTAATTTCTGTAATAGCCGTGATACTAACACGCTTGATGCTCGGTAATATTGACTAGCATCTTTTGACGCAGTCTCAAGATTGCGAGAGAGTAAATTATGTATAAAATCATTTCGTTTATTCTTTAGAGTATCTAATTTCTTAAATTCTGCTGTAGAAATCACACCAAGAAGATACAAGTCATTAATCGCATTATCGTAACCATAGCGGCCACTCCGCTTTCCTAGAAGCGCTATCAGATCGGACCGACTCTTAAGGAGCAATAGGCCATAGTTTACAAGAATTCCCTCAAGGACAACGGTCTGTAACAAAAAGGCCTCGATCTTATGAATCGGTTCTTCCTCTGGGTATTTCTTGTATAAATAATGTTCTCTAGCCCTGAGGTAAAGTCGTTGAATGTCCTCTATACTTGCCGGCATGAATGGCTTTATTTATCTTTATTCCGAGGAGGGTGATATTCACGGATTTCTTGTCTTTCCAGACGTTCTGCTGCTTCCTTGCTTGTTGTTGTACGGTACTGAAAGCGAGTCCCCCCCTGGAATTCCCCTTTGTGTTCGGCAATACGGTCATTAAGACGACTCCCTTTCGCCTTACCAACATAGAGGATATCATCTGCGATATTCTTGATCCGATATACGCCAGGTTTATCACCTGGTACTTTCTCGATGTTCGTATTGGTGAGGGTTCTTGTTGGACTAAATCGTTTCATCTCTTACACCTCCTTTCTAAATATTTTTTAGTATAGTGTATTATACCCGAAAGGAACCCGAAACATCAAGTTGATATTTGTACATGCGTTGTGGATAACTTTCGGGTTTCTTTCGGGTATGTGGGGTATAATTAAAGTATGCCTACGCTCACTCCAAGACAAAAACAAATTTACGAATTTTTAAATAACTACTCCGAAAAACGCGGTGTCTCCCCCACCCACAAAGAAATTGGTAAGAAATTTCGTCTTGTTGTATCTACGGTCCACGAACATCTCTCGGCCCTAGAGAAAAAGGGCTACATAAAAAAAGAGCGTGGCCATGCCCGCACTATTGAGGCAACGAAGCGAGAAGAAGTAGTAAAAATTCCAATAGTGGGGACCATTGCAGCCGGTCAACCTATAGAAGCAATAGAAGCCCCCGATAAGACAATCGCAGTAACCCAAAATGAAATTGGTAAATTCGGCAATCATTATGCTTTACGTGTTCAGGGCAATAGCATGATTGGCGATGGAATTTTCGATGGTGATATTGTTGTGATTCGCAAACAAGAAACCGCCGATAACGGCCAAACAATTGTAGCAATTATTGATGACAATGAAGCAACTTTGAAAAAAATTTATAGAGAAAAGGGACGAATTAGATTACAGCCGGCAAATCAAGCAATGCTGCCGATTTACCGTAAAGAGGTGGAGGTGCGAGGCATCGTAGTCAAAATTGTAAGAAATTTAGAAAACGGCGATCAAGATAATACGCTCGCCTATAATAAAAGAGTTTTTTTGGACCGCATAAGAAGCTCTAATCCAAATAGCCAAAATAAATACAAGAGAGTTGCCCTTTCCCCTATTAGATATGCCGGGGGAAAAAGTTTGGCAGTTGGACATGTTATTGAATTATTACCAGAAAACACAAAAAGGATCGTTTCGCCATTCTTTGGCGGCGGCTCAATTGAAATAGCTATGAGCAAAGAGCTTGGCTTAGAGGTTATTGGCTATGATATTTTTGACATTCTTTGTAATTATTGGAAATTTCAAATAGAAAAACCGGGGCTTCTTTATAAAAAACTGAAAGAGTTAAAACCCAATAAAAAAACCTTTGAAAAAATAAGGTTGATTTTAAACGATGTCTGGAAAAAGAAAATAAAATTAGATCCGTTAACTTTGGCAGTCTATTATGTTTATAACTTTAATTTATCCTATGGCCCAGGGTTTATGGGCTGGTCATCGGATATTTATTTGAATGATAAAAGGCATAAAAAAATGATAGAAAATATCCGAGATTTTGACCCGAAAAATCTAAAAGTTGAGTGCGCCGATTTTAGAGATGTAATTAAAAATCATCCCAACGACTTCCTTTATTGCGACCCTCCTTATTATATTGGCAAGGATTCAAAAATGTTTAGAGGGATTTATCCAATGAGAAATATCCCCGTTCACCACAACGGATTTCCTCACGAAGCCCTGAGAGATTTATTGAAAAACCACAGAGGAGGTTTTGCCCTTTCGTATAATAACTGCCCAACAATAAGAGAATACTATAAAGAATTTCAGCAATTCTTCCCCGTCTGGCAATATACCATG
>CAIUCV010000003.1 GCA_903897805.1 Candidatus Yanofskyibacteriota bacterium | reverse complement strand
TACAATGTCGTCAGCTATTGATGTGGGCGCAGTAACCCCCGAGACAACCTATTATGATACAGGAGAGGTCAAGGTAGGGGGATTTTCAATTAAAAACTTTAATGAGAAGGCAAACGGAACACAAACTATGAGGCAAGTTCTCGAGCATTCTTTGAACACGGGAGCGATTTTCACCGAAAACCAGATGGGCGATGATGCCTTCTTGAACCATGTGGTCGGGTTCGGCTTTGGCCAAAAGACAGGCGTGGATTTAAGCGGAGAGGTTGCCGGCAATATCAGCAATCTTTACAGCGGCCGTAAGGTGAACTTTTCAACGGCCTCTTTTGGTCAAGGGATAGCGGTTACACCGCTCCAGCTGATTAATGCTTATTCGGCGATTGCCAATGGTGGGAAACTTATGTGGCCGCACTTGGTAAAAGAAATTGTATATCCCAATGGGACCAAGACAGAAATCCAGCCCAAAATTATAGGTTCGCCAATTACCGAAGACACGGCGAATCAATTAAGATCTATGCTGGTTGATGTTGTTGATAAGGGTTTTGATAAGGCAAGAATCAGCGGTTACGATGTAGCAGGCAAGACAGGCACTGCCCAGATTCCGGATGGAAAAGGGGGATATCTGGCAAACGACCAATTTATTCATAATTTCGTTGGTTTTGCTCCGGCTTATTCGCCGAGATTCACAATTTTGATAAAAATGGATAAGCCCAAGGGTATAATGTTTGCCGCAGATAGTTTGTCGCCGGTATTCGGCGATATAGCGAGATTTTTAATACGGTACTTTAATATACCGCCAACAAGGAGTTAGAATTAAATATCTATGTCAATGCCTAGAAAAATTCTACAATTTGCCTTGAAAATTCTTGCCAAGCGGGCGATAAAACGCTATAAGCCCGCCGTTATCGGCATAACGGGCTCGGTGGGTAAGACCTTTGCCAAGGAGGCCATTTTTTGCGTGTTGAGCAGAAAGTTTTGGGTACGAAAAAACGACGAGAATTTTAACAATGAAATCGGCGTGCCGATGGCGGTTCTGGGTATCAAGCCGGCGCTTCGTCGCGGCGCCGTTGCTTCCAAATTGAAAATCTTAGCCGGTCTGTTTAGAGGTGTTTGGCTGGGCTATGGCCTCCGGCAGAAATATCCCAAAATTTTGGTGCTGGAGCTTGCCGCCGATAAGCCCGGAGATATCAAATATTTAACCGATATCGTACGGCCTCAAATAGGTGTCGTAACAGCAGTAGGAGAAGTACCGGTGCACGTTGAGTTTTATGCCAGCCCGCAGGCGGTGGCCAAGGAAAAATCAAAACTGATAGAGCAACTGCCCCTTTGTAACGGTCTTGCGGCATTAAACTACGACGACCAGACAGTTCTTGATATGAAGGAGAGGACGAAAGCCAAGGTGGTGACTTTTGGTTTTTCCAATTCAGCCGATGTCTGGGTTTCCGATACTTCTTATTTCGTGACGGATGACGGCCGGAATATCGGAGGGCTTTCGTTCAAGATAAATCAGGATAGCACTTTTATTCCGGCGAGAGTCAATAATTTAGTCGGCACCCAACAGCTTTACGGCGTATTGGCCGCAGTCGTTGTTGGTCTGCATTTCGGGATGAATCTAATTGACATCTGCGGGATGCTTGAGAATGTTGAATTGCCGGAACACCGTATGAATATGGTGTCCGGCGTTAAGGACACGACTATTATAGATGATACCTATAATGCCTCACCCCTTGCTGTGCGCGCGGCATTGGATACCTTGCGGGATTTCACAAAAGCCAAGAACTCTTTGAGTGGCGCAAAGAGATGCCGTAAAATTGCGGTCTTGGGGGATATGCGGGAACTCGGCAAGTATGAGATTGAAGCGCATCGCGCCATCGGTAATCTCGTCGGAGAACGCGCCGATATTTTGGTGACGGTGGGAGCGGCGGCGAAATTCATCGCCGATTCGGCGGCTAATCAAATGAAACTGAACTCTGTCTTCAGTTTTGACACTTCCGACGAGGCGAAAGAGAAGATTCAGGAGATAATACGAGAAGGAGATGTAATATTAGTAAAGGGTTCGCACGCGATGGAGATGGAGAAGGTGGTTGAGGAGATTAAGGGAATATAGTAATATTTTGAAAATATTGGGCGCCATCGTCTAGCCCGGCCCAGGACACATGGTTCTCAGCCATGGAACAGGGGTTCAAATCCCCTTGGCGCTACTAATCAAGATAAAACTCCCGTTTGGGAGTTTTATCTTGATGCAGGACGCCTCGGGATTTGAAGGGTATCCGAGAGAGTGAACTGCTTCACTTTCGCAGGAACCCTGGCTCTGGAGGAGAAGCGGAGCATGTCCTGAGCTTGTCGAAGGATAGCGGAGCTTCGGGGGAAGAGGAATCCCCTTGGCGTTGTGGGCGAGAGGCGAAGCCGATTCCCCTATGCGCTACGAGTAAACATAAATTCCGCTTTTGCGGGATTTGTGATATAATGGCAAAAATGGCCAAGATTCGCCATAAAATAATAGCCGACTTTTTATTATTACTCCACATATTGTGGATTGTTTTGTTGGTCGGAGGAACGGTTTTTACGATTTATAACCGTTGGTATGTGACTTATCATTTAATAATCGTGAGCGGAACCCTGCTTTTTAATTTGTTTTTGGGCGGCTGTCCTCTCACGTGGTGGGAGGAAAAATACAGGAGAAAATGGGACCCGAACACTGATTATCACGAAAACTCTTTTGCTGCCACCTACGCGAGGAAAATTTTCCGCGTCAATGTAACCCCCCGGCAAGCCACGTGGATCCTTATTTTGATAAAGATAACTTCTTATTATATCTCCGTGCTTATTTTGACAAAATTGATTTAATTTGATAAACTTTTTGCGATGTTCGCTGTAATAAAAACCGGTGGAAAACAGTATAAAGTCGCCGAGGGCGAGAAGCTTTTAATTGAGAAATTGGACCAGCCGATTGGGGCCGAATTTGATTTTGAGGAAGTTTTGCTTATTGGCGATGGCGAAACGGATAATACTAAAATCGGTGTCTCGCTGGTTGAAGGAGCGAAAGTCAGGGCGAGAGTTTTAGAACACGCCAAAGCCGACAAAAAGATAGTTTTTAAATACACAAGGAAAACGCGCTATAAAAAGAAGAAGGGCCATCGCCAGCCCTATACAAAAATAGAAATTCTCAAAATCACCGCCTAGCGGCGGTGTTTCAGCGCATTCACCAACGTTATTTCGTCTGCGTATTCAACGGAAGAGCCGGAAGCAAGGCCGCGGGCAAGACGGGTGATTTTGACCTTAAGAGGCCGTAATTCTTCTTCCAGGTAAAGCGCAGTGGTTTCGCCATGAGTATTCGGGTTTGTCGCCAGTATGACCTCAACGTCGGGTGTCAGCTTTTTTAATTTTTTGATGCGGCCGACAAGTTCAGCGATTTTGAGTTTTTCCGGCAAGCTGCCATTAGCGGGATTAATTGCGCCGCCTAGGACATGATATACGCCATTGAAAGCGCCGGTTTTTTCCATTGACTCCAAATCGGTCACTTTTTCTACTACGGCTATGCGGGTTTGGTCGCGTTTAATGCTGGCGCAGATTGCGCATTTTTCCGCTTCGGCAAAATTAAAACACTCTTTGCAAAAAGTCGGTCCGTTTTTGATGCCGGCGATCATGGCTGAAAACTCTTCCAAATCAGCCACCGGCCATTCAAGCATGGCCAAAACCAGCCGGGTTGCCTGTCGCGGCCCGATCCCGGGCAGTTTTGAGAAATGCTCAATAAGTTTTTGAAATTTATTAGACATGACAGCGTGAGCGAGAGAATATCTGATTTCGGATACTCGAGGCGCAAACCTCTATGGCGAAGCCGAGATTAAAAATCAGATATTGCGAGCGAGGTTCCTAAACGAAACCCTGTCCTCGTCAAAATAAAGTTCTATCTCGCCGGTCGGGCCGTTTCTGTGCTTGGCCAATATTATCTCGGCGATATTTTTCTTTTCGGAATCTCTTTTAACCTTATCCTCGCGGTAGATAAAGAGAACTAAATCAGCATCTTGTTCAATTGAACCCGATTCCCGGAGGTCAGAAAGCTTCGGGCGCTGGTCGGGACGGCCCTCAACGCCGCGGGAAAGTTGGGAGCAGGCGATTACGGGGATGTTCAACTCTCTGGCCAGCCCCTTTAAGTTTCTCGTTATTTCCGATACTTGCTGAACCGGATTGTCGTAATCTCTTTGCGATCTTATCAGCTGGAGGTAGTCAATTATTAATAGCCCGAGGCCGTGCTCGGCCTGCAAACGCCTTGCCATTGCCCGCATTTGGAGCACGGTCGGGGAAGACATATCATCTATGAAAATCTTGCTTTGGGCTAAACTATCAAGCGCCGTTTGTATCTTTTCAAAATCATTGTCGTCGCCGGCTGAGGACAAATGGCCCGTCCTCAATTTCCACAAACTGACGCCGGCCTCGGCGGCAATCAGGCGGTCAATAATTTGGTCTTTTGACATTTCCACGGAGAAAATGCCGATAGGCAGGCCGCTTTCTTTGGCCGCGTTGCGGGCAATATCCAAGGCAAGAGTGCTTTTGCCGAGCGACGGCCTTGCGCCGATGATGATCAGGTCTGATTTTTGAAAACCGGCCGTCACATTATCAAGGTCGTAAAATCCACTAGTTATGCCCCGCAATCCGCCGTCGCTTTTGTGCAGCGCGTCTAGGCGTTCAAACGCTTCGGAAAGAGATTTGTGTATCGGTTCAAATGTTTGCTGAACCGATCTTTGGGAAACAGAGAATATTTTTTGTTCGGCTTGGTCCAGCAGCGTGTCGGTGTCCTGGTCTTCCTGATATCCCAGGCCTATTATCTCATGAGCGCTGTCTATCAAATCCCTCAATACTTTTTTGCGCTGGACAATCTTGGCATAGTTGACCACATGGGCGGCCGTGGGGACAGAGTTGACGAGCGAAGTCAGATAACCAACGCCGCCGATGGTCTCAAGCTGGCCGGTTTCTTCAAGAATATTTGATAAGCTCAACAGATCAATCGGCTCACGCTTTTCATAAAGCCGGACCATATGCTCGTAGATTATCTGGTGGGCGCGGTTATAAAAATCACGGTGTTCTAAGATATCCGCCACCTTGTTAATTGACTCTTTATCAAGTAAAAGCGAGCCGATCAAGCTCTTTTCGGCTTCAATATTCTGTGGCGGCAATTTGTCGGTGATGGACGGTTTCTTGGGCATGGGAGTAAGCCTAATTATACAGAAAAACAAAAGGCGACAAAATTGACAAGAGGATAATATGTGGAAACTCTATTTGACAAACGTGCTGAGATAGAGTTAGAATACGACGAGGCTAGATTTTTAACAACAAAGGAGAATTTATGGATGCCCCAAAGATTCGTGAAATTATTTCAATATACAGAAAATACCTCAAAGAGTGGCCTGTTGTTCCGAGAGACTTACCCCACAATTTAAGAGCTCCTTCTTCTCTTGGAGCATATGCGCATTGCCTCGGTATGCTGGACAAGATGGAAAAGTTTTTGGAAGAGGGCCGGTTTGAAAAAGCAATGCGCTGGCTAGGGTTCATTCAGGGTGTTTTCTGGTGCACCGGTGCTTTTTCGCTGGAAGAGCTAATGAATCACAGTCGACCCGACGAGGCAACGACTGAAAGATTGGCAGATTCTCTATTTAGATTTAAAATCATCGACTAAGGGTCCGTAAATTGTGTCCTCAACCTCGTAAC
Source organism: Candidatus Yanofskyibacteriota bacterium (assembly GCA_903897805.1). Taxonomy (GTDB): domain Bacteria; phylum Patescibacteriota; class Minisyncoccia; order 2-02-FULL-40-12; family IGHO2-01-FULL-4-A; genus CAIUCV01. The sequence goes on along the minus strand of CAIUCV010000003.1, from coordinate 25,242 downwards.
CGAGGTTTTTTATTTCTTGGTAGAGATAAAACTATTTAAATAAAAACGGGTCGGTTATTTCCCCATCCCGTTTATGATTTGCAATACATAATCTCGTTCCTGTTTAAGATCGGTTTCTACCAGAATGCTTTCAATAATAATCGGTGCGCTAAAGTCCCGAATAGATCTAACAATTTCTGGCTGGTTAGTTTGAAATAGTGGAGAGTGATAACCGTCATAGCCACTTAGATGCACCTGAGCGATTTTATGGCCAAGCTTTTTATAAAAATCAGCAACCAGTTTTAGCGTTGAGTCATTGCTAAAGGCATGATTTACATCTAGGACCATATTGAAATCGGGGAATTGAGCGAACAAATCTTCTAATTCCGCAACTTCTTTATATGACTTCTTACGATTGTCCATATTTTCAAAGGCGACCTTAAAGCCGGTATCTTTAAAAACTTCAAAATTTTCAACATCATCAGGGTGGAAAACCACTAGATTAAAAGCTCTAACTTTGCTTAACTTTTCTATTTGCTTAAAAACCCTTCTAGTTAAAGAATTATACCCATAATTATGCTTAGGCGCATGAAGACTAACATAATCAAGATCATGAAAGTCTTCGGCCGTTAGATTTTCCGGTTCTCCTTTAAAAAATTCTGCAAGTCTTATGAACCCTAGTTCTGCTGACCGGCAGCCAGCTTTCTTTATGGCTTCAAGTTTGCCTTTTTCATTCAAGCCCGATTGGTAAAGAGCCCCAGTGGAAAATCCAAGCCGTATTTTCATATTCGCCCCCAACTTTCCCATTAGTTTGTTACTATAGCATTATGAAGTTTTTTGACAAGCGGTCCGTAAATTGTGTCCTCAACCTCGTAACCGAGGTTTTTTATTTGCTCGCGGAGCTCGTCGGCGCGTGCAAAGTCTCCTTCCTTACGTGCTACTTCGCGCTCGTCAATCAGTTTCTGAACTTCTTTGGCGATTTTTACTTCACCCCCGACGACACCAAAAACTGAATCAAATAACCCCAAAGCCGCAATTGGCGGCGTAAGCTGGCTTACATCTATATTTTTATCGATTAAATTGTTTATTTTATGAATCAGGTCAAACAAAACGCCGATGGCCTTGGGCGTATTGAAATCGTCGTTCATGGCTTCAAAAATTTCATCGTGCATTTTTTCTATCTCTTTCACGTCATCAATGTTAATTGGCTTAGAGTTTTGGTCGTAAAATCGCAGGCGGTTCTTGAATTCTGCTATTCTTGTTATTGCCACTTCGGCCTGTTTTAGATTCTCTTCTGTGTAATCAAGCAGGGAGCGGTAGTGCGCGCTCAAAAAGTAGAACCTTAATGCTTCTGGGGAATATTTTTCCAGCGCTTTTTCAATGGTCAGAAAATTGCCCAACGATTTGGACATTTTGCCGCCCTTGTTTACCAAAAATCCGACGTGTAACCAGTATTTCACGAATGGTTTTAGTCCCGAAGCCGATTCCTGTTGGGCAATTTCAGCTTCGTGATGGGGGAATATCAAGTCCTGTCCGCCTCCGTGGATCTCATATTGCGGACCAAAGTATTTTTCGGTAATGGCTGTGTCTTCAATGTGCCAGCCAGGACGACCAGCGCCGAAGTCAGCTGGCCATGACGGTTCGCCTTCTTTTGAAAACTTCCACAAGCAAAAATCGCCCCTATCTCTTTTTTTAGAGTTTTCGTCAATCCGCGAAACAGCGTCATCTGCCATTTCTGACGTGCGTCCTGATAATTTGCCGTATTCGGGGAATGTTTTCAGGTCAAAGTAATAACCATCGTCCTCAATCAAATAAGCATTGCCTTTTTCAATCAATGTCCTTACCTGTTTTATGATTTCCGGAATGTGGTCGGTTGCTCGAGGATATTTATCTACCGAATCCACCTTCAACGATTTCATATTGTCCAAAAAAATCTTTTCAAATTTTTCAGACAATTCTTTCCAATTCTGGCCGGTTTCTTGCGCCCTCTTGATAATCCGGTCGTCAATATCTGTAATATTCTGAATGTAATTCACGCCATAGCCCCGATAGCGGAGATATTTTGCAATTACGTCAAAAACGACAAAAGTTCGGGCATTGCCGATATGGATGTAATCATAAACCGTCGGTCCGCAGACAAACATCCGGATTTTTGAGCCGGGCGCTAGAAATTCCTCTTTTCGTTTGGTTAGGGTGTTATAGATTTGAATCATGCTACAAACATTAAGATTATACTCCCTGTCATTATCAAAAATAGGATATAGGCGATGATATTGGAATGCAAACGACTGGTATATCGTCCCATTATCTTAGGATTATTTGCCATATGTATCAATAAGAGTATCAATGGCGGTGAGATGAGGCCGCAAATTACAGCTGTCCAGACAAGTATCTGGACGGGATGCAACCCGAACGCCGGAATGGCAATACCAAGTAAGGTGGCAATAATAATGACGATATAAAATTGTTTTGCGTGATGGAAATTATTATAAAAACCCCAGCGCCAGCCAAACATTTCCGAAAGAGCGTAGGAAGCCGAACCGGCAAGGACGGGGATTGCAAGAGTTCCGGCGGCCAGTATGCCCAGGAGGAAAAGAAAATTAGAATAGGGCCCAGCTAGCGGCTTTAAGGCCGAAGCTATTTCTCTGACCGTATTAACGTTGGTGGAGCCCGTTTTAAATAGTGTGAAGGCGCAGAGAGTGATTATAAAAAAGGTTAGCAAGTTGGAGAAAACCATTCCATAACGAACATCTTTGTACATCGCTGATATCTCATTCTTTATAATGTAAGTTGAACGGTGCTTGATATGTGGTTCAACACTGGGAATCATAACCCCACCGTCTTTTTTGGAACGGTTTTGATGTAGGATCTCTTCCTCAACGGTATCTGCTGCCTGCCAGAAAAAAAGGTAGGGCGAAATTGTTGTGCCGAAAATGGCGACAATAATCATTAAATAGTCCTTGGAATGAATAATCTGGGGGATAACGGTTCTATATAGAATTTGTGACCAGTCCAGATGAACAAAAAAAGCCGCTAGGACATAAGAGAACATTACAATGGCAATCCATTTGAGATAATTTGCCATCTTGTGATAGGGCAATAAAATTAGTAAAGCGATAAGAATCAACGGGATTAGAGCGGAAAAGAAAATTGGGGATACCCCTGGCACGAGGAGATTTATAGAAGCAGACATTGCCGAAATATCAGCCCCGATATTTATTATATTGGTGCCGACTATCAGAATGGCGACTATCAACAATATCCATTTAGGGTAGTACTTCTTCATGTTGCCGGCTAAACCGCGACCCGAAATCAAGCCGATCCGCCCGGCCATCCTCTGGGTGATTATTATAAAGGGAAGTGTAAAAAGGGCGGTCCAAAGCGCGGCCAATCCCAATCTTGCCCCGGCTACGGCATAAGTGACTATTCCGGAAGGGTCATCGTCTGCCGCACCGGTAATCAAACCGGGCCCCAGCTGCCGCCAGAAATTTTTGAGTTTAAGCCAAAAGCGCAACATTATAAAATTATAACAGAAATCACCCGCGTCTTCGACTGGAGATGTGCATATTTGAATAACAAAAACGCCCCGAAGGGCGTGTGAACTTTTTCAAGAGAATTATTGGCTCTTTTGGGTAAGATGTGCCAGAAGCTCGCTAAGATAATCCTTCAAGTCGGAACCCCACACCGACCGGCTCATAAATTCCGGACCTAAGCTGTCTCCTACGTCAATGACGACTTTAATGTCCTCGATCATCCCCCGCATTACTTCTTCTGGTGTTTTCTTGTCCTGTTCGGCAACAAGCTCCAAATATTCGTTATCCAGAGCGAAAATATCAAATTCGGTCATGTTCTCCGGCCCGATGGCGTAATGGACATTATAAAAACGATTAGCCAATTCATTGTTCGGCTCATTGAGCTTATTGGCAACCGTTCTCAGATAATGGCTCCATGTCCGAATCAGTTGCGGCGAATACCGGTTTTTGGCCATTTCAATCATGGTAATTTCCATAGTCGCCTTTGGGCATGCCTTGCTATCAAGAATTGTCAAAGTCATAAAAGTAATGGTTGTCTGCTTCACGGCCCATCCCCCCGATTTTAAAGACCGCCAACGTTAATATCCTATATTAATTCATATGACCTGTCAAGTCTCCTAATTAGCACTCTCCCCTTGACCCCGCCCTTGAAAATGAATTTTTACGAATTAGCCCCGGAGGGGCCTTTTCTTTTTCAAGAGCGGGGTTGACAGTACTAATTTGTCAGACTAAACTTGCCATTAGCACTCTTGACATGAGAGTGCTAATGGCTATAATAAGAGTAATGATAACTTCCAGACAAGAGACGCTGCTCGGCTCAATCATAAAAGAATATATCGGGACGGCCGAACCGATAAGCTCAAAATTTCTGGAAAAAATGGGCTTTTTTGACTTAAGTTCAGCTACTATCAGGGCTGAAATGAACGAGCTGGAAGGATTGGGATATCTGGCGCAATTGCACACTTCGGGCGGCCGAGTGCCCACCGACAGAGCGTACAGATTTTTTGTTGATAACCTAATGGGCGAGGAAGGCCTTGAACCGGCAACTGATTGCAAGAGAAAAATAAAAAGAGCTCTTTATGAAACGAGCAGCGACCCGCGGGAAATAAATAAAACTGTTGCCCAGCTTCTTTCAGAATTATCCGACAACCTTGTTATCGCGGGCGTGCCGGAACAGGCCGACTTTTTCAAAGTCGGGCTTTCCAGTTTGTTTGAATTCCCGGAGTTCAGGGAATTTGAAAAGGCCTTTCGGCTTACTAGCTTTTTTGATGAGTTTGAGGGAATGTTTGATAGATTGGAAAGAGAATTTTGGGGAGACCCGGCATCGCTTGCTCAAGGCGGCGGAGAAGACATGAAAATATTTATCGGCAAAGAAAATCCGGTGCGGAATATAAAAGATGAGACGGTAATACTGGCTAGATACAACTTACCCCACAACTTCAGAGGTTCTCTTACGCTTGTGGGCCCGACCAGAATGGATTACGGCAAAAACATCGGGTTGATAAGATATACGACGGAGGAGTTGAATAAATTAGCAAAAAAGATATGACAGAAGAAAAACAACAAACAAAAACAACAGAACCGACAACCGAACCCAGCGAATTAGAGGTCTGTAAAAAGCAAGCGGAGGAATATTTGAATAATTGGAAGCGGGAACGGGCCGATTTTATAAATTATAAAAAAGACGAAGCCAAACGGCTAGAAGAATTCGTTAAATTTGCCAACGAAGAGATAATTCTGGAAGCTATTGAATTGGTTGATGATTTGGAAGAGGCCGTTAAGCATGATAAAGACGGCGGGCTGAAACAGATAATGGTGAAATTCACCAACTGGCTGAAAAAATATGGCGTAGAAAAAATACCAGTCGTCGGCGAAAAATTTAACCCCGAACTGCACGAAGCAGTAGGGGTAAAAGCCGGTAGGATACCAGCAAGTGGAGAATGGGGCGAAGGCATGATTGAAGTTAGATCGGGCTATTTAATGCGCGGTAAGGTTATCAGACCAGCAAGAGTAAAAACTCAAATTAACAAATAATTTATGAGAAAGTTTATTGGAATTTTTCTTTTGCTAATTACATCTTTCGCAAGAGGGTTTTGGAACGTTGAATTAACACCGTCAGGATTCGATAACAGGCCGTCGATAAAAAAAGAGGATATGATGGCGAGCGAACAAGCCGAAAGTCATACAGAAGCCAGGGCTTTAAACCTATCGAATCAATTTATATATGGTGTTACAGGAACGGTTTATATGCCCGGTTTAATCCTTGAAGATAAAGATAAAAATACAAATTAATTAAGCGTTTTATCGGAATTAAAAAATATTTCGATTGCGCTCTAATAATATTATGGCGAAGATACTGGGCATTGACTTAGGGACAACTAATTCGGCGATGGCGATTGTTGAAATCGGCCAGCCGAGAGTATTGGAAAACAAAGAAGGGATGAGAACCACGCCTTCAATAGTGGCCCTCGGTAAAAACGGCGAGCGCTATGTCGGCATAACCGCCAAGCGGCAAGCCGTAACTAATCCCGCAAATACAATTTTTTCTACAAAGCGGCTTATCGGACGCAGGTTTTCCGATGATGTGGTACAACGCGATAAGAAATTATTGCCTTACGAGATCAAAGAGGGGTCAAATGGCGATGTTGAGATAAAAATGGGCGATAAATGGTATAAACCGGCAGAAATTTCGGCTATGATTTTGCAGAAATTAAAAGCGGATGCCGAGGATAAACTTGGCGAGAAAATTACCGACGCAATTATTACTGTCCCGGCTTATTTTGATGATTCGCAGAGAAAAGCCACGAAAGACGCGGGCGAGATCGCGGGACTCAATGTCAAACGGGTAATCAATGAACCAACCGCAGCTGCTTTGGCTTATGGTTTTGACAAGAAAAAAGACGAGAAAATCGCGGTCTATGATTTTGGCGGCGGGACTTTTGATATTTCCGTTTTGGAAGTATCGCAAGACACCATTGAAGTTAAGGGAACGGGCGGAGATACCCATCTTGGCGGAGATGATATTGATCAGAGAATAATTCAATATTTGATTGACGAATTCAAAAAGGAGCAGGGGATTGATGTTACAAAGGACCAGCTTGCCGTCCAACGCCTCAAAGATGCTGCCGAGAAAGCGAAACACGAATTGTCCAGCACGACGCAAACTGAAGTAAATATCCCGTTCCTTACGGCGGACGCCTCCGGCCCAAAACACTTTTCGATGACATTTACCCGGGCCAAGCTGGAGGATTTGGTCAGAGATTATATTGACCGCTCAATAGAATTGACAAAAAAAACTGTTGAGGAAGCCGGTCTTAAGATTTCCGACATAAACGAGGTTGTTTTAGTTGGCGGCCAGACCAGAATGCCGGCTATAGTTGAGGCGGTCAAAAAGCTATTCGGCAAGGAGCCTCACAAAGACATTAATCCCGACGAGGTCGTGGCCGTAGGTGCGGCGATACAGGGTGGCATAATGCAGGGCGAGATCAGGGACGTACTGTTGCTTGACGTTACGCCCTTATCTTTAGGCATTGAAACGCTCGGCGGAGTGATGACGAGGATGATTGATAAAAACACTACCGTTCCGGTTGCCAAAACCCAGATATTCTCAACGGCGGCCGATAACCAGCCCTCGGTTGAAATCCACGTATTACAGGGAGAAAGAGCGATGTCGGGAGATAATAAGACATTAGGCAGGTTTATTCTTGACGGCATACCGCCGGCACCCCGGGGCATACCGCAAATTGAGGTAACTTTTGATATTGATGTAAACGGGATACTTAATGTTAAGGCCAAAGACAAAGCTACCGGCAAAGAGCAGTCAGTTAGGATTGAAGGATCCTCCGGTTTAACCGAAGACGAAAAGAAGAAAATGACAACTGAGGCGGAAAAATTTGCGGCCGAGGACGCTAAGAAAAAAGAACTAGCCGAGGCGCGCAATACAGCCGAATCGCTGGTTTATATGTCGGAAAAAGCGTTGAAAGACGCCGGGGATAAAATTAGCGTTGAGGAACGCAAAAATATCGAAGATAAAATCGCAGCGGTCAAGGACGCTAAAGGGAGCGAGGATGTCGGCACAATAAAAAAAGCCACCGAGGAATTATCCGCGGCGGTCCAAAAGATTGGGCAGGCGATGTATGGTTCGGCCGGGACTTCGAGTGAACCTCAGTCGAACTCCTCACCACAAGGTGGGCAGGGCCAGCAACCAGCTTCTGGCAATCAGCAAACGGAACAACCGAAGACGGAAGAGAAACAGGAAGAAAAGAAATAACCGCTGAAATATGTATAAAAAAGCAATATTAATAGTTGCGGTCGGGATTATCGCCTGTCTGTTCTGGTTTTGGGTGAAGCCGTGGATTGAGAGCCCGGCGCGGTTTTTAGAGGTTGGTATTTGGCTGAAACCGCTGATAATGTTTGCGATTTTAACCTCTGCTATTGGTTTATCATTCCTGCTGATTAAAGATTACGTCTTGAAAATCCTGACTTCGGTTCTGGCCGGCTTGCCGTTTTTCTTTATCTTCGGTTTCAACCAGTTTTACTTGGGCGCGTTTGTTTTGATGATTTTGCTTTTTACGTACGGTATGAGGAACATTCAGGCGGAGGCAGGCGGAAGGACAAAAATTAACATCCGCATCATTATGCAAAGAGGTTTGCCGAGAATCGTTACGGCCATGCTCATTATGATCTCATTCGCTTTTTTCTTCAGTCCGAATATACAAGCGAGCGCCAATAATAAACAACTGCCCCCGTCATTCAAGCAAGTTATTGAACGGACGGTGGACAGTTTTCTTGAGGGTCAAGTTAAAAATTTGTCCCCGCAGGAAGGGCAACAGGTAAAAAATCAGACGATAAACCAAATTATGGAACAATTCACGGTATTTCTAGGCCCATATATTCAATACCTTCCGCCGATCTTGGCATTCGGATTATTCTTAATATTGCAAGGTCTAAGTTTTATTTTTGTCTGGCTGGCGGTGTTAGTTTCAGTCGTTTTATTCTGGATAATGAAAAAATCCGGGGTTGTCCGGATTCAGGTTGTGCAAAAAGAGGCGGAGGAATTGACTATGTAACCACCTTGATAAACTAACGGACGAGCTGCATTATCTCAGCTCGTTTGACGCCAGTAGGATCAGGATCCATCGGATTGTCTGGCCCGGGAATATCCATGGGGTCAACGGGCATAACGGGAGCAACCGCGATATCAATGTCAAAAGAAACATTTAAACTTTTGTTAAGGCTTGAGGCCGAACGTTCAATCCTCATATTCTTAAAGTGCGGATTTTGACTTTCAATTTCTCTGAAAATCTTGGAAATTGCTTCATCCAGTTCGTTTTCGTCTATAATTAGGCCCTCTGCCCTACGTAGAGCATTACCTATATCAACCAAGTCGAAAGAAGCCTCTACTTTAATTTCTTTTCCCTCTAGAAAGTAGTAAGAGAGATAACCAGCCAGTAAACCCCAATTCTTTTTTATGATTCTAATAACTCCTTCCAGATTAATCTTAATTTCCTGTTTTTTAATGATTTTTGCCACTCTTTCCTACTATTTTTAAACAGCTAAAATTACGTTACAATATTAACATCGTTAATTACCCATGTCAACCACTAACGACTTTTACACAATTTTAGGGATACCAAGAAACGCTTCGCAGGATGAAGTGAAAAAGGCCTATAGAAAACTGGCCCATCAGCATCATCCGGACAAACAGGGCGGAAATGAAGCCAAGTTCAAGGAAATAAACGAGGCCTATCAAGTGCTTTCCGACCCTAAGAAGCGTTCCCAATATGACCAATTCGGGTCGGCTTTTGGTTCGCAGGGTCCGTTCGGCGGAGCCCAAGGTCCATTCGGTGGGTTTAGTAGAGGGTTTGACGGCTTTGATTTTTCCCGCGACTTCGGGGGAGGTAATAGGGGGTTTAATATTGAGGACCTATTTGACCTTTTTGGCGGGGCCTTCGGTGATCCATTCGGCCAACGCAGGGAAAAAAAACAGGCGGGCCGGGAACCGGCCCGCGGTGAAGACATAAGGATTAGCTTGAAAGTCGGCCTCCGCGATGTTGCCCGTGGCGCGATTAAGCGGGTAGAGTTGTCAAAAAATGTTATCTGCGGGGAATGCAAGGGTTCAGGCGCTAATCCGCTGACTGGCGGATTGGTAGATTGCTCGGTGTGCCAAGGTGAGGGCGAGGTGACGGAAACTGTCGGGTCTCTTTTTGGAAGCTTTACCCGGATTTATCCCTGCTCCGTCTGTTTGGGCACCGGCAGGGTACCGAGGAATAATTGCTCTGCGTGCAAAGGGGAGGGCAGAGAGCGGGGGAAAGAAATTTTGGAGGTAAATATCCCGGCGGGGGTGAAAGAAGGCGATACGATTATAATAAAAGGTGGCGGACAGACCGGCTTTCGCGGAGCGCAGGCAGGGGATTTATACGTCCAAATTAGCGTAGAACCGGATAAAATTTTTAAGCGGCTGGGTAATGATGTGATCTATGAATTGCCGGTTAAATTGACAGACGCACTTTTAGGGGCGCGCACCAGCGTGCCGACGCTTGACGGCGAAAAAGAAATAGAAATACCGGCAGGCGTGCAAGACGGGGACGAACTGAGACTTAAGGGCCTTGGCATTCACGGCCCGCATAAAGGCGACCAGATTATCAGGATGAAGGTTAAAATTCCGAGGAAGTTAAGCGGCAAGGCCAGGAAACTGACTGAAGAATTGGCAAAGGAAATCAACTATTGACAAATAAGGCCACTTTGCTAATATAAGTTTGTTGTTTTTTGAAAATCGTGGGGGAGACAAGGTGCAAAATAAAGTGCGAAAATCGAGCCTAAGAAAGGCCAGACGTGAGTTTTTGGGAGATCAGCTATCCGCTCTTATTGAGAAACTTTCTAGGTTAAGAAAGCTGTTAAAGCAGATAAGAGCGCACTTGGCGGAGACAGAGAAGGTCTCTTTTGCATCTGGCCAGGGGCTGGATACTAAAGCTGCCATGATTGTTGACGAGGAAGTTAACGTCAGAGAATTAGAACGTTTCGCGAAAAACATTCGAGATTGTGACGAAACCATTGACTTTATCAGAGGGATTCTTGCCGGAAAATCGGCGGATTCGTACGGCCGGTGTTCTAATTGCGAAAAGCGGATTCCCAAGAAACGATTGAAGGTTGTTCCTTGGGCAAGTATGTGCGTGCCCTGCCAAGAGGCGATTAAAGTCGCGGAATAAACCGTGATAAACGGATAGTGCATATCCGTTTTTGTTTTTTTGGTTATAATTAAATTAACTAAAAGATGAATGTTCTTATATCTGAAGTTTTAGGATACTTAGTCGATTTTGCCCAATACGTGCAAAAACTTTTTGGCAGCGCGGGCCTTCCGAAATTTAACTATGGCTGGCTGGTTGCCCTGTTTTTTGTCTTTGTGATTTTTTTGATTGGTCTAAGTTTAGGGAGGTCGCGGATCTTGCTTTCACTGATTTGCCTTTACGTTGCCGCCTTTTTGGAACCGCATTTCATTTATTTTGACAAGTTGCGAGGAGTTATGAAGAGTCAGCCAGAATCCTGGTTGCACATCGGATTGTTTTTAATATTTTTTATTGTCAGCGTGGCAATCCTTAATCGGTCTGCCCTAAAACACTCCCTGACTTTGCGGGAAACGTCTTTTTTCCCGATAGCCTTAATCGCCATATTGGAAATTGGATTCTCGGCGAGTTTAATAGTGTCGTACCTCCCCTCGGGGATTGGCGGAGGTTTGCCCGTCTGGATTGTTAAATTTTTCGACACGCAAAACGCCCAGTTTTGGTGGGCGCTGGTTCCGCTCGTAATATTGCTTTTTATGAAGCATAAAAAGGAAAGTCCAAAAATTTAACCTTTAGACGCTTTCTTACTTGCTTTTTTCAACTCTTTCTACGTACTGACCTGTTTCGGTGTTAACTCTGATTGTGTCTCCCTCTTCAACAAAAAGTGGGGTGTTTACCGTTACTCCGGTTTCAATTACAACTTGCTTAACGCCGCCTTGAGCGGTGTCGCCGCGTATGGCCGGTGGAGCCTCTACAACCTTAAAATCCATTTTGACCGGCAGTTCTATATTGATTATCTGGTCGTTAAATAAAATTGCTCCCACGATCAAATTATTTTTGAGAAATTTCGTGGTATCGCCGAGGATTTCCTCATCTAGTAAGAAGCGCTTTGAGGGATCATCTTTATGGCAAAACCAATACTCATCCCGGTGATTATAAAGAAATTTCACTTCTCCCCGTTTGATATCTGCTTCTTCAAAAATGTCTGATTGAGCAAAATTTCTTTCTACAATTTTTCCGTTAATCAGATTTTTCATTCTTGTCTGCACCACCGGTCGGCGCTGTTGCATTTTGAGATGGTGCGCCTCCAAAATGACCCATGGCTGGCCCTCAAAAATAAAAAAAGTTTTCGGCTTCAGTTCGTTTACGGATAAGGACATAAAGTAAAATCCACTATTTTCTGGTAAGGGATAATGATAGCAAAAAGATGGCAGAGCTGGCAAGAATTACAACCGGGCCGGGAGGAAGATGAAGCTCGCTAGCTATGGCCATACCACCAAGCAAACTCACAAGACCGATTAGCGCACTTGCAACGGTATAACCACGCAAGCTGGAGGTAATATTTTTTGAAGTTATAGCAGGAATGATAACCAAAGCGCCCATTAAAAGAGAGCCAACGGCCTTTATCCCGAGAGCGACAGCAATAGCTACCAGCAATAAGAAGACAAAATTCAGTTTGGCTACCTTAACATCAGAGGCCTTAGCCAAATCGGGAGATATTGTGCTAAGTATGAATCCCTTTGAAACCCCATACATTACCGAAATGAGAACGATTGAAAGAGCAACGGCCAAATAAGCATCAAATGCGGATATTTTTGAAATATTGCCGAATAACGCTTCCAGAAGTTCGCTCTGGGGCGTGATTAAGAAGCCTATCGCCAGCGAGAAGGTAAAGATTAAACCGATTAACGACTCAGTTGACAATTCGGTCCTATTTTCAATTAACCATACAGATACTATTCCAATAAATAAGGTAGCAAACGCTCCAATAAATGGATTTATATTAAGAAGAATGGCAATGGCCAAACCCGGCAGGGCGACGTGAGAAAGCGCATCGCCAACCAGCGCCATTCGGCGCAAAACCATAAAAGAACCGACATATCCGGCGGCAAGTCCTATAAATATGGCAGAAATAATTTGAAAACTTGTCATAATGCTGAAAGATCGTGATCGTGATGGTGGTGCTCCATTTCTTCTCCATATAAATGGTGCAAGAGTTTATGGTCCAATACTTCATGCGGCCGTCCGAAACAAATTTGTTTTCTGTTCAAACACAGCACAAAATCGGAGAAATCGTGGATGGTGTTTAGGTCATGAGAGATCACGATCACGGTCAGGTCGGTACTGCTTTGAAGTTTGCGGAAAAGTGCATAAATTGTTTCCTCGCCCGCGATATCAATGCCGGTAATTGGTTCGTCAAAAAGTAATACGTCCGGCCGGCCGGTAAGCGAATTAGCGATAAGCAGCCGCTGAAATTGACCGCCTGAAAGCTGCCCCAGCTTTTTGTCTAATAGCCATCCGTACCCATTGTTTTTCTTATGAAGTCCGACGTCTTCTAGCGCTCTCTCTATCTCTTGCTTTGGCTTCGCTCCTATAAGCATCATAAATTCCTCCGCAGTTAACGGGAAGTCTTTTTCAACAGTCAGCTTCTGGGGAACGTAGCCGATTTTTATTCCCTTCTGCCAAGTAACTCGGCCGGAGTAGGGGACTAGACCGAGCAGTGCTCTGAATAGTACGCTCTTTCCCGAACCATTCGGGCCCACAATGGCCAAAACCTCGCCCTTTTTGAGAGAGAAATTAACATCCTCAACCACTTTCTGGCCGTAAAACTCAACAGTCAGTTTTTCTACTTTTAAGATCTCTTCTCCCATCAATCGAATATTAACATTTTTGCGCTTATTCTAAAACGGCGCCAATAAAATTCCCATTGCCTCTTACAAGATCTTCTGCGGACATTGATTTCTTGCCTTCAAGCTGGACAGTTTTTAAAACAATTAAACCTTCAACCGTTCCAACCGTAGTTTTATTTTCTTTTTGGAAAACTTGGCCATTTTGTCTGCTCTCTTCATCCATAACCCCAGCTTCCAAAATTTTAAGCATCTTGCCGTTCCATGTGGTCCAAACGCCCGGTTCGGGATTTAGAGCGCGGATTTGGCGGTTAATTTCTTCGGCAGCTTTGTCCCAGTTGATTCTGGCGTCATCTCGCGCGAATTTTTTAGTGAATGTCGCTTGCGAGTGGTCTTGAGGTTGCGGCGTAATTTTGTCGGCCAGATAATCGGGCAGAATTTTAATCAACAAATTAGTTCCTAATTCCGCCAGCTTTTCTTGTAAGTCAATAAATTTTTCATTTTGCATTTTTAATTTTTCACTTGCTATTGTCGGCCCGTGATCCGCTTCCTCGTCAATTTTTATAATAGTAACGCCGGTTTCTTTTTCACCGTTTAAGATAGTTGTCTGAATCGGGGTCGGCCCGCGATATTTCGGCAAAAGCGACGGGTGAATATTAAGAATACCGTGGCGGAGTAGATTGATTATTTCTGCCGGTATAATTTTGCCATAGGCAGCGACGATACCGACATCGGGTTTTAAGTTTTTTAATTCTTCGGCAAATTCGGGATTATTCAGTAATCTTTTAGGCTGCAGAATTTTTATTCCGTATTTTTCAGCCACTACTTTTACCGGCGGGGGAGTGAGGACTTTTTTTCTACCCACCGGCTCATCCGGGTTCGTAACCACGGCGACAATCCCATAACCCCCGCCCATAAGTGCCTTAAGAGCCGGAACCGTAAATTCCGAAGTGCCAAAAAAGATTATTTTTGTGCTTGACTTTTCCACCGTTATGAGCCGCTTTTTCTATTTTTCAACCCTATCTTCAATTAACGCTCCTTGCAGATGGTCATATTCATGCTGAAAAACCCGCGCCAAAAGACCACGGGCCTTTATTTTTACCTTTTTGCCGTTTATATCTAGCGCTTTAATTTTTATCTTTTTAGACCTTTTTATCTGTCGCCAGTAATCGGGCATGCTCAAGCAGCCCTCTTCCATTTCGCCTAGCTCTTTTGAGTACTCGGTAATTTCAGGATTGATATATATATCAGGTACATTGTTTTCTTCCGCCAGTTTTTCGTCTATCACAAAAATTTGCAAATCTCGCCCAACCTGATTTGCCGCTAGACCAATACCCCGCGATTCAATCATTGCTTTTTTCATGCCGGAAACCAACTCCTTAATCTCGGGAGTTATCTTCTTGACCAGCTCAAGTTTTTTTGATAATATCGGATTAGGTTGTTTTACAATTTCCATGGGGGAAATATGCAGATACTTAATGTTTTTTGGTGGGCATTTCTGGTCTTGATTTGTTTTGTAGTCACTAGGATCGGCGTACCAAAAACAGCAAATATCTTTAACAAATTACTATTCTTTCTGATATGCCTGGCATTCCTGATTTGTTTTCTTTCCTTCCAGTACGGGGACTCGGTTTGGAAAGTAATTGCCCCGGTATCACCGTAGGGTTTAATTGTTTCTCTTGGACTAACATCAACCACCTCGCCGCTTGGCATGATTGCCGCGGCTTTTCTTTTTTTTGGACTTGGTTTTTTTCTGTTCTTTCCCGGCCTTGTACGACGATAAGTATAAGAAAAGTTTTCCCCCATCTTTTACATTTTTGGACTGTTTTATTTCGGCAAAGGTCCTGTATGCGCGAGGCAGGCCAATATTCTTGATTATACCAAGATACATAGCAAATTTTTTCGGTTCGCCGCAGTATTCAGAAACTTCTTTGGCTAGGGCGTGCATCTCGCTGTGAATGCCTTTCTCCGGTTCTTTCACAAAATATTCTATTTTCTGGAATTGCTTGCCTAATTCGTCCTGATTAATGCCGCATTGCGTACATTTGCCCCCCGCCACGGGGAAATTATGGCCAATCTTTTTGCCAAGGCAGGGAACCCCATTTTTTGTTGCGGATCCCATATCTTTATTGATATCATAGGCCAAAACAAGAAATTTTGCTATAATTAGGAAATCATCATGGCAAACGAAATCAGGGTGCGAATGGCGCCCTCTCCAACCGGATATGCGCATATCGGATCCGCCCGCACGGCGCTTTTTAATTGGCTTTTTGCCAGGCACGAGGGTGGGAAATTCATACTGCGCATAGAAGACACCGACAAAGAAAGGTCGAAAAAAGAATACGAGGAAGATTTACTTGAAGGATTTAAGTGGATGGGAATGGACTGGGACGAGTTTTACAGACAAAGCGATAGGATGCCGATTTACTCCAAATATATTCAAAAACTTCTTGATGAAGACAGGGCCTTCTGGTGCCATCACTCGGAAGAAGAACTGGAAAAAGAAAGGCAAGAGCAACTAGAAAAAAAAGCCATCCCGAGGCATGTATGTGAATATAAAAATCAAAAATCAAAAATCAAAAATCAAAATGAGGAAAGGGGAATAATCAGGTTGGTGGTCGATGAAAATTCGGACAGAAAAATCAAGTTCCACGATTTAATCAGGGGCGAAATAGAATTTGAAGAACGCTTATTGGGGGATTTCAGCATAGCCAAAGATATTGAAACGCCCTTATATAATTTTGCTGCGGTGATTGACGATTATGAAATGGAAATATCCCATGTGATAAGGGGCGAGGAGCACATCGCGAACACTCCGAGGCAGATTTTGGTACAAGAAGCGCTTGGTTTTGAAATGCCCGCATACGCCCACTTGCCGCTTCTTTTGGGATCCGACAAGTCAAAGCTTTCCAAACGCAATGGTGCCGTATCTTTGAATGAATATAAAAAAATGGGATATCTGCCGGAGGCGCTGGCCAATTTTATTTGCCTTTTAGGTTTTACCATGCCCGACGGCAGAGAAATTGTTGCGATGGAAGAATTAATTAATGTTTTTGATCTTCTTAAGGTTCATAAATCCGGCGCGGTTTTTGACATGAAGAAACTGGATTGGATGAACGGGGAATATATTAAGCGTTTGAACGACGAGGAGTTGGCGGAAAAGATTGTCCAAATTCAAACGCAATTCCCAATTCTCAATTCCCAATTTTCAAAAGAAGAATTAATTAAGGTTATGCCACTGGCGAGGGAAAGAATGAAAAAATTATCCGACATTTCCGAATTCGGTTACTTTTTCAAAGAACCGGAATACGATAGGGGATTGCTGGTCTGGAAAAATAAGAGTTTTGAAGAAATAAAAAATTCCCTTTTTCTCGTCGCAGAAATAGTCAGAGAAAAGGGAACGGAGGAAAAGGGTGCGCTAGGGCAGGAATTGGATTCTTTGGGTGTCAAACTCGGCGACAGGGGATTGGCTTATTGGCCGTTCAGAGTCGCTCTCTCGGGGCTTAAGACATCGCCCGACCCGGTGGATATAGCCGAGATTTTGGGAAAAGAAAAGACCCTTGAAAGGGTCAAAAGGGCAATGAAACTGCTATAATCTGATGTCTGGTTCAAATGGGTCTGGTTCAAATGGCGAGCGACCATGACCTTCTTCTTTCTTTTCTTTCGGCTCGTGGTGAATTAAAATTGGCCTCACATTGTCACGACTATCACTTAGAACCTCCCAATTTAGGATCTTCAAGCCAAATTGCTCTTCAAATTCAGAAAGGAAGTTTACTAGAAACACTGATAAAGTGAGACCGGGAAAAGCTACTGCCGTTGAAAAATTTCCTCTAGTCATAACCTTGACTGAAAAATTACCAATTTTTAAAAATCCAGTGACTCTTTCCATTTCTTCCTCCTACGGGCCTTCTTTTAGAGGCAAATCAAATGCTTTCTCATCCTACCAAGTTACCTAAAATTAGTCAAGCTCTCGTGGTCTTTTGCTTTTTAGCGGCTTTTTTCTTTGGTTTTTCCACGGCTTTTGCTGCTGACGATATAAATCAGCAAATCCTTGACCTGCGCAAGCAGATTGAAGAATTGACCAAACAGGCGGATCAATACAAGGGTACGATTTTACAGAAACAAAAAGAAGCGGACACCCTGAAGCGCCAGGTTGACATCTTAAACAATCAAATTCTCCAGCTTCAGACTAAGATTTCCATAACCAACCGGCAAATTAGTTCGGCAAAATTAGAAATCGTTGGCATGGAAGGACAGATTTTTGACAAGCAGGGGAAGATTGACCAACAAAGGAAGGCGATAGGGGAGTTACTTTCTCTTTTATATGAACGTGACCAGCTTAGTTTATTGGCTATACTTTTGAAAACTCCGCGATTGTCCGATTTTATGGGGCAGGCCCAGCAGGAACAGAACTTAAACACTAAACTTCTCGGTCTCATTACTGAATTAAAAGACGAGAAAGCGAGTTTAGAAGAAAGCAAGAACCAGTTAGAGCAAAAGAAAGCAGAGTTGGAGGCTCTCAATCAAAAACAAAACGCCCAAAACGTTTCGTTAAGCGGAAGTAAGGTCAATAAAAATCAGCTTCTCGCCCAGACGCGCGGGCAGGAAGCGCAATACCAAAATATGCTGAATGAGGTTGAGCAGAAGCAATCGCAATTTTTCAATGAATTGCAAAAACTTGAAAATCAGGCAATACAAAGCGGCGCCTATATCGTCCATGTTACCGCGACCTATGTTCCTCCGAAAGGAGCAAATATTTTCAAATGGCCCTACGATGATTATGTGCTCACGCAGGGTTACGGATGCACGACTTATGCCAGATGTGGTAAGTCTTCGGGTCCATATGGTGGCGCGCCGCACAATGGGGTAGATATAACCGAAGGCTCTGGTTCGGCAATTCACCCGGCGGCCGACGGAATGATACTTGCAAGCGGTCACAATGATGGCTGGGGCAATTGGGTAGCTGTCAGGCACCCCCAGCTTTATAATTTGGTTACTTTGTATGCACACATGAAATCGCCATCCGGTCTTGCCAACGGCACATCGATAACGACCAATTCTGTTATCGGCTACGAGGGTTCTACCGGCAATTCCACTGGTTCTCATCTGCACCTAAGCGTCTATTCCGATTTTTTCACTTACATAAGCGATAAAAGCAGCCAAGTATATTTCAATTACTTTGAGGGAACTTTAAACCCGTTTAATTATTTGCCGTAAAAAAAATGAGTGTGAGAAGCGCAGAGATAGGGGAGAGGGCTTGTGCCCCGTAATACAACTTTGATAAGTCATTCGTAAAAACGAACGACAAATGCGAAGGCAAATCAAAGTTGATATACGGGGCTGTGGATAACTTTTTGACACGAGAACTAGAATATGGCCTAATTAAAATAGCGGGGAATAGGGAATAGGAGGTGTTTTATGAAAAGTAAATCAATTTTGATACTTCTTGTCGGACTCCCGGTTTTTATTTTTATTTTAACCGCATCAGGTACTTTTGCTTATACCTCCGGAAATCCAGATACCTCCGCGCCCTCACTGATTAACCCGTTTGACTTTTTTAATAGTGATGTGCTGAAAAACGCAGCTCAAAACACTGGTATCAGCACCGTAGTTCCAAGCCTTCCTAGTTTTAATCTTCTAGATACCAAAAACCTCTCTTTTAGTGACATCCCGGGCAGTCTTAAGGCAATCGGAACGCTGGCCATTAACCTCTTTCTTGTTGTGATCCAAGCCGTTGCCGCCATATTAAAGGGCTTACTGCCGTTCTTATCATAGAAATCATTAGTGTGTAATCTCAACCATTGCGATATTTCGCGTAACTAATGTCGCAAAAGGTATATTGTGCGATGTATCCAATATCTCAAAACCCTCTATTCCCTGCCATTTCAAGCCATAACTCTTAATTAAAATAAAATCACCCATTCATCGGTGATTTTATTTTTCTATTTCTTTTAGTATTAGTATTTGCAACTAGTAATTTTTTATTTTTGTTTTTTGTTTCCTGTCTACCCATACCCCCCTCACCCTTGGCGGGTTTGGCTGTAAAATGGGGGCAATCCCCTATTTACACGGACGCACGAACCTTTTAAATAAACTGAATATATAATGCTTAGTTTCTACTGCCCCTTGGGCAGCCGGCGACTATTCTTCGGGTGGCAAGAAAGTACTACAATACATTTGTGAAGAAAAACGAAAATAACCCAAAAAGACCCAAGATCGGCCTGGCGTTAGGCGGCGGTTCTGCTTTAGGGAGTTTGCATATCGGAGTTTTGCAAGCCTTATATGATAACGACATCCCCATTGATTGTATTTCGGGAACAAGCGCCGGAGCCATGATCGCCGCTTGTTACGCTTTCGGCGTACCGATAAAAGAAATGATTGCCAAGACAACCGGTCTAAGCTGGTACGGTCTTTCCAGTTTCATTTATCCAAAGCTTGGATTGGTTTCTAACATGGCCGCCGGCAAGTTGCTGGAGGACATTATAGGGAAAGTAAATATTGAAGATGCCGATATTCCCCTTGCAATTATTGCAACTAACATTGAAACCGGAGAAAAAACTATTTTTAGAAAGGGCAATGTCGTAAATGCGGTAAGGGCCAGCACGTGTATTCCCGGACTTTTTGTTCCGGTCGAGTTGGATGGCGTTTCGTTTGTAGACGGTGGGTTAGTAGAAAATGTGCCCCTTTCCCCATTGAAGGATATGGGTGCAGAGGTAAGAATCGGGGTGAATCTTGATCGCTGGCATCCCAAGGGAAAGCCTAAAAATGTTGTGGACGTTTTGATAAGCACAATGGATGTAATAATCGGCCAGCAAGAGAGCTTGAATTTACAGAATTCAGAAATATTAATAGAACCCCATCTTGAAAAATATAGTCTATCTGATTTTAAAAAATCAGGTGAATTAATCGATGAGGGCTATCGGGCGACTACCCTGATGATTCCCGAGATCAGAAAGTTTATTCCAGAATCTTTGCCGAAGAAACCGATCAGAGCATGGGAGCGGGTAATCAAATGGCTGTTGGAACCACCAAAATAACTAAACCGCAGATTAAAACCCTGACCAGTAAGATTTTATCTGGCACAGTACAGGGCTTTTTATTTTATGTAAGTAGGCTCATTTGATAAAGATAAGTTTCCCGTGTAAGATTCTGATTATGTATTATTCCAATCTGAAAAATTTCATGGCGACAAACGGGTACGAGATAGACGGCATATGGTACCCCCGGGTAACCTCCATCGTATCCATCAAGGCCAAGCCGGCTCTTTATAAGTTTTATGCCGACCAGGCGAATTTTGCCGCCGCCGATGCCATAAAAAACAAATCGGCCGAGGAAGGCACGCTGATTCACGAAACCGTAGAAGCGATTTTAAAAGGTGAAACTCCCGAGATTCCCGACACTATTAAGCCGGTAGTGTCGGCATTTCTAGATTTTAGAAAACAAAATGAAGTTGTCCCCCATCAAATTGAAACCCGGGTGGTAAGCAAAAAACATCACTATGCCGGCACGTTGGATTGTCTGGCGGAACTAAACGGCCAGCTGGGCGTACTGGATATAAAAACTTCCCAAGCCATTTACAGAGATTTTGGCATTCAGACATCGGCTTATATTGAAGCGCTAAGAGAGACCCCTTCTATGCCCCCGCTCAAACGCTGGATTTTGCGCCTAGACCAGGCGAGATACTGTATAAAGGGTTGTGGTGCCAAAATGCGGGAAAAGGGCGGGAATATAAAAATTCGTGCTGACAGAGGTAAGCTTAACAAGGATTGCCCGCACGTTTGGGGCGACTTGCTCGGCGAGGTAGAGCTTCGGGAACTCCCCGATTTTGAAAAAGACCTCCGCGCCTTCTTAGCTGCCAAAGGCCTTTGGGAATGGGAACACGATTACTGGTTAGGCCAAATAAAAAACGGCTTTTAGCCGTTGTTAATCTAAATCGTCCAGCAAAACAATATCTCTGTTTTCTAGACCGCCCTCTTCTTGTTCTATCAATTCCGCGGCCAGTTTTAGAGTTTCTTTTACCTGATTGTCTTCTGCCCCGTCTGCGAGAGCTCTTAATTCGCTGGATACTTTAGTAGTAGCTTTCTTTACTTTTTCGGAGAGTTCCTCCCTTATTATGCTGCGCGAAAATTCGCTCATTAATTCATCCAGTTCTTCGGATTGGTTATTTAACTTGTAACAGCCATTTGTTCCCGCACCTGCGGGCGGCCTGCAGGGTTTGCAAAACGCTAATGGCCGTTTCAGAAACTGACCTCCCGGTCTTCCGTAAGGACATTCCTCGCCGTCAAGCCAGCAGGCTCTTTCAGTTTCGATTGCGGTGATACCCGGGCTCTCTCCCCCCTTTGCTATTTCCAATAATCTTTTGGTAAGTTCTTGCGAGTCCATTTCTCCCCCAAAAGTTATAAAAGGTCTGTGCCTAACATACTATCTTTGGCAGTTTCCCGCAAGAGTATAGCCGGCGGCAATAGCAGTAGCTTCGTTGGTAAAGGTAATTTTATTTTTCTCGGCAATTTGAGATGCCCCCGAGCACCAAGTAAAATGATAGAGCTTCCCCTTGCTGTTTTTTGAGGCAACGACGGTCTGATCCCTCGCCGCAGGCGCAAGGGTGTTCCTTGTATCTCCCGGCTGTCCTGCGTTTTCTCCTCCCGTTATATTGATTTGTGCCTTTTGGCCGCTTATGGCGGAGATTTTGCCGAGATTAAAGCTAATCACAGTAATTAAAACAACGGCGATGCCCAGCACTATCTCTGACCAATTTGCCCTGATCTTATTAAGTACTTTAGTTATTATATTTTCTTGTTGTGATGGCTCGTTCATGTTTGAATTTGATTTTTTAAGAAGTTTTTGATATGATTCTTTTTGTGGAGAAATCATAGCAAGTAAACCATAACTTAGCAAAAATGGCGCATACAAAGGCCAAAAGCACAACTAAATTAGGCAGGGACTCTGAATCCAAGCGCTTAGGCGTAAAGCTTTCCGATGGGCAGATTGCCATCACAGGCAATATTATTATCCGCCAGCGCGGAAGCAAGTTTATGGTCGGCGAAGGAGTAAAAATGGGTAAAGACGATACCATCTATGCCGTAAAGAACGGCAAGGTTAAATTTACCACTCGAAAAAAGATAAACTACGACGGCAACCGTCGGCTCGTAAAAATCGTTAACGTCGTCTAATCTCTCATTAAATTTTATACAAAACCCCGCCTAAAAAGCGGGGTTTTGGCGGTATGGACTTAACGCGATTAAAATACTACGATGATTGTGGACAGATTGTAGAAGTGGAGGAGAATAATGCCTCGAAAACCAAAGGTAGAAAAAACAGAGCGTCGTCGTGTAAATGGCTTTCTCGTCTACGAAGATGGAAAAGCGTGTGTAGGTTGTGGCGTTATTCAACGGCAAACCAAGAAGGAGAAGAAAAACAAGGAGCCTGCCGGCTACTACCTCGAATGTCCGAAATGCAACAAACCGGGCTGCGAGGAGTGCATGCCCGCGGGACGAGGTTGTGTTTGTCCCGATTGCGAAACCGAGGATGAGGATGCCTAATCCTGGTGGGCAATTCAATCGAGCATACTAAAGTTAAGAACGTTTGCGACCACCAGCCTCGCTACATAAAGGCCCCGCACTTTGCGAGCCCGACTGTGCGGGGCCTTTTTAATTTCTAGGCCGAGGACTAAGCGAGAAGAGATGTTGGCGAGCTATTCATTTGACCATCGGAGAAACTCTTATTTTAATTTTGGTTTTGACTTCCGGGTGCAGTTCTATTTCCACCTCATGCTCCCCCACCATCTTGATTGGTTCTAGCAGATTAATTAAATCCTCTTTGATCTTGATTTTATTCTTGGCCAGCTCTTCGGCTATTTTTTTGGCGTTTACGGAACCGTAAAGATGCCCCTCTTCGTTGGCATCCTCGGTTATCTCTAAAACGAGCCCTTCCAAGGTTTTAGCCAGTTCAACGACACTTTCCTTACTGGTGAGGTTATCCGATTCGCCTTTTTTCTTCAAGATCTCCGCTTGTTTTTCGGCTTCGGCCGTTGCCGGCTTTGCAAGATTTTTCGGAATTAAAAAATTACGCGCATACCCATCGCTGACGTTTTTAATATTCCCGATCTGGGCAACTCCTTTTATATTTTGTAAGAAAATTACTTTCATTGTTACCGGAGATTTTTAATCAGCTCAAGTGCCTTGTCTAATTGTGGGTCTTTTCCTGCCGTGATGTCTTCCGCTGTTATAGCGATCTCGATGTCGGGTTTAATACCGTTTTCGTCAATAGATTTGCCGCTTGGTGTCAGCCATTTTGCTATCGTAATCTTAAGGGATGCTTTTTGCGGCAATTCGGCCAATTCCTGAACGGAGCCCTTTCCAAAACTGGTTTCTCCCACAACCGTTACTCCCCTATTGTCTTTAAGAGCTCCCGCCAAAATCTCCGAAGCCGACGCGGACCCTTTATTTATAAGGACGATCAGAGGATAATTTTTCAATTTTCCATTTGCCGTCGTTTGAAATGGTTGTTCGGTCCCATCACTGAATTTTTCTATAGTGACAGTCTTATTAGGATCAAGGAAGTAACCGGCTATATTTATTGCGGAATCAAGTAATCCGCCGGGGTCGTTCCTTAAGTCCAAGATTATCCTGTTCGCCTTGGAGGCCACAATTTCATTTGCTGTTTTTTGGAATTCCGAATCAAGATTCCCGTTGAATATGGAGATATCAATATAAGCAGTGTTGTCATTCAGCATTTTCCAATCCACGGCAGGAACTTCTATTACGTCTCTTTTTATCGTTACATCCGTCGGGTTCGGCATTTTTTCTCTTGTGTAGGTTAATTTTACGGTCGTTCCCTGGGGCCCGCGTATCAGACTTACCGCTTCATCAATTTTCATACCCTCCGTTGACTTATCGTTGATCTTTAAAATTTTGTCTCCGGCAAGCAATCCCGCACCTGCTGCGGGCGTATTTTTTATAGGGGCAATCACCGTTAATACATTGTCCCGAAGCCCGATTTCAATCCCGATGCCGCTGAAAGAGCCGCTTATCTGCTCGTTAAACGCCTTACTTTCCGCTGGCTTAAAAAATACCGTGTAAGGGTCGCCGATTGCCTTTACCATCCCGTCTATCGCCCCGTAGACCATATCCTGGGTATTAAGCTTGTCCTTGTCCACATATTTGCTCTGAAGCAAATTCCAAGCAGTCCAGAAAGTTGAAAAATCTACGTTTTGCGGCTGGCCGACCTCTTTATTTATAATATCACTGACTACAGGTACGGATATTTTGTGTATCTGAAAATAAGAACCGCCGACAAATCCGACGGCCAATGAAATAATTATTAAAATGGGGATTAGAAATTTATTCCTCATCATTAGTTTGTCTTCGCCAAATTTTTGTATTTCCAGAAAAATTTTATTGCGCTCTTGATATGCCATTGCGTCTTTTTATTAAATAGCGGGT
Source organism: Candidatus Yanofskyibacteriota bacterium (assembly GCA_903897805.1). Classification (GTDB taxonomy): domain Bacteria; phylum Patescibacteriota; class Minisyncoccia; order 2-02-FULL-40-12; family IGHO2-01-FULL-4-A; genus CAIUCV01. The sequence goes on along the minus strand of CAIUCV010000003.1, from coordinate 382 downwards.
CAAAAAGACCCAACTTGGATTTAGACTCTCTCTGATGGTAATGATACATCACCGCTTCAGGAAAATACACGATCTTAAAATCATTATGCCAAAATCTGCGAGCCCAGTCAACGTCTTCAAAGTACATAAAAAATCTTTCGTCCATACCGCCCACTTTCTCAATTGCCCGCCTACTTACCATAATTGCCGAACCCATAAGCCAATCGGGCGTCTGTATTTTATCTGCGTTGGAATCCGCCATGAGAAAATCATACAGCGCTTTTTTAAACGGCTTAAATCTGCCAAGAAACGTCCGTCTGGCAATTATTGTTATCGGTTTATAGAAACTGAAGTAAGTTCTCTGCGCCGTGCCGTTGAAATTAAGCATTTTGGGGCCGAGCAT
>CAIUCV010000002.1 GCA_903897805.1 Candidatus Yanofskyibacteriota bacterium | reverse complement strand
GAGAAAATCATACAGCGCTTTTTTAAACGGCTTAAATCTGCCAAGAAACGTCCGTCTGGCAATTATTGTTATCGGTTTATAGAAACTGAAGTAAGTTCTCTGCGCCGTGCCGTTGAAATTAAGCATTTTGGGGCCGAGCATTCCAATATCGGGATGCTTTTTCATATAATCAAGCATTTTTTGGATTGAATCTTCCACCGCAACAATGTCAGGGTTTAATATTAACAGATAGTCGCCTCTTGCTTTTTGAATTCCAAAATTCACGCCGCGTGAGTAACCCAAGTTTTTTTTGTAGGGCAGGAATATCGCTTCGGGGAATTTTTCTTTCACCAGTTCGGCGCTCTTTCTGGAAGTCGCGGAGTCAACAATTATCGTTTCATAGTCAATGCTCGATAAGGTTTTTCCGATGGAGTCCAAACAAAGCTTTAAAAGCTCGGGGGTCTTGTGGTGGACAACGATTATTGATAGTTCCGGCACGATTATTGTAATAGTATGTTTTTGAAAAGATTTTTAATCTCGGCGTAATTGGTATCTTTTGGCAGAAGTATGTATTCGCCATCGGCGGTCTTGGTTTGGTAAAGCAGGTTATCGGTTGAAATTACACGACTTATTACCGGTTGTTTTGGGTTTAACGAGTTTGCCAAGGTCAAGATATCATTAATGTCCCAAATTTGAAAATCGGTTTTAATGTTTCCTTTTAGGCTGGAGAGCATCGAGTTAATTTTTAGCGGATTGGCCAGAAAACCAAGCGAAAGCGCCTTGCTTTTTATCGCGGCGATAACATCCTGCTGACGTTTTGCCCGGTCAAAATCGTTAGTAGAGTAGCGCGACCGGACATAATACAACGCCTGGTCGCCATTCAGGTGATTGTTGCCGGCGGGCAAAGAGAAATCATATCCCCACTGCGTCGGTTCATTAAACGGTTTATCAAGATAAATATCTATGCCGCCCAGGGTATCTACTATTTCCTTAAAAGCATTAAAATCAAAAACTACTGTCTTGTCTATGTATGTTCCTGTGATTTTGGATATTATTTTTTCGGTCAGGTCAATTCCCCCGCCGTTCTCCAGCCCCTTTTCGTACATTTCGTTTATCTTGCCCTTCACTTCTACTTGCTTGCCGTTTTTTGCCGTTATCACGACATCAATATAAAGGTCCCTCGGGATGGAAATCATGGCTGTCTTTTTTGTGGTCTTGTCAAAACTCGCAACTATAATGGTATCGGTCAGCGTTCCCCCATTTTGAACATCACTTTCACCTCGTATTCCTAAAATTAAAACATCAAACCGCTTTTCCTCCGGGCTGGGCATCGGGTTCAAATCCTCCTTGGGCGTCCCGCCGATATTAAAAACTTTGCTGGCCACATCTTGCCACCACGGCTGATTTTCTACGGTGATGCTGTTATAAGCCAGCCCCAATCTAAGCGAAAAATAACCGAGGAATATGGCAACGATTATGAAAATATAAAACAGCGGTCTTTTGAACCACGGTTTTTTCAATCTCGGGAATTCCGAGAGATCATATTGCGGCACCTGCTCGTCGTTTGTCATAAAGTTACTTAAACCACCTCCACATTTCCTTTGCCGGAACCCTCGCCCTTCTCATGATCTCGCCTCTCCTTTTTAACATTTTTGGCAGCATCTTGGCAACCCTGAAAATTTCTAAGATCATAGACGTTTCAAAAAGCAAAAAGTATCCCCAAAGTCGTAATTGCCGCCATAATATATAATACGAATCAAATAGGAGATTAGATGCAAAATCGTTCTTGATAATAGTAAATGTAGTATTTCTCCAATCCAACCGCCTTTTAAACATCGGCACTGTTTTGCGGATTTTTATAAATTCCCGCCAACCCCCTCCTGCCAGCGCTTTGGTCGTCTGACGGTCATGATAAGCGATTACCGTCGGCGCAAAAATCTGTTTCCAACCGAATAATCTCATCCGCCAAGCCAAATCTAAATCATCGCCATACCAGAAAAAATCCGGGTCAATAATCTTGTCGTCTTGCGATCTCAACCGGCAATCTTCCAACGCTTCTCTTCTCAAAACCGGCACTGCGCCCTCAACGGCAAAAATTTCTTTTTCCTGATTAAATTGTTTCCTGTCTTCCTCCCCGTGGCCGATATTCACAACGCGCCGCGAACGGAAAATTTTAAAACCGCAAGTGTCAATGATATTAGATTGTAAGCGGGGCAATTCGAATTTATAAATTTTACCCTGAACGGCGCCGACTTTTTCGTCTTCCTCAAAAACTTTAACAGCTTCGGTTATGAAATTTTCATTAAGAATAATATCAACGGATAGGGCCGCAACATATTTTCCATGGCTGTATTTTAACAACTCTTCCTGTCCCGGCCATGTGCCGAGATTTTTCTTGCCCTCTACGAGATTAAATTCGGGGAATTCTTTTCTGATTATTTCTTTCGTGGAATCCGACGAATTATTGTCCAGAATATTTACCTCAAGGTTCTCATAATTTTGATTTTTTATGGAATCCAAACACTGGCGGACATATTTTTCGCCGTTATAGACAACAAGATTTACAGAAACTGACGTGTATTGACTTGTTTCTTTGTTTTTACTAATATACATAACGGAATTATAGACGGAATTTTAGATTATTGTAGCTTAAAAATTTGGAGGAAAACATGGCTGCCAATGAAAGCTCTGCTTTAGCTCAAAAAATTGCCGAATATGTTAAAGCGCATTGGCCCGTTTCTGTGAAGCAAATCTGTTGCTATTTAAGGGAAAATAATCCCGATTTATCTGACAAGAGCATCACAGATGCACTCTACCAACTTACGCAAGACGAAATTATCTGGACCCAAGTTAATGCCAAAGAACATGCTAAATCTATAGTTATGCCACGTGCAAGCCGACGTTAGTCGGTTTTCTTTTGCCCAAAAGCGAGAGATAAAGTTATTACAAACAACAAGAATGCTCTTTCGTCAAAAATTGCTACATCGGTTAAGGAATAAATTAAGACCCAGGGGATAAAAATCAAAGCGGCGGCAAAGTAAATTAACGATAAACTATCCCCTGCCGTCAGGAAATTTCTGTATATTTTTTTAATTAGCAACCATAAAAACCAAAGCGTAATTAAAAGCGCTAAAACTCCCATTTCGGCGGCAATGTTTAGATATAGATTGTGGGCCGATGAACCGGCCTTTGCCCGCGCCAGATCCTCCCCTACCACGACCGGGAAATTGCCGATACCAACACCCAATAATGGGTGTTTTAAAATTGATTGAAGCGATGCCTTCCATATCTCTATTCTTCGGGCGTTGGAAGTTTCGCTGATATCCAAGACCGATCTGACGCGCTTGCCGAACATCGCTGCATCACTTTTTGACACTTGGAATTGATCGGACGCGACAATGTAATAAGCTGCGCCGAACAGTAAAAAGAAAATCGCAAGATATGACGCAACATATTTAAAAATATTCTTTTGCCCCTTGCCCGCTCCCTGTTTTTTCATAAGCCAGAGAATGCCCAGAACCACGCCCAAAGCCCCTAACCCCGCCACCCAAATGCCCCTGGTACCGCTTAAAATCGCCGCTAAAAAGATAATCGGTACAAAGACTATCAAGAGGCTTGCCCTGGTGAAAAACATCGTTTTTAAGCTATTTTGAGCACCCGCTACTTTGCGCAAGGCGATGGCAAAAACAGCCGGCAAGCCGAGAAGCAGGAAGATCGGGAAGGAATGCGAATCGGGAAAAAGCGAAAACATCCGTAGCGACAGTTGGTTGCCGAAATACGCAAACCAAGTATTGGCCTTAATGGCTATATTCGCCCAAGCCGAACCGAATAATCCCAACTCAACTTTCCCTGCCCAGAAATCAACAAACTGGAAAATATCCATAAAATAAGTTGATACGAGCTGGGCCATACCCACCAAGGCCACGATTATGACCGGTATTGAAAGATTTTTTATTAATCTCTGCCCGAAGTCGTTTGATTTTCTAAGCAAATCGTAAGCAACAATGCCTATCAAACTAAGATTGACGAAATATATTATTCTCTTAATCGCCAAAACATAACTTTGCGCTTGCGTAATTGACAAGATTGCAATCGATACCAGCAAAACTAGCATAGTGCCAATTTTGTGCGTTTTTACCCATTTCCACACTACGGTGCGGCCACATGGGAGCGTGGAGAACCAGTCCGCTTTCCAAAACTGTTTTTCCCAGGCCCATTTCAGGAAAATCAAACCGGAAAGAATGCGCCAGGTATTTAAAGAGTCAAAATTGGCAGTTATGGGTATAGCAACGAAAAACGGAATTGACCGGGCGAAAAATATTACCCCATCCTCCAATTTTACGCTTAGAATATAAATGGCTAGAACCGCAACCCAGAAAGGAATAACAAGACGCGGCAAAATGCCGGTTATTACAAGGCCAATGACCAAGATCTGAACAGCAAACAATAAATTCAAAAAGCTTATTTTTTTCATAATTTCTTATTTTTTGAGATGGCTTCAATTATTTTAATAAATCTGTCAGTATGAGCTTGCCACGTATACTTCTCTAGGACTTGGCCGGCTGATTTAAAAATTTCTGCCCGCTTGGGCTCGTTCGTCAAAGTTTCGGCTAAAATAACCGCAAAAGAGTTGAGGTTATCCGGATTTTTAACGAAGAAAGCGTTGTTTCCAAATATTTCCCGCGTAATTTCCTGTTCGGCCACAACTGCCGGTACCCCATAATTTAATGCCTCAAGCGGCGGCAGGCCGAATGCTTCTTTTGATGAGACATAAATAAGAGCTTGAGCCCCGGCATATAACTCCCGCAACTCATCTTCCGGCACGTACTCCTTGCGAATTATACCATCATAGCCAAGACGATAATTAATTTCGTTCTTGAGTCTTTCTATCACCGGCGGTTCATATTTGTCCTTTCCGACAGCTATCAATTTCAAACCGGGGAATCTTGGCGCAATTTTTTCGTATGCCAGCATCGTTTCCTTCAAGTGGCGGCGGGGAAACGCTTGCCCGACATACAATATGTAACCACTAACTTCTAATTTCTGATTTCTAACTTCTGACGTTTTAGGCGAATCAACGCCCAAAGTATTTACTACAATGCGCTCCGGGTTTATTTTAAATAATCTGGCCACTTCTTTTTTAGAGGTTTCGGAAATCGCCATAATTTTTGTCGCGTGCCTTGCCGCCCAGTTTGCAAATATTTTATAAGCGAGACGATACCGGAAAGGCAATGTTCCCTCTTTGAATTCGTAATAAACATCCTCCGTTAAAATTACCAGCGATTTGCCTTTAAAAATGACCGGAAGCATATAATTCGGGAAAAACATCAAATCAAGTTTTTCAAAGTAGAGTTTTGCGGGAAGAAGAAGGTAATAATACAAGCTGAACGAGGGCGGGAAAAAAGGCAAGCGCATAACTTTTTTCACGAATATCGGATCATCCAAAAAGGTCAGCGGAGGCACGCGGGACTTGAAATAAAGAAAAAACTTGAACTCTTTTTGGAGTTCAGGTCTTTTTGAAATTTCTTCCAGAAGTTTTTTTACGATTCTACCGACCCCCCATGACTGGTCTTCAATAGATTCGCATTCAATTCCTATTTTAAACATATGAAACTATCCGCCGATTTTTCCAAATCGGCCCCGATAGAAGTCTAGCACGCCGCTTAAAATTGCCCGCGAGACTGTAATGTTTTTTCTCACAAAAATTTTGGCGGCCTGCTTTATGATAATCCAAATTGACCAAAATGGCAATAAAATTTTTATCCCAAAAGGCGCATTCTTCTTGTTGAATAAATGGGCATTGCGGTAGTGATATCGGAGCAAAAGCGCCGCGCCAAGCTTTGAAGTTGAAGATAAGGGATTATGATGGACCATGGCATTGGGCGCAACGATCAATTTAAATCTGGCCCTTCGGGCGCGCACACAGAGATCGGTATCCTCAAAATATAAGAAATATCTTTCATCAAACATCCCGATTTTTTCAAAAACTTTTTTGTTGACAAGCATCGCGGCTCCAAGGATGTAAAAATTAGGTTTTAGGTTGCGGGTTTTGCTTGCCTGCCGGCGAGGCAGGGGTTTCAGGATAGAGTGCGTGAGTTCAGGTTTCAACCATTTTATTTCTCCGCAATAAACTATTCCGTCGCCTTCGTCTATCGCCGTCCCGATGATTCCGGCTTTCGGATTTTTCTTAACCGCCTCGGTAAGTTTTGCCAGAAGATTTTTTTCTACTGTTGTGTCGGGGTTAAGTATCAGAATATAATCCGCGCCGCTTTCCAGAGCATATTTTATGCCGATGTCGTTTCCGCCCGCATAGCCGAGATTGGATTTATTCGTGATTAATTTAAATCTTTTCTCCCCTAGTTTCTCTTGACTTTCAACAAACAACCTGATATTATTTAAATGCTGGATTTCCGAGGCATTATCAACGACAACCGCCTTGAAATTCTGCCAATTCAGCTCTTTGACAGATTCAAGGCACTTGATAGTGTCGCGGGAGTTATTATATTGGAGGATGACGATGGAGATTTCTATCATTTTTATTCTCGTTACTTATTTTTTAAGCGGTTTATTGGCTACATACACGGCCCGAAAAATGAAAAGATTAAAATTGGTTGACTATGTCGGTTTTGGAATTATCGGGCCCTTTGGTTTAATAGGGATCTTGCTTGCGAAACAGAACATGAATCGGCTCAAGGGTGGCCGCTGTTCACGGTCCAATCTACTGCCTAACCGCTGAAACGAAATTAATTATTTCTTCTCTAAATCGTTCCGCCGAGAATCTCTCGGTGGTTTTTTTTATAATTTCAGCATTGTATTTACCGGCTTCAATCCCCTCTTTCAATCTGCGTGCACCGTCAGCTAATACTTCTTCCGTCGGGTATTCAAAAAACTCGCCGTTTATTCCTTCTTGCATATATTCTAGCGCTCCGCCGCGCTTTAGCGCCAGCACCGGCTTGCCAAAGCTCATTGCCTCAAGTGGCGTGATGCCAAAGTCCTCTTCCTGCGGCATTATAAAGGCAAAACATTTGGCATAATAGTTGCGAACCGCTTCGTCGGTTTGATAGCCGAGGAATTTAATATTTGAACCGGCGCGTTTTTTAAGACGGTTAAGTTCCGGCCCGTCCCCTATTACAACTAGCGGCCACTCTAATTTATTAAACGCCCCAACCGCGATATCTATATTTTTATGCTTAAACAATCGGCTGACGACTAGAAAGTAATTTCCAATTTTCAATCCTTCGACATACTCAGGACAAGTTTTCCAATTTTCAATTTCTGGAATTTCCACTGGAGGGTAAATAACAGTTGAGTCACGCCCATAGTATTTTCTTATCCTTTGGCGGACATTTTCGGAAATTGCGATAAAATCATCAACGCGGGTTGATGCAAGGCGGTCCCAAATGCGGAAAAAATGCTGCATCAGGGCCGTAACTAATCTCGGGACCGTATGCGATTCTTCTTTATATTCGGCGTGCCAATCCCACACTTGGCGCATAGGGCTGTAGCAGTAGCAAATATGGCGCGTTTTAGGTTTCAAGATCAGTCCCTTGGCAAAAGAAACGGAAGAGGAAATAACGAGGTCATATTCACTAAGGTCAATTGACTCAATGGCCACGGGCAAAAGAGGCAAGAGTGGCTTGTGGGTACCTATTGCCCGATAAGTTTTTTGCAAAAAAGACGGTCTGATGTCGGCGTCCGGAATAAATCTGTCCGTAAATATTTTGTTGTAAAAAAGAGTGTAGATCGGTGCCGACGGAAAAATTTCATGCAGCGTTTTTAGCACCTTCTCCGCCCCCCCGATATTCAAAAGCCAATCGTGGACCAGGGCTATGTTTAAGTTTTGGAAACTGTTTGACATATAAAAATCAGTCTGTTAAGCTTGTACCGCGTACATTTAAATTTTAAATAAGGAGAAATTATATGCAAGGTTCCCAAAGATTTAAAGAATTGAATGTCAGCGATAAATTTATCTTATTGCCCGATTCTCCCAGCATTTTAACGCACGAGGTTCTTATGAAGACCAAACGCGTACAGGGAGTCCTCAATCCGCCAGATGGCTCGGGCTCGGCAGCCAATGCTAT
>CAIUCV010000001.1 GCA_903897805.1 Candidatus Yanofskyibacteriota bacterium | reverse complement strand
TGCGCCTTGACAAATGGTGGCAAGAGCAACGGATGAGAAAACCACGCTGGGGTTTTCGAAGTCCCCAGAAGGCATTATGGCCGGAGCCCCTCTTTGCCAAAGTCCGAACCGAATTTCGTGAGAGGGGGTCGCGGCTATTTATAATAAATCCCGTCCTGAATCCTCAAATCAATATATTGCAGGCCCGTTCTTTTTTCCGCCGGGAGCTTATCCCTAAGCAGGATACCGAGCGAGGTTATCTGTTTGGTAATGTCAGTGGAATTGCTAAACAATATTTTCCAACCCCCGGCGGTTTTAGCATCAAATTCGTCAAAAGAACCAGAGGGAATGGAAAATTCAGCGATGCTGACCCCGATTTTCGGCAGTAGCTCTCCTGCTGTCAGGATATTTTTAAACCACTCTTCCGAAGCAATAAGCAAACCGAGCGCGACGGCCTGTCCTTGATAATCAGTGACGTTTAAAATCAAAAAGCCCGATGATTGCGTGGCCTCCGCATAGGCCACGCCGTTTTTATCAAAATAAAAACATTTACCAGAAACGGAAAAGCACCAAGTACCTGCTGACTGGCGTTCTACAACCGTTATCCTCAGCCCGTGCGGAAATTCTTTTTTAATTTCCGCGGAATCAATTCTGGGAAATTTCGCAGTTAATTCTGATGCCAATCCCCCCGCTGAAATAAATAATAAATCCCTTCTCCTAGTTAGCCCTAAAAATCCTTCGTTAAGCCAGTTCTCGGTAGCTGTTTTTAAATCGGCCGAAGGAATAATTTCCTCACCGCTTGTATCAATTGTCCGCACATCCAACAGATTGGCGAAAAATAGCAGATACCCCAAGCCGACACACGCCGCGACAATAATTAAAAGCGCAATAAGCGCTTTTAAAGCGACTTTCTTGCGCTTCTTAATTCTAAGTTCGTCTTTGTAGGCGGGTCTCATTCACTTTTTGGGTTTAATTTCTTTAACCCCAAACATGTATTTTCGCAAAACTTTCGGGATTTTGACCGTACCTTTCCCGGTCTGATAATTTTCCATTATGGCGATTATCGTCCTGCCAATCGCAATTGCTGTAGCATCGTTCATGTGAACAAATTCTGCCTTCCCGCCTCTTTTGACCTTAATATTAAGACGCCGGGCCTGAAAATCGGTCATTAGATCTGCAGTATGAGTTTCCCGGTATCTCCCCTGCCCGGGCATCCAGCTTTCAATATCAATCTGCCGGGCGTCCGGTCCGCCCATGTCGCCGGTACAAATTTGCATTACTCTATACGGAATGCCCAGAGATTGCATCAAGTACTCTTGAACAGCCACAAATAAATTTTGTTCCTTGATGGAATCTTCGGGCAATGAAAATGATTCCATTTCAAGCTTATCAAATTGGTGGACGCGCAAAATTCCTTTCATGTCTTTGCCGTACGAACCGGCTTCACGCCTGAAAGCCGTTGAGTAACCGATGTAGCGCAGTGGCAAGTCTCCCTCGGCCAAAACTTCATCCATATGCATCGCGCCCAGGGTATGCTCGGCACTGCCGATAAGATACAAGTCGTCGCTTGGCACGTAATATCTTTCTTCTTTCGGTTCCAAACGGGCCATTTTTTGCATCGCTTCCGGTTTAATAAATACCGGCGGCACTACTGGAATAAATGGCTTGGGCTTTACGGTTAATCCCGCCTTTTTGGTTATCTTTTTCAAAACGCTTTCGTCAGTAACAATAGAAAGCACGAACTGAATTAAAGCAAATTGCATCAAACCGAGATCGCCCTTCAAATAAGCAAATCTCGCTCCGCTGACTTTAGAAGCCCTCTCAATATCAATGACGTCCAAATCCAGACCCAGTTCCCAGTGCTCCTTTGGTTTAAAGTCAAAAGCAGTTGGCTTGCCAACTTCGCGTAAAACCTTGTTTTCACTTTCGCCTTGGCCAACCGGGGTATCTTCCGAAGGAATGTTGGGTATTTTTAGCATCAAAGTTTTGAATTCCACCTCAACAAGTTTGATTTCTTCTTCCAGCACTTTGATCTCTCCCTTCAATTTCTTAAGCCCCTCCAGTTCTGTCGGTGCTTTCGGCCCTCCTTTGGATAAGGCGTTCTGCTTGGCCCTCTTTTCTTCCAGTTCCTGCAAAACATGCCTGCGCCTTTCATCCACGGCCAAAAGCACGTCAACGTCAACGCTGGCCCCCTTTTTCCGGGCCGCCTCTTTTATTATCTCCGGATTTTCACGGATAAATTTAATGTCTAACATATTTCTATTATAGCCTAGTCCGAGCGAGGCCTCATCAATGGGAACAGAATAACTTCTCTGATTGAATGCGAATCGGTGAGTAGGGCGACAAGGCGGTCAATACCTATGCCGACGCCGGCTGCCGGCGGCATTCCGTATTCAAGAGCTTCAACGAAGTCCGAATCCATCCTATGCGCTTCCTCGTTGCCAAGTTTTTTGGCGATACTCTCCTGTTTTTCAAAACGCTCCAATTGGTCTATGGGATCGTTCAATTCCGAAAACCCGTTGAGTACCTCCGTCCCGCTCACAACCAATTGAAATCTGGCGACATGTTCCGGGTCGTCATCCATTTTTTTGGCAAGAGGCGAAATCTCCAAAGGATGATTAATTACAAAAGTCGGGGCAAGGATATTCGGACGGGCAACTTTTTTGTAAATCTCATCGCCGATATTCCCCTTGGTCATGCTCTTTTCAATCGTAATCCCGAGTTCTTCGGCTTTCTTTTTTAGGTCGTTTTCGCTGGATTTATCATAATCAAGGCCCGAATATTTTTTAAACAAATCATTAAAGGCAATCCGCTTATACGGCCCTTTGAAATCAATGTCTTTGCCTTGAAATTTTATCTTCGTTTTGCCGAAATTACCCTTGACTATATGTTCCAGCATTTCTTCCAAAAAACTCATCAACTTTTCGTAGTCCCAGTAGGCGGCGTAGAATTCCAGCATTGTAAACTCGGGGTTGTGTTCCCTGTCCATGCCTTCGTTGCGAAAGTTCCTGGCAATCTCAAAAACTTTTTCAAAGCCGGCGACAAGCAGACGTTTGAGGTACAATTCGGGAGCGATTCTCAAATACAGGTCCATATCCAGAGTGTTCAGATGCGTTTTAAACGGCTTGGCGTTGGCGCCGCCGGGAATCGCCTGCAGAACCGGCGTTTCAACTTCCATAAAACCGTTGGCAATCAAAAACTGCCTGATATGCTCAATGATTTTCGTCCGCTCCATAAATTTCGCTTTCAGTTCGGGGTTAAAAAGCAGGTCAAGATAACGCTTGCGGTATCTTTCTTCTACATCCTGAAGGCCGTGCCATTTTTCGGGAAGAGGCAATAACGACTTGGCAAGAATCCCCCATCCTTCAACTTCAAGCGTCTTTTCCGACTGCTTGGTTTTAAACAAAGTGCCTCGGGCCTCAATAAAATCTCCGATGTCAATCGTGTCCAGAAAAAATTGGTAATCTTTTTTGCCCAGAGAATCTTCTTTAAAAAACAACTGGATTTTCCCCATCCCGTCCTCAATGTCCAGAAAGGTTGAACCACCGTGTTCCCGCTTGGCCATAATCCTGCCAGCCAAAAAAAGCTTGTCTTTACTTTTGGCAAACGAGTCAAAACTATCAACCGCTTCTTTTATTACGTGGGTGCGGGAAGTCCGGCTGGGATAGGGGTTTATTTTTGCCTTTCGCAGTTTATCCAGTTTTTCCAACCGCGCCTCGCGGATTTCTTCAAGTCCCATAAGTTTCAGTATATCAAATTCTGACAAACAAAAAAGCCCCCGCTATCGGCGGGGGCTTTCAGTTATAATATCTCCAAAATCTTGTATGTCGTTAGGCCAGCCGGGGTTTTGACCTCAACTTCTTCGTTCTTCTTGCGGCCTAAAAAAGCCGTTCCCAGTGGCGATTCGTTTGAGATAAACCCCTGAACCGGATCGGATTCGGCCGCCCCGACAATAGTAAATTTCTGCTCCCCGTGCGCTGAACTAACTTTTACCGTTGAACCGACAGTAATAACTTCGTGCTTCTGGTTCGGGCCTATGACAACCGCGTTTTTTATTATTTCTTCCAACTCAACGATCCTGCCTTCATTGAAACCCTGCAGCTCTTTGGCCTCAAAATATTCCGCGTTTTCGGAAAGATCACCCAGTTCTTTCGCATCCAAAATCTTCCGCGTTATTTCCGTCCGGATCGGACCCTTTCTTTCCTCAAGTTCCCCTTTCAATTTTTCCAGTCCTTCTAGGCTAAAATATTGGTTGGGCATTTTTTAATAACAATTCCCTGCGCTTGGCACGGAAATGCAATTTAGGCAATAAAAGGGATTATACCACAAATAAAAATAGCAAATGATATAGCTGTTGATAAGCTCCGTCACTATGGCTGGAGCTCCTTTTTGAACTCCCCAAAATACCACATCAGAAATTCGTTTGCAACCCTTATGGCCAGTCCTTGGCTCTGGTTTATATTTTCCACGAGAACCGTTATTACAATTTCCGGATCATCATATGGGCCAAAAACCGTGAAAAGGGAATTAAGACCGCGGCCGGGCATTTGGGCAGTGCCAGTTTTCGCCGCTACCGGCGCCGGTAAATCCTGAAGCATTGTAGCGGTTCCCGATAATACCGTCTGGCGCATTCCCTGTCTAACTATATCAATGGTCTCTCGGTCAAAGGGAATCTCACCCAAAACCTGCGGCGATATTTGTTCTACGGTATCTCCGGCAGAATTCCTGACCTCCTTGACTACGAAAGGCCTCATTAATTTTCCGCCATTCGCGATTGACCCGATATAAGTATTGAGCCAAATCGGCGTCACATCCAAATCTCCCTGACCAATTGAAATATTGTAGGTGTCGCCTACGTACCACGACTCACCTTTGGTCGCCTTTTTCCAGTCCCTGGAAGGGACAAATCCTGATGCCTCTCCCGGCAAATCAATTCCCGTTTCTTTGTCGGCTCTGAAAATTTTTAGGTAGTTCTCTATCCTGTCTATGCCCAACCCGCTGATATTGCCATAGCCGCCGCCCAAAGTGTAGAAAAATACGTCCACGGAATCGGCAATGGCTTTTTTTATGTCAGTCCAACCATGCACGCGCCAGTCCTCGTAGGTATAAAATACGTTCGGGTCAACCTCGCTTTGCACTTTTATGCTACCGGTCGCGTTAATAAGGGTGGACGGCGTGACCACTCCTTCTTTCAGCCCCGCCAGTGCCAACAGAGGTTTTATCGTAGAACCCGGACTGTAGCGGCCGCTTATGACCCGGTCCAGAAGCGGGTTGTCTTTGCCGTTTAAGAGGTTGGGGATTTTTGAAGAATTGGTGGCATCCGAAGAGTTTTCAAAAATATTATTGTCAAAGGTCGGCATACTGACTAATCCCAAAACGGCGCCGGTTTGGGGATTTTGGGCTATGGCCGCTCCCCGCTTGACTCCCGCAGAATTAAAAACAGAATTGAGCGCCTCATAAAGATGTTTTTGTATGTCTTGGTTTACGTTTAGAATTAAATCCTGGCCGACTGTCGCTGTGCTTTCTTTGTCGCTATTCTTCGGGTCAAAATTTCTGTGCTCACCCCGCAATACGTCTTCATATTGAGCCTCCAGACCAAAACGGCCTATACGGTCAGTTGTAAGATAATAATCGTCGTTCCCCATGTCTCCCGGGGTAACCATGGCAGTATACCCCAAAAGATGAGCGACGGCCGGTCCATCGGGGTAAAATCTTTGCGAGTTTACAACCGCATAAACGCCGGCTGGAGCCATAGCTTTTATTTTCGCGGCTTCCTCCTTTGACAAGCTCTCTTTGATCAAGAAGGTAGCCCTGTCGGCATTGTCGGCGAAAATTTTAGTCAAACTTTCTTTATCCGCCGAGATCAACGGCAGCAGCATTTCAATTTCGCGCCCCAGGTCGTCGCTGGATTTGGGCAATTGTGAGTGAATGGCTATCAAATCAAAAGACGGGATATTGTTCGCCAAAGGCCGGCCATCGGCGTCGTAGATTATTCCTCTTATGGCAGTAAGAGGGTATCTGGATAAAACACTCCTGTCTGCCAAGACGGCAAATTTTTTACCGTCAATCACTTGCATTTGGAACGCTTTGAAAGCAAGGAATAGCAAAATGACCGAAATAAAAATAAAAAACGAACTGAATACTTTGTGACCGATGGGTACTTCAATAGACGGATGTTCACTCGTTGTATCTATAAGAGTTTCTTCCGGCTCTATATTATCGTCTTCTAACCTTTTGATTTTATATTTGTCGGGAATCATAAAAAAGGGTTTATGGTTTGGGGTTTAGAAATTTTTGTAATAAAAATTTAACAGGAATTAACAGAATTATGGCCTCCACCGAAATAAACGCTATCTGCGAGATTACAAAACGAGGCGAGATTCTTATTGAAAGCAGAAAAAAATATTCAGTAATAAAGACCAGGTAAAGAACGACGGTAAAAATAAGTAGCCCGCTACTGATGTTCAAAAAACTCCGAGCTAGATATATTGTAAGAAAAACGGCTAGAATAGCAATTGTCATCCAGCCGAAAGGAAGGCCGGAAAAAAAGTCAAAACACAGGGCGGCAATTGCGACGTGGGGCAAATAGACCAGAATATCCCCGGCGCTTAACAACCCGAACAAAACGATAAAAACCGGGAAAATAAAAACGGGAAAAGAAAACAACGGCTGAAGAACCCGCTCCAGAATGAAAATTATCACAGAGGATATAATAAAAAAATGTGTTCGGGTCATTAGTGTTTGCTCTTAAAAATTATCGCTCCGCCCTCATTACTTTTTGCCCGGTGTCCTGGCCAGCACATATTCTTGACTTTGTATTGGTAGTTATGTTATAATTATATCAGGAGGAAGGCTCCATGAAGGTAATGAGTTTCGTTGTAGGAACGGCGAATGGATTGACTGAGTCTATGGAAAGATTGGACGCCCGCGTTGCCGAGCTTGGCAAGGTGACGATATGGAGCGTGACCGATACTGTCTACCAAACCCAGGACCCCAAGTACCCCGAGATCATACGGGTAGTGGTCTACGAACCCCGCACCTAGCTCGCCAAACAGAGAAGCCCAAAGTAATGCTTCATCTGCGGCGGGCTTTTCTATTTTTAAAAATCCGTAGACTAGCGCGAATCTGCCTGATTTTTCTGACTCTATCTGCCGACTAGCAAATTGACGAGTTGAGCGTATATTGTTCCGTATGAAATATGCGGGTCGCGAAGCAGGAATGGATAACCGCATATTTCCAGAAACAATAGCTCAACGAGGATAATTTGCAGGAAGGCATGATACCGGAAGAAAAATCAGGCAGGTTCGCGCTACTTTAAAATTACAAACAAATCCGACCCGAGCGACAGATCAAAGAGCGGTTTGGCAACGACTTCCCTGAACAAGCCGCCACTGCCCGGCTTTACCTTGCTCACGCGCCCCACCAGTAAAGATTCCTTGAGACCGTCGAGACCGCTGGTTACAATCATGTCGCCTTCTTTTATTTCTTCCTGATAAGTTACTTCATTGATTTTTAAGCCATTTTGCAAATCCCCTCTTGCTTCAGCAAGAATATTTGACCCCTGGAAACGGATGCTAATAATAGAACGGGGATCGTCTACCAACAAAACAAGCGCCGAATTATCAAACACTTCGCTAATCGCGCCCACCAATATGTTGCCGCTTGTTATAACGGCCATTGATTTCTCTATTCCATCAGCTTTCCCCTTATTTATCAGAGCCGTTGAATATAAGCCATTCCTCTGGACGCTGAAAATCTCAACTATCAGCAGCTGACTGCCCAACCGAGGAGCGACCTTAAGCTCATTTCTTAAAAAATCGTTTTCCCGTTCTAAGCTCTCCAGTTCGGCAACATGTCCGAGCAGTATATTGTTTTCCTTTTTCAGTTCATCGTTTTCTCTGACAACCGCCCCTCTATTAAAAAAACTGCCACCGTATTTAGAAACTTTACCCAGTGCTTCAGATAAAAAAATTCCCGGCCTGGAAACGGCCCGGTATAATAAATTCTGCAGAAAATTATCCAAAATATAGTTATTTAAAAAAATAACGCCTATTACAATAAATACAATCAATAATATTTTGCGAAGATTCTTCTGCATCAAGAGTATGATTCCTTGGCGGTTCCCACGAGAACCGATTTAAAGGCATCGAGATGCTCAAGTACGAGGCCGCAGCCGCGGACAACCGAAGTCAAAGGATCGTCCACAACTTTAACCGGTAATTTGGTTTCAAAACTTACAAGCTCGTCCAACCCGCGCAACAAGCTTCCGCCGCCGGCAATGAAAATACTGCGGTCAAGAAGGTCGGCTATCAACTCAGGCGGGGTTTCTTCAATGGTGTTTTTAATCGCTGAAACAATGCTCTTTACGGAACGATGCATGGCTTTGCGTACCTCTTCGGAGGTAATGGTTATTTCTTTCGGCAAACCGGTTAAAAGGTCCCGGCCGCGGACTTGGGTGGTCAATTCTTCCTTAAGCGGGTAAGCTGAGCCCACGCTTAATTTAATGCTTTCTAAACTGGCGTCTCCTATCAGCATATTGTGTTCTTCTCTCATAAACTGGCCTATATCCGCCGTCAATTTTTCACCGGCGATTCTTAATGACCGCGAGGCGACAACGCCCCCCATGGAAATAACAGCCACATTGGTCGCTCCGCCGCCGATGTCAACTATCAAATTAGCGGCGGCTTCCTGTATCGGCAATCGCGCGCCGATGGCGGCCGCCATTGATTCTTCTATGAGAAAAACTTCTCGCGCTCCTGCGTTGTAGGCCGCGTCCTCAACGGCCCTTTTTTCAACCTCGGTAACATCGGCCGGTATGCCGATGACTACCCGGGGACGCGACATAAATAAAAAAGATTTCTCCTGCGCTCTATTAATAAAAAATCTTAACATCTGCTCCGTTACTTCAAAATCGGAAACCACTCCGGCAACGAGCGGTCTTGAAACGGCGATATAACCGGGCGTGCGGCCTACCATCTTGCGGGCCTCCTGACCGATGGCAAGGATCTGGCCGGTTTTTTGATTAATGGCTACTATAGACGGCTCATTGATCACAATCCCCTTCCCCTTGACATAAACGAGGGTATTCGCGGTACCTAAATCAATACCGATGTCTTTGGACCACAAATTGAAGAGGTTGTTTAGCATGGCAACATTTTACCATAGCAAAGATACTGCAAACAATCAAAAGACGCTCGGCGGCAAACGCAGCGACCTCACGGAGTCATCTATGGCTCCACTAAAACTGAGTTTAAAAACATTAAACCCCCTACCGAAGCAGGGGGTGTCATTAGAATAAGGCCGAAAAGAACTGGGATGGCTGGCGCCTGTTTTTGTGCTGCTCGCACAGGCGCCAGCCGCAGAGACGGTTACAGGGTCCAGTCCCCTGCCCGCCATAGAAAGCACCGAGGCATCGGCACCTCCAGAAAGACAGAAAGAGCCGGGACTGGTCGTGCGCCCCAGTCCCCCTTTTCTTCGAATGACGGCCCCGCACACGGGCCGCTTCGCCTCAAGCCCATCAGGGGAGGGTGAAGATGTTGCAGGAACCAATTTCGGCACCCAGAAAAAGGCGCCGCCATTTCGGGTGTATTACCCGTGGCTATTAGTCCCCGCTAAACAGTCCCGAAAAATGAAAAGAACATTTTTATAATTTCGGGACTTTTTAGCAGGGCCGATTGAATTATCAATCAGAAAGTAAACCAGGTGCCGGGTAGAATCGAACTACCGCATAAAGGGCTTGCGGGCCCTCTACCTTACCACTTGGCTACGGCACCACTGATATTATAGCAAATTTTGAAAAAACCTGCGAGACCGGATGAAGAAGGTGACAGGGGGGGACCATAGTCCCGCTCCCCCGAACCAATCCGGTCTCGCGAAATTAAGCCAAAAACAAAGTTTTCGGACTGATTTCGCGAGGCAAAATTTAGAAATATGGGGACGGTACCTGCGACACCGCCCCCCGTCATTCACCCAGTGCAGGGCCTGAGCTAGCTGGAAGCCCTAGTAAGGATAAAACTGGCACCACCGTGTTAGGGTAGCACTCTATCCAAAAAAGGCACTCCTCAGCAAAATAGCCACAAAATCTTGAATTTCCGGCTATTTTGCTGGGTCTAGCCCAACGCTCAAAAAGAACTCTATACTAGTATTTTAGCAAATCTAATACTTTTGTCAAGGGCAATAATTTTGCGCTCCTTTCCTGCCTTGATTTTACCTCCACGCTTTTTTCTTGCAAGGTCTTCGCGCTGATTACCAGCCGCAAGGGGCAACCGATTAAGTCGGCATCTGCAAATTTCTCTCCGGCCGTTTTGTCGTCACGGTCATCATACAATATCTCTCCGCCGCCATGCAATATCTTCTCATAAATTTCGTCGGCTTCTTTTTTCGCCCCATCAAGCGCAATCAAATAAATTTTAAACGGCGCCACTGATTCCGGCCAAATGATGCCATTATCATCGTGATGCACCTCTACCACCGACCCCATCGTTCTCCCCAATCCGATTCCGTACGACCCCATAACGACATAATCTTTTTTGCCCGCCTCATTCACAAACTGAAGATTAAAGGCCTTTGAATATTTCGTGCCAAGCGGAAAAATATTGCCGACCTCAATCGCTTTCTTTTCTATCATTTCTCCGCCGCATTTCGGGCAGGCGTCGCCTGTTTTGAGATTTGATATTTCCGAATTCTCGGCGTATCCGCATTTTTCGCAAACAAAAATCGTGTCTTCCCCCACAGCCGCTACAACTTGAAATTCGTGGGTGTTGCTGGCTGTAAAATCGCCGCCGGCAGCAACGGTATAAATCGCTTCCAGCCCGCAACGATGGAAAATTCTCAAGTAGGCCTCTTTTACTTCATCGTAATACTTCCACAAATCTTCTTCGCTCTCGTGGAAACTATACAAATCCTTCATCATAAACTCCCGCCCGCGTAAAAGGCCCGACTTGGCTCTTGGTTCGTTCCTGAATTTGGTCTGTATCTGGTAGGCAGCAAATGGCAGGTCTTTGTAAGAACCAATGAACTTTGACACGATTTCCGTTAGAACCTCTTCGTGAGTCCAGCCGAGGACAAATCCCGCTTTCTTCTCTTCTTTTCCTTTCGCCTCAAAACCGATGTCTACATCCCACCGCTTCGTGGCGTCAAGGTATCTTTTTTCAACCAGCGCGGGCATTAGCATTTCCACGCCGCCGATCTTGTTCATTTCTTCCCTGATTATATGCGCGATTTTCTCAATCACCCGCCAGCCCAATGGCAGAAAGGTATAGACGCCCGCGGAGTTTTTATAAATAAAACCGCCGCGTTCAAGCAACTGCGCATTGACGCTTATTTCGTCTTTCGGATTTTCTTTCGCGGTTTTGGTGAAAAGTTTGGAGAGCTTCATTGATTAAATATTAACAAAATGGGTCAAAATAAAAAAGAGGGGTCAAT
This sequence comes from Candidatus Yanofskyibacteriota bacterium, assembly GCA_903897805.1. Lineage (GTDB taxonomy): Bacteria > Patescibacteriota > Minisyncoccia > 2-02-FULL-40-12 > IGHO2-01-FULL-4-A > CAIUCV01. Next base: position 19,097 of record CAIUCV010000001.1, on the reverse strand, counting down.
TCTTTGCCCCCTCACTCTCGCTCGGCCGCTGGAGGACACTGGCCCTTTGTATGAACATACTCTTTTGCTTGAACCATCAACTTGCCGTTTACAACCTGAATGATTTCCTTAGCTCGGGAACCTGTCGGAATTATGGTTTCGCAAATGCGGCATATATGTTCTTTTGCGGTTTTTCCAATTAATTTCTCGGCATAGCCGCCGATTATGTCATAACCTCTCGCATCGGGAAGCCGCGGTTTTTTAATCTCCATTTTATGCGTGAGTTCTCCCATGTTCGGCTCCTTCAAAAGTTAAAAAATCTGACAATATCCTTTGTTGTTACATATACCATAAGAAGTATCAGCAAGGCAAAACCGAAAGTATTCACGGCGTTTTCAATTTTTTGGGATACCGGTTTGCCCTTTATCTTTTCAATCACAATAAAAAGCAATCGCCCCCCGTCTAAAGCCGGAAAGGGTATGATATTCAAAATCACGAGATTGATTGAAATAATGGCGACAAATTGCATAAGGTAGGCAAACCCCAATCGGGCCGCCTGGCCGGTAACTACCGCGATTCCGATAGGACCCGAAAGCTCCGCCCCGGTCTTGCCGGTCATGAATAAACTCTTAAAAATCCCTGCGTATCCCATTGCCGTATTCTGCAGAGCAAACACGGAATCAGTTACCCCCCGGCCGACCGCCTGATACCACGGATACTTGATCACTCCCGTGGCGGCGAGAGAAATGCCGAGAGCGCCTTCGCCGACGGGCGGATCGGTGCGGGGTATCAAAGTTTTTTCCTTTTGCTGATTGCCGCTTCTTAAAAGGATTGTTATCTCCCGCCCTTTATTCTGACTGATAAAATCTTGCACTTCGGCAACGTTTTTAATCAGGGTCTCTTTCCCCCCCACTCTAAACCCGGCTATCTCGTCCAAAATCATCAGGCCGGCTTTTTCGGCGGGGCTTGAGGCCGCTACTTGGATTATCTGCACCTTTATATCCTTCACGCCCTGCGTTTGGGCGTCGTCAATCAGCCCCACCCGCAAACCTATGGTATTAGCGATAGAAAGCAAAACCACCGCCAATAAAAAATTCATCGCAACGCCGGCTACCACGACGGCAATGCGAACCCTGGCCTTGGCCGAAGCAAAACTCTTCCGGTTTTTCTTGCCCTGTCCGTCCTCGCCGAAAATCTTCACAAAGCCGCCGAAAGGAATCCAATTGATTGAATAAACCGTTCCGCCTTTCTTAACCCCCCACAGCCGAGGCGGGAAACCAAAACCGAATTCCTCCACCTTCATCCCCGCACGCTTAGCGACAATAAAATGTCCAAACTCGTGGACAAAAATGAGAACGCTCAAAACTATTATAAAAACAAGGATTGTAATCATGATGTTTTCTTATTATACCATCAACCTCAGCTTAATAAAATAAGACGGCTTGCCGTCTTATGAAATTATGACTGTATTTCTCTCTGCTCTTTCTCCAATTCCTCCAAGGCTTCTCTTATAAACCTCCCCCACCTGCGTGCTTTCTTTTTGCCCACTCCTATTTCTCTCAAAAACTGAAGAGCGACCCTAGGACCTGTGGCAATTCTCATAAAACAAAAGGGTGGGTCATATTCTATACAACCACAGTCAAATGCCAAATTCAAAAGTTCTTCTAACTCAATACATACGGTTCTCAGCCTACCATTAGCAAAGTGGAGATTCTTTTTGCCCCACGGCGGGAAAGCACCTCTTTTTCTAGCCGTCTTAAGGGCGACGTCGAGGGTATTTACCCGTATCCGCAACCCCGACCTGTAACTTTGGGCAAAATAGAGACAAGCCACTAAAAGTTTCATCAACTGCACCCTAGAAACTCTCTCGTTTTCTTCCATGAACAGAACCTTTCCTCTTTTGTAAAAGAAACCAAGAAAAACATATCAAAATGCCGTCAATTAGTCAATGATTATTTATTTATGACACCGCTGCGGGAAATAAATAAAAGCCAAAAAGCGACGGCTAAAGCCAGAGAAATGGCCTTTTCTGCAATATTCCGGGTAAAAACATTATACAAAGGCGCTTTTTGGGCCGGGAATTTTTCTTTTACAAAATCATCAATTATTTTCTGAAGGACCGCGATATCGGAAAGCTGTTCTATGCTTCCATTGCGGGCCAAAGAAATAGTCCCTCTTTCTTCCGAAACAACAATAACCAAAGCGTCTGTTTTTTGGGCCAGCCCCAGCGCCGAACGGTGGCGGGTGCCTAGGTCGCCGAATCTTTGAAAATTTTCCGCCAGCGGCAGATGGGCTCCAAATCTTTTGACCAGATTATTTTCAATAACGACGGCCCCATCGTGGCCCGGAGAAGAAGGGTCAAAAATGCTTAAAAGCAGGGGCGTGGAAACATACCCACCCAAAATCCATCCGCCCTCCAAAAACCCTTCTAAACGGAATTTTCCCGCTAAAACTATCAAAGCCCCGATTTTCTTTTTAGCCAAATCGTCAACCGCATTAATAATTATGTGGGAAACGTGCGATGAAAGTGGGATTTTGTTGACGCTGGACTTTCCGCTTGAGCGCAAAAACCATTCAACAAAGTGTCTTACTTCTTTTTGAAAAATGATTACAAAAATAATAAGAAAAGAAGGCAAAAACGATTCAAAAAAACTACTCGTCAAGCCCAGATTGAAAACTTTTGAGAGCAAGCCAATGCCGACTAAAATCAGAAGGCTCCACAATATGAAAAAAGAGTGGGTTTGCTTGATAAAGATCAAAACCGCGTAAATCAGCATTGCAATGATTAGAATATCAAAAAAACCCTTCAGGCAGGTAAAAAATTGCGCATTTTGAAAAAATCCGATTAAATTATTTAACATAGCTAATTTTAACTCATCAGTTCCTGTTCTTTTTTCTTTTCCAACTCCCCCATCTTCCCATTGTACTCATCCACCATTTTCTGGAGCTCGTCCTTGCCTCTGAATTTATCGTCCTCGCGGATTTCGCCGGCTTTTTCCATCTTCTGGATCCTATCCCAAATCTCCTCGCGCGCGTGCCTGACTTTCACGCGAGCGTCTTCCGTTTTTTGTTTCAGTAATTTTATAAACTCTTTTCTTCTCTCTTCGGTCAGTGACGGAATATTCAGGCGGATGATCTGGCCATCCACCACCGGGTTCAGCCCGATCTCGCTTTTCCTGATCGCCCCGCTGATCGCTTCCATTGCGCCCTTGTCCCACGGCTGAATGACGAGCATGCGCGGTTCCGGGGCGGTGATTGACGCCAGTTCCTTTACACGCATGCTTTGGCCGTAATAATCAACCTTAATGTCTTCAACCATCGCCGGCGTGGCTCTGCTGGTCCTAATAGTCGCAATGTCGGTTTTATAAAAACCTAAAATCCCCTCAAAAATTGGCTTCTTTTGATTTAGGAGTTCTTTTGTGGTCATAAGTGTTTTTTGGTTTATTTTCTGTGGCTCCACAAAGAATTATAACAAGAACAGCAAAAAACAAAACCCCGTAAGGGGTTAACTAGGGCCGGGAAAAGGTTGGGATAGGTTATCCTCCGGAATAACATCCATTTGTCTTTCGTAAAGATAGTGTTTTAATCTTGTCAACAGCATCGTTCCCCATTCCGGGTCATGTTTGGAAACGACTAACGAACGGGACGTATCGGGCTCCGTGTGTAGGTTTGCCAGATGTTGGAATAAAAACTGCGCCTCCTTATCGCCCTTCGTAGCTTCCAAGTGCACAACCAATGCGTCCGGAAATTCTGAATTGACAAGCAAACACAACTTTTCATATTTATTCGGATGATCAAACTCCAGAATTAATATGTCAAACTCCCTGCCTTTTTCTGCCAATCCCTGAATTTCTATTTTGCCTCCCTCCGCCGTTGCAACGGTGTACACATCGCTGGTCCTAAACTCGTCCCAAAGAAGCATTTTTAGCTGATTTCTCAAAGGATAGGAACCACTAGCAATTAAAATATCCAAGTTTTCCATTGGGCCCTCCCTCATCTCATTTAAGGAACTACTATCAGTTTAATGCCCCAATAAATTCCGGTCAATGACCCTGTGTCCAGTTATTAAAAAATCTATCAACGTCATCGCAAGACGTTGAACAAAGACAAAAAAGCCCCGCACAGATGAAACCACAGGGCTTTTCTGTTACGGAGCGGCATCCTGGTCGAATGCTACTGGCCAGGATTGAGAATCACCGGAAGGCCGCCTTTGCCAGCGCCGATGACGATGACTTTGGCGTTCGGACTCTTCGCGATCTCAAGTGTGGCCTCGATGCCTTTCCACTCGAGCAGCGGCTGGCTGATGCCCTGCGTCACGATCTGCTGGAAGTCAGCGATGCCTCGCGCCTCAATGCGCTTGCGCTCGGCCTCCTGCCTTTCCTTCTGCAGAACGAACTGCATCTGTTCCGCCTGCTGGGCTGCCTCAAGTTTGGCCTCGATGGCCGTTTTGACCTTGGTTGGCAGTTGAATATTGCGAATCATCACCTGATCCACGATGAACCCGGTGGCGCCCTTGAAGTCTTCTCGCTGTTCCAGCAGTTGCTTGACCCTACCCGCAAGCAGGTCGTGCATAGTCTGCTGCAGCTCATTCCGCTTGGTCGAGTAGGCCTCTTGGGCAGTAAAACCCGCGATGGCTTCCCGAACTGCGGTCCGTGACGACGGTCGAATCACCTTATCGACATAGTCGGCACCGATGTTTCGGTAGACCCGCGGCGCATCGCTCCCGACTAGGCGGTATGCGATAGTGATGTCCAACGGCATGAGCAGCCCGTCGGATGAAAGGGCCTGAATAGAATCGTCGCCCTGTGTCTTGCCCTCGTTGACGACCGCCGACATGGTGTATGTCTCGGTCCGGACCGACATCTCCACGATGTCCAGAAGGGGGTTAATTACATTCAGACCCTCCGTCAGCGCGATCGGCCGTACTCCCCCGAACAGAACCTGGACGCCGACATGGCCGGCCGAGACGACGGTGAGGCAACTGAAGATCAGGAACACTGCTGCGAGGGCACCGCCAGCTCGTGCGATCCACATACAAACTGTCCCGCCGATTTTGAGGTCGTTGTCATAATCCCGATCCTCTTTCGACGCCGCCAACTTCCTTCTCAAACCTGCGGCAATCATGGCAAATACGAAAGCCACGATCGCCAGAAAGAACACGAGATAAATCATCTTTTCACTTCTCCTTTGCTATTTTAGGCATAGCTGCCTCGTTAGGGTACTGCGCTTTAATTATAACAAAATTGCCTAGATATTGTCAAGGACCTACTGTTGCCTTTTATTCATTTATGTGCTATGCTTATTCAGGAAGGCAAGGTTTCGGCAAGATACGCCGGAAAGGAGAGTACCCTGAAAAAAGAATCCGGGCCGGAAATTGATCCGGAAAAGGTGATATTTACACGCCACGCCCTAGATAGATTTAGGGAAAGATTTCTTCAGCTGAATGGAGGCGGGAAACTCTCCAGCCCGGAGAGAACTGCGAGAAAGATATTGGCACGCGCCACGGAAGAAGGAGCGCTTAGTCCCGTAGGTCGCGTAAAGAGGCTGATTGACAACCGGTTCCAAGAAGCCCGCTATTTTATGAGTAATGGCTGGCGATTTGTCATAAACGACAACAACGGAATATTTACCGTTCTCACGATTGAGCGCGATATTTTTAAGCGTCAATAAAGAAGGTTGTCCGAAACAACCCACCCCACTATGTGGGGATTTCTTTTTGTGGAAATGGGGTTATAACTGCACCAAAAAATTCTCCAGTGCCAGCCGGTGATTAAATTGGGGCTGGGCTATGATCTTATGCAGGCCTACCAGCCCGTCCAGTATCTTGCGGGCTTTGGGTTCGTTAATCCTCATCCGCATATAGAGAGTCCAGTATAATACTTTCTTCATCAAATCCTGCTTGTTTTTCTCATCGGTAAGTTTCTGGGCAACGGTCAGCCGTTCGTTGATGTCGGTTTTAACCAACCCAACCAATTCTTCCACGGAATTTTTAATTTCGCCGAAAGATTTTTCCTTTATTACGGTTTTGACCAGTCCAACCCTGCCGTTTGAAAATTCAGCTAAAAATTCCGCTTCGGACTTCGGCAAACCCGAATTTTTCAAAACATCTTCAATGATCCTCTTTGGATGCGGCGGGAATTTAATTTCCTGACAGCGCGAGATGATCGTCGGCAAAAGAGAATTGGGATTGGCGGTTACCAGGATCAGAATTGAAGAAGGGCTTGGTTCTTCCAAAACTTTAAGCAGGGCGTTCTGGGCCTCTGTCGTCATCAGATGGGCATCGTTTATAACGACAAATTTATACGGACCGGCATAAGGACTTAGAGAAACAAAATTTTTAACTCTGCGGATCTCTTCAATGGTGATCGTCTGGCCGCTTTCAGAAACTCCCGAATCAACAAACAGACAGTCTGGCTGAAAAACGGGGTTGGGGTCTGTTTGATTGACCAAATTTACCAGCTCAAGAGCAAATGTACGCTTGCCTATCATCTCCTGACCCGAAAAAATATAGGCATGGCTTAATTGGCCGTTTTCTGACGTTCTCTCGAAGAAGGTCTTAATTTTATTAAACCCTAAGGTCTGCCATTCCATTTTGATACTAATAAGATACCCTAAAAAATCAGAATATGCTATCGTTAAACTACAAGCTCATTTACAACCGGAGGGAAAATGCCAAAGATAACTCTAACCGAAAGAGCGGTTCAAAAAGTAATTGAAATTATACACAAACAGCCGAACCCAGAACAAATCCAAGGAGTGCGGATAAGCGTTGTCGGCGGCGGTTGTAAGGGCTTCTCGTACGTAATGGGGTTTGCTTCTCCCAAGGCCTTGTTCCTGCCCGATGAAACATCAGAGTTTGAGGGTACAAAACCCAATGGCAAACCCTTTAAGCTCAAGGTTTTCATTGACGCGGCAAGTATGCTTTATATGAAAGGCACAACAATTGACTACGAGGAAACACTCCAGAGTACGGGATTTAAATTTGACAATCCTAGTGCTCAAGAAAAATGCGCCTGCGGCCAGTCGTTCAAGGCCTGAAAGGGCGTCCTCTTCCCGCCAATTGCCGAACGGCAAAACGGCGGTTTTTTTACAAACATTGCAAAAAAATGCGATTATGCTAAAAGTAAGGCACGGCCATTTGAACTTTCAAAAGGAGTAAATGTGGCAGACGAGACCAAAAATCCGGTTGATTTAAGCGAGTTGGCAGCTCTTGAGAAACAAATTTTAGAAACCGACGGCATCATTGAGGCGCAACAACGGCAGTTGGAAGAAAAATTGAACGCACTCTTGGACTCATACGAGGAAACGAGGAAATCTCTACAAAAAGCCGTCTGGGCCGCTCAAGGAATTAGAGTTTGCCCCAAATGCGACAATCTGAAAGAAGCTAATTCGTTCCGGTATCTGTATCTTGAGTGGGGCGGTGACAGACTTATCAGATGTTTCTGCGCCGAATGCTATGATGAGATATTGAAACCGGTCCAAAGCCATTATACAAAAAGGTTGCCCGCGCAACGAAAAGAAGGAAAATTCTTTATTTTGTGGGACGGCGAATTTAGAGCATTTGAGGAAATATTTGACGAGAGCTCAAGAACGAAAATATCAATCATAGAAGAACCGCGCTATTGGAGGGACTCTCTGTTTACGGTGGGAAGATCTTGGAACACCGAACGAATCAAACCTATCCGGAGAATCAAAAAGCCCAAGACTCAAACTTAATTCCGTGTCACATCAATCATCAGCTAAGCTAAGCCCAGCAGATACTGGGCTATTTTATTTGCCGCATCGGGCTTTGAGAATTGCTTGATCTTTTGAGACAGCTCAGCGTGATTTTCAAACACTTTTTGTATCTCGCTAATCAATATGTGCGGGGTCAAATTATCCTCTTCAATTACGGTCGCGCCAAACTTGGCAAATTCTCTGGCGTTAGACAATTGATGGTCGCCGGCGGAATTTTTAAGCGGAATCACGATTGCCGGCTTGCCGACAGCGGCAGTCTCAAAAATTTGGGAACCGGCCCTGGAGACGATGACATCGCAAGCGGCGTAAGCCAAAGCCATTTCCCGGAGATTAAGGACTGGATAGATCCGGTAGTTCTCAGTCACTGTTTTGCCGTAACTGTCTTTGCCTTCCTCAATAATTCTAATTATTTGCTTCTCAATTTCCTTAAAATTGTCCGGCCCGGTCTGATGGATCACCTGGAATTTTTTGGTCAGTTCGACGATGGCTACCAGAATTATATCGTTTATGACTTTCGCTCCCCGGGCGGCTCCGGTGATGAGGACCGTGGGTTTATTTGCGGCGAGACTGAAGGTGGCCAAGGCGGCATTTTTGTCTCCGCCGTTCAAAATACCGGACCTAATGGGATTGCCAACCGTTTGAATGTCCCGCGTTTTCTTAAAATAATCTTTGGCACTTTCAATAGCGATAAAAGTCTTTTTGGAAAGCCGGCTTAAGAACTTGTTGACGGCGCCGGGTACGGCATCGGTCTCATGAATTATCAGCGGGATGGCAAGCAGCTTTCCGGCAACGGCTGGCATAAGTGAAGCATAGCCGCCCTTGGCAAAAATGACGTCGGGCATAAAACGCCAGACGTTATAGAGGGCCTGAAAGAAGCTGATTGGAAGTTTGAGGATATCTACAAAATTTTGAAAACTGAAATAACGGCGCCATTTGGAACTTAAAATTAAAACGGTTTCAAAACCGGCTTCGCTCGCTACCTGTTTAAGCAAATCCCCGCTCCCTACAAATTTAATTTTCGGCGGTTCCCCGCCCGACAAAGCCGCGGCGCTTTTTAGTTCTTCGGCTACGGCAACAAGCGGGTAAATATGCCCGCCCGTTCCCCCGCCAACCAATAAAATTTTATAAGCCATAAAAAATCAAAAAAATATCCTAATTACATTATATACCTTTCTCTTGAAATTTGGTCATTCTTGTGCTATGCTTATTATACGAGTTGGAACTTGCGACACTCCGGGAGAACCCCATCCCAAAACAAAATCTCACCAAAATAGCGCGAAAACGCTCCCACGGCCCGGTGCCCAGCTCCCGGGTCAGCCCGCCACTCCCTTGCAGGGACTCCGGCGGGCTCTATTTTTTATTTAAGCGACCTCAGCATCTCCTCCCACGGTCTCGTGTTGATAACGTCCTTTTTCTCGGCCCACCCGCGCCTCGCTTGGGCAATGCCGAATTCCAAGAACTTGAAATGGCCGGCGGAATGGGCATCGGAATCAATAGCTAATTTAACGCCATCACCGACTGCCTTGCGAGCGTGTTCGTCTTTGAGGTCTAAACGGTCGGGGAAAGCGTCAATTTCAAGAACTGTCTTTGTTCTCTTTGCGGCCTTGATAACTTTATCCATATCCAGTTTGTACGGCTCCCTTCTTTTGATAATACGACCGGTTGGATGGAATAAGATGTCCACGTTGGGATTTTCCATCGCCCTGATAATGCGCGCGGTCATATCGGCCTCCGGCATATTAAAATTGGAATGGACGGCAGCACCGACCACATCCAGCTTGGCAAGGGTCTCCTCATCAATATCAAGCGTGCCGTCTTTGTTTATATTCACTTCCGAACCCTTCAGTATCTTAATTCCGCTCACTTGTTTCTGGACTTTGTCTATCTCCACCATCTGTTTCATAAGTTTTTTCTCGTCCAATCCCCCCGTCATCGCAAGCGACTTCGTATGGTCGGTGATAAGGATATATTCAAGTCCTTGCTTCTTTGCCGCTTCGGCCATTTCTTTTATAGAGTTCTCGCCATCGGTCCAATCGGTTTGAACTTGCAAATCGCCTTTCAAATCATCGTAACCGATTAGTTTCGGCAGCTTGCCCGTGAGAGCGGCTTCAATTTCGCCGTGATTGGTCCGCAATTCCGGCTCCATCAATTCCATCCCGAGTTTTTTGTAAATTTCCTCCTCGGTCTTGCCGGCAATTAATTTTTCGCCCTTGAAAAGTCCGTACTCGTTCAGCTTGTAACCTTTCTTGATGGCAATTTCGCGCAGGGCGATATTATGGTATTTATCTCCTGTGAAATACTGAAGCGCCGCGCCGAACGATTCGGGCGGCAACACTCTTACATCCGCATCCATCCCGATATTCAATCGCACCGAGGTTTTGGTCTGGCCTTTCGCGATGATTTCCTGAACTTCGGGCATTTTCATAAAAAAATCCATCACCTTGGATGGCTTATTTGAAATTACCAATATGTCCAGATCGCCCACCGTTTCCTGCATCCGCCTGATAGAACCGGCGAATTCCGCGCGCTTGACCTCGGGCAGGGCCCTAAGCGAATCTACAATCTTTCGCACCGTGGGCAGAATAAATCCCAAAACAAAACGGCCTTGTGACTGCCGCAGAAAACTGATGCTCTTTAATATCCTCTCTTCCGATTTTTCACCGAGGCCTTCCAATTTCTCCAACTTGCCGGCCTTGGCCGCCATTTCAAGCTCGCTGGCATTTTTTATTCCCAGCTCCTGATAGAGTTTTTTGACCATTTTCGGCCCGACGCCTTCAATCTCCATCAGCCCGCTGATATCAACCGGGAATTCTTTTTTCAGTTTCTCGTAGTCGGCGATGCGGCCGGTTTTGATGTATTCTTCAATCCGCTCGGCAATGCCCTGCCCGACTCCGGGTATATCTTCAAGCGCTTTCAGCCCGCCTTTTTTGTAAATCTCCGCCACGTCCTCGCCAAAGGACTCAATTGAATAAGCCGCGCGCTCATACGCCTGCGGCTTGAAAGCCACTTCTTTTATCTCCAGCAGCACCGCCATCTCATACAGGATTTTCACCAGTTCCTGATTGCTCATTACTAAAATAATAACAATAAATCCCCCGCTCTGCCATAGATAGTTTAAACTTAAAACCCGCCGACGAGGCGGGTTTAGTTAAACTATTTTTCAAGTATTTCTTTTATCCGTTTCTTGAATTCGGGCAAATTATTTTTCACTACGGCCCAAACAAGCTTTAGGTCGACGCCAAAATATTCATGGATTAGCAGGTTTCTCATCGCAATAATTTTCCGCCAAGCAATTTTTGAATTTAATTGTTTTGATTCCTCCGGCAAATTCCTCGCTACCTCGCCTATCACTTCTAATCTTCTTACTACCGCGTCCTGTGTTTCCCTGCTCACCAAAAACTTTTCCTTGGAGACATTTTTAGTATACCTCTCTATCAGTTTTATGCTCTCCAAAATATCTTTTAGAAAAAATGCTGGATCTTTTTTCATAGAATGGCAATGCGATTTTTTAGAATATTCTGCCTGATTAGGGGGTGGATTGAATCTTCGGTAAGCACGTCAACTTTTTTATTTAATTTTTCCTCCAATTCCAACTGCAGGCCGGCCAAGTCCAGTAAGCTTTTGCCTTCCGGCAATTCAACAAGCAAATCCAAATCGCTCTTGGAATTATTTTCGCCACGGGCGTAAGAACCAAAAATTGACGAACGCAAAACGCCTTCTCTTTTAAGAATCGGCAAAATTTTCTCTTTTATTTTTTCCAAATCGCTAATCATGTAGATATGATAACATATTTCCAACAAAAACAAAAAACCGCTGGTCAGGCGGAAATCGTCAAAGAGGTAGTTCTTCTCTGTAGCCGCAATGGGCATCCGGGCATCTAAAACCGATTTGAGAACCCGGAAGAAAAAAGGGGTAGCAGACAAAACCGCCCATGGCCGAAGAAAGCAGCGGCACCATGGGAGACCCGCACCTAGGACAATTATTTTCCTTTAATCCCGCACTCCGGCTTGCGTCCTTCTTCTTCGTCCAATTCTTCCAAACGAAAATTCGCCACATACCAATCCCCTCTTTGAGTTAAGGAGCTTCAAAAATACTACCACTTTCGCGCTTAAAAAGCAAGCCCCGCCGGATGGCGGGGCTTGCTCATGCTTTAACTATTTATCTAATTTCCCTTCTTCCTCTTTCTGGAATTTGAAATAAAATAACCGATCAATGCCAATATAACTATTGCAACTAGCCAACCAAGCCAAGTTTTATACGTTCCTAAAGTCAGGATGGTAGCAAACAAGGAGTGTGTCGCTGACGGTCCCGCTTGCCCTTCTGGCGCCGGGCTGACGGATAATGACGGGGTCTCCGACGGCGAAGGCGAAACCGAACTGGTTGGTGTAGGGGTTGCTCCACTAACCGCTCCGCCGCCTAGGGCCAAACCGCCACCAGTTCCCTGCTCACCACCAGTCGTGGTCACACCGGCCACAGTCGGGGTAGGAGTTGGGGTTGGAGTTGGGGTTGGAGTTGAGGGGGGGAAAATGACGGCATAACCACCACCGCCGCTAGGAGGCGGGGGCGGAGTTGGGGTTGGAGTGGGAGTCGGCGATTCCGAAGGACTGGGCGAAGGAGACGGGCTAACATATTCATTCGTAATAGTGCAGGTTTTTTCATCGGCTAATGCTAAAGTAACACCGCCCTGTGCACAACCCTCGCTAAACGTGGGATTGTAGTCTGAAGGACCGCTTTCGCTCACAACATAAGAACCAACATTAAAACCGTTCTGTTGCCCGCTAATAACCGTGGTATCGCCAACTTTCAACGTAAAATCGCTGATTTGGGCATCTCCACTATTAACAACTTTCGTTACGGTCAGTTTCGGCTGAATGTCATCATTGGTAATAGTACAAGCTTTAACATCTCCCGCATTCAAAGTAATGGAGCCGTTTTCAGCACAGCCGCCACTGAATTTTGCCACGTAACCTGTTTGCTGGGTTTCGCTGACGGTATAGGTTCCTGCGTCGAAACTTGTTTCTACTTCACTAGTAACTTGAGTTTGGCCAACGAATAATGGGAAGTCCGAAACTGTTTTTGTGCCGCCGTTGTCATTAACTACTACTTTGGTGACCGTTAGTTTGGGCTGGATGTCATTAAAAGTAATTGTGCAAATACGCCCTTCATTAAGATTTAAAAAGCCGTAGATGCCGCTTGAAGAACATCCGTCCGAAAGCGTTTTTGTGTAACCGGTTACGCTATTGGCATCTGCGCCGTAAACGGTATTTGCATCAAGCAAAACAGTATAACCTAATTCATCGCCCGGAAAAGGTGAAGATGGGAGAACGTTTGAACCGGTCACATTCACAGTTGTTTCCGGAGCAGTAAGCGAACCGCCATTATCAGTAATGACATGGACTTGCACCGTCAGGCGGGGAGATTGGTCGTCGTTCGTCAGGGTACAATTTTTACTGTTGCCAACACTGATAGAGAGATTTCCGCCGCCATCGCAATTTCCAAGGTAACTCAGAGCGTAACCATCTGGTCCCCTTTCTGTTATGACATACGAGCCGGCATTAACAGAATTTGTTATGCCAGGAGTTTCAGCACCCGGAAAAGAAAGTTGGGTTGGGCCGGAAACACTCATTGTGAAATCAGAGGCCGCCTTGTCGCCACCATTATCGTTAATAACATGCTTGATAACGGTTAAAGATGGTTGAATGTCGTCGTTGGTGATAATACACGTAGCAGAACCGCCATTCGCAACAATAACATCGGAACAATTATCGTATGCGGCTGCATAACCGTAAACGGCTGGCTCGGTTACAGTATAAGTACCTGCATCAACCGTTAAATCATTTTGGCCGTCCTGTTCAAAAACGGTCGGAGTTCCACTATTAACCGAGAATGAAAAATCCGTATAAGTTTTGCCGCCACCGTTATCGCTAACTATTACTTTCCTAACTATAAGCGTTCCCGGCTGGTCGTCATTAGTGATGGTACAGGTAGCGTTTTGGCCCCCTGTAAGGGTAATGGTACTGCCGTTTTGAGTGCCGCCGGCACAAATCCAGGCGGAAGATGAATAACCACCGGAAGGCCCGCCGGATTCCGAAAGGTTATATGCGCCCGCATTAACGGTCGCGCCAGTAACTGCCGGGCTACCGGTGGCGCCTGAAATTGGTGTCGGGCCACTTGCGGAAAGCGTCCAAGCGGTTGCTAACGCCGTACCGCCATTGTTATTTGTTACCGATTTTACGAGCGTAAGTGTGGCTGTTGCTGGAGTAGACATCTTTAGGGCAACGGTCTGGCCAACCCAATTGGTTTTACTGGGAGTGCCATGTGCCTGGGAAGATTTTGATCCGGTAGCGCCGGCTGATGCTTGAAGAAAATCAACTGCCGAGGCGCTCGGACCACTATTATTGGTATTCTGTGTATCAAATCGTTCGTTTGCAGCTACAAGGGGCAATTGTGGATTGAAACCGCCGCCATCGGTACGGTTACCAACCGAGAAGAAAGTGACCACGAGATCATTAGCTGCACTAGTCGCAACCGAGGGCGCAGTGACATTGCCATTACCACTACTCGTTTGACCTGTACCTCCAGCCGAAATATCAATCGGATTTCCTAAGTCGACGCCGGTATAACGAATAATGCCGCCAGCAGCCCGCTTTGTGTGAGAGCTCAAGATATTCCAGGTGTAAAACGATGCCGAGGTGTCTGCAGATACGGCAATCTTATAATAAGTCGCCGTACCTACGTCATCGCCATTGTCTGTTTTTCGAATTAGAATCCAACCAGATGGTTTTGTAAGCGTTGTGTCGTCTCCGCCATTATAGCTCACGCCAGCCAAAAGAAAGTCCCCAATTGAGATCGAAGACGGTGCTGGAATCACGAGAGTGGAGGCACCGCTACTGCTGTTCGCTGCCGAGTTGGCCGAGCCAAAACTAATTGCCGCCGAAGCCCCATTAAAAATAAAAAAACCGCCTAATATTAAAATAGCGGCAAATATAGTCACGAAAACCGACCACTGTGCGAAACTCGCATTACTCAAGCGCTTTACCATATAAAGTTGCCCAACCCTTGGATTTTGGCCGTTAATTCACGTTTACGGCCAAAAATCCAATGGTTTTTATTAAATGGGAAGTATAGCAAAAGCGGGGCAAACCGTCAATACCCTACGGGGCCAACCAAAAACCGCGACCTCACGGCTGCGGTTTTTAACTATGGCAAAATTAAAACTATTTTTAAAATAATGATTTTATTTGATAATCATCAAATTCAACATCCATAAAATCGGTGCGAATGCCTGCATAGCCAGTGCCCAGAAAGGCAGACCCGCCGTAACTTTTACCGTCATCCTTCGCTTCCGCAACTAAAACCCAGTTGCCCGTCTTGCCGTTATCAACATACAATTTTATACTTACCGTGCCATCAGTATTATTTTGAACAACGCTCCTTAAACCAATCCAAGTATTCTTGGGTAAAAGATCGGGATTGGCATTCGTATCATAAGCTGGGCCATTAATAAATGGTTTATATGCCATCGTATAATATACTCCGCCAATTTTCTTTTTGATCGTGGCATATCCGTCAACTCTTATACCCGTGTAATACAAATTAAACGCATCGCTATAACGATTGAAAAACAACAACCCATTTGAAGAATTTCTGTTTGGGCTGGCGCTCAGATTATCTTTTACAATCTTAAAATATGCTTCTTGCGTAAAGTTTTGCCATCGGCTCTTTAAAACCAATCTAAAAATATTTTGCGGATAGTAACCGTTGTCCGTATCAAGAGAATTTGAAAGAGAATAAGCAATGCGCCACGGATCTAGCACAGGAAGCGGCCCCATTATAGTACTGCCTATGCCGTTTGCGCTGTAAAAGTATGCACCGGAGCTTAACCACCATTCCGGACTTTGGCTTGAGTTCATGCTCCCGGCCTCTTTTACCGTGTAGGTTGTGTCGAAATTTTCAACCAGTGCAGTATTTATTGGCACTGGGGTTGGGGTGGGTGTTGGACGATGTTTCTTTAGTGACGCATCTATTTTAGCCTGAAACAGGGAGAAATCATCAAATACAAGATTGCCCCGGCGAATGAGTATTGGGCCTAAATATATATATAGGCCGATAGCGATTACCGCACCCACAATCAAACAAGACGTAATGATGATTTTAGATTTCATATTCATAGAGTTTATTATATCAAGTTTTATTTACTTATCCAAACTTACAATATCAAAATAATCAGCAACAGGAATTAATCCGTGTTACGATTTACAGAAATATCAAGATCAAATTGTTGAGGAATAAAATTATGGATTGTAAATTTTGTTTCCGGTATGCCATTCTCCTTATCAAGTTCTGACAAAGTTACTACTTTTATCCCCTGCTTTTTAATATCCTTTAATACGGCGTCAAATTCGCTCAATTGCCATTCTGTATAGACAGAAGGGGTTCCTTCTGAAAACTTGTGGAACATCAGCATAATCGTTTGATTGTATTTTATGGCATCGCTTATGGCATTGTGGATATCTTTTACATCAGTTCGATCAGCATATACAGAAAGAACCTTTACCTCAAGCGGTTCGGCAAAAGGGAATAATTCGGGGCCATCAATAGTTGATCGCGCAAATTTATAGTATTCCCCAACGATCTTCTTTATGGGTCCATCGGCCCTTCCATCTGGATAAACGAACCAATTTGGCGCCGAATTGATGTTATTTTGGACTAAATACTGTAATGCGTCACTAATATCATCCTTATATCCCATTAGATTATTAGTGTTTACATAATCATTGACGGCGTCTTTATGAAGATTCGTATGATTTACGATATCCCATCCATAAGTGTTTTGAAGTGTTTTTAAATCATCCAACGTTAAATATCTTTTTGTGCCAATACTACCAGTTATGGCCGAAACGTTACCTTTTATACCATAATTGTTCATTATTTTGGCTGCATCTAAAACAGAAGACCATCCGTCATCAAAAATAATCACTGCTAGTGCTTCTTTTTTATCAGGAACCAAATTAAATTCTTTGACTTCAACTTTAGCATTCTTGCCCGTTTTTGATGATACAAAAAATTTAATGCTATCAATCTTCGACCAATCAAAAGTCGGATCGTTTTTTACCCAATCTCCTAAGCTACTCTTTCTTAAATCACCCTTTCCTACTCCAAATTGGAGCCACTCACCATCCCGGCTTACGTCATAAGCACTATTTGCTATATTATATCTAGAAGATTTTGTCCATTTGTCGTTAGATAGGTAAATATCAAAACCTTGTAGGTTTGAGAAATTATCAACCTTGACCTTAAAATAAATATTTTTATCAGATAAATTTAAATCGGCATCTTTTGCAACTTCGATATATGAACCGTCTAAAGGTGGGGTTATTTCTAGACTATTTTCTTTTTCGTTAACGGTTACAGATCCTATACCCATTTTGCTTGCATCTTCATTGACTACGTTAGCTTTATACCATTCGCCCAGAGCGTTAAGAGAATCTGCTGATTGTACAGATGAATAAATCTTGGATATATCAAAATTCTTGTTTACTTCTATAGTTCTTTTTGCGCCTTGGGTCTCATTAATTTTAATACTATAGGAATTATTTTTTGTTTTGACCTTTAACAAATTATTCGCCTTGTCTAAATTTACAATCGTCTGATCTTTGCCGATACTAATTACGGTTACATAAGACACATTCTGACCTTTTTGAAGATAAGATATTGAGTAGCAAGGGACTGTAATTTTGTATTCAACTGAACAAAGGCCATTCGGCGGATTTTGTTCGCCAATTGCGGTATTTAATTCTACGCCATCTGTAATAAATTGCCGTATAGTCAAAGTTTGTTTTGGGTCTTTCCCTTTTGCCGTCAGGGTTAAACCATCAGCGCTTATTTTAGCCCCTGGAAAAAGATGAAACATCTGTTCGTATGTATGGTTTGAAGAAGATTTAAGGTTATCCAGTATAATTATCGTAGAATCCTCAATCATAGCTATCGCTCTTTCATGAGATACATCCTGATACAATTCGTGTTCACCTGATTGGTAAACATAGCCGTTCCCTTCTTCAAAAAATCCAGAATATACTTTTTCGGAACCACCGACGATTTTTTCTCCAGCGGCTTGATCTTTCCCGTCAACAACAACTGTATTATGAGATTTTGTACCATGAAAATAAGTGCGGTATGGTCCCGCGTCGTAGGCATAAAGACCGGCATCCGGCATTAAAGCAATGCCGTTGCCGAATAAATTAAAACTAAGCGCATCGAGATCGCTATGATTTGTCCTGTAGCTGCCCGTATCAAAGATTAATTGTGTCTGATTAGTATAATCATTTCCTTTGCCCCACCCAGAGCGCATAATGGTTTCTCCGCTAACCGGATATTGGATATTCAAATTAGAGGGCTTTTTGCCCCGCGCGCCTTTTGTCAAAACATATAATAAATCAGGGTGTGATTCTGCCATCTCTTCATATACTCCGGATAAATTGATTTGCCTATCAAGAGAGGCACCTATGGTTGGCACTGTTAAATCAGGCTGTAGCATATATACAACATAAGATATCATCTTATTTATCTTATCGTCAGAAAAACCGTCTATTGTCAAATTATTTTGTTTCAGATATTTACGAATCTCCCAAAATTTTTCCAGAACATAAAGATGATAATAGGGCGAATTTTCAACTAAAACTCCGTCAGCATCAACAATACCCGAGAGCATCTCGGTAATTCGCTCGGATGATAATTTAAGCCACGCATCCGCTCCCGGCATATCGGGAAAATTAACAGCTAGAAGATATAAGGCGGCTGCTTGATCAAGCCCATGATTATAATCATTCTCAAAATGAGCGGGGTCAGCCAAAAAATCGCCATGAGTTTTTAATGTTTCTAAAATCTTTGCGTCTAAATCGGCTGATAATTCGTTTTTTTCACGCAGTTTTTCCCGCACATCAATAAGAGTCATGACTCTAAAGGCCGTGCCTTGATAATCCCAAGAGTATGGTCCATTTACACCATTATCTATAAAGGATTCTGTAATTTCTATTAATTTATTTTTATATGTCGGATTACCTGTTTCTATCCATGCAAAAAGAAGATTTCTCACTGGCTCCAAATTATAATAATTAAAACGCCAATATATATCAGAAAAAGGATCCTCTTTCCATGTGATGGTATCTATTTCAACAGGACTAAAACGACTTATTTCGTATTTATTTTTGAGAATCTCGTCTGCAATATGAATATCCCCATTATTAATATATGAATAGATAACTTCTTTAGAATTTTCAAAGGAGTATGTATGGCGTATCATCTTTAGTAATTTGCTGCCGGTTGGATATAGAGAAAAAACTGCCAGCGCTACAAATGCCGTAATAACCAAAATGCTAATT